>JANXYP010000414.1 GCA_025355955.1 Chloroflexota bacterium
GAAGAAATTGGGCCTCACCCTCCATCTGGATAAAACCTTCTACCACCGCGATGGGTTGCCAGCTTATGAGGTGTGGAGCGCGAAATGAGTGCTGAGGTTTGAGGTTTGAGGTTTGAGTGTCCATCGGGGACGAAAACTCTCTTATCGGACGGGATTCGGACTGGATGGGAACTATTGACAATCTCACTTGTTTTGTGCTAATCTATAATTGCAACAACCAACCATCACGTCCCAAAGGAACAAGAAGAAAAGTAGGAGGATGGGCAATTATGTTCAATCGTCGAATTGGTATCGTGCTAATGATCAGCATACTGACCCTACTGCTCTCCGGCAACGTCACTCATCCTTTGGCGGCAGCAAGCCAGGCAGGGCAGCCAGTGGGCAATCCTGCACCCAGCGGCAGCATCGCTGCGCCGCAAGATGTCTGCCCCGTGAACAGCAATCCCGGCTTCAATCTCGCTAGCAGCCCCAATGTAGGTACCAACCCTTACTCAGTAGCGGTGGGTGACTTCAACCACGATGGCAGTCCGGACCTCGCGGTTGCCAACGAGACCAGCAGCACCGTCTCGGTGCTATTGGGCAATGGTGATGGCTCCTTCACCGCCGCTCCCAGCCCCGCCGTAGGCACCAGCCCTTACTCAGTAGCTGTAGGTGACTTCAACCATGATGGCAAGCCCGACCTGGCTACAGCCAACCGCGCTAGCAACAATATCTCGGTGCTGCTGGGCAATGGTGACGGTAGCTTCACTGCACCATCGAGTCTGCCAGTTGGCACCGGCCCAGTTTCGGTAGCGGTGGGTGATTTCAATAATGATGGCAGGCTTGATCTGGCTACTGCCAACTCAATGAGCGGAACGGTCTCGGTTCTTTTGGGCAACGGCAGTGGAAACTTCACCCTAGTCAGCAGCCCAACTGTCGGCATCTTCCCTACGTCGGTAGCAGTGGGAGATTTCAACCATGACGGCAAGCTCGATCTCGCCACTACCAACCTCGGCAGCAATACCGTGTCGGTGCTACTGGGCAATGGTGACGGCAGTTTCACCACCGCTCCCAGCCCAACGGTCGGCACCAATCCCAACTCAGTAGCAGTGGGCGATTTCAATCACGACGGCACACCCGACCTAGCCACCACCAACAGCACCAACAATACCGTGTCGGTGCTGCTGGGCAACGGTGATGGCACCTTCTTCCTCGCCAGCAGTCCGCCAGTCGGTAACAGTCCCTTCTCGGTAGCGGTGGGGGATTTCAACAATGATGGCAGACTCGATCTTGTCACCGCCAATAGCAACAGCAGCAATGTCTCGGTGCTGCTGGGCAATGGCGACGGCACCTTCTCTCTCGCTAGCAGCCCCAGTGTTGGCAGCGACCCCTGGTCGGTAGCGGTGGATGACTTCAATAACGACGGCAAGGCCGACTTCGCTACCGCCAATAGCGGCAGCCACTCAGTCTCGGTGCTGCTCAACACCAGCCCGCCGCTGGGCGATAGCTTCTTCACTGCCGCCCCCAGCCCCAATGTTGGCAGTAACCCCTGGTCGGTAGCGACGGGCGACTTCAACCATGATGGCAAACCTGACCTCGCCACTGCCAACTATTACAGCAACACAGTCTCGGTACTGCTGGGCGACGGTAGCGGCGGCTTCACTCTCGCCAGCAGTATCGGTGTCGGCACTCATCCCATCGCAGTAGCAGTAGGCGACTTCAACCATGATGGCAAGCCCGACCTCGCGGTTGCCAACTTTCTCAGCAACAACGTCTCGGTGCTTTTGGGCGATGGCACAGGCTCCTTCACTCTAGCCAGCAGCCCCGCCGTTACCAGCAACCCATCCTCGTTGGTGGTGGGTGACTTCAACCACGATGGCAAGCTCGACCTCGCGGTTACCCAAGAAGAAGCCGACACGGTCGCGGTGCTGCTGGGCGACGGTAGCGGTGGCTTCACCCTCGCCAGCAACCCCCTTGTCGGCGGTAGCCTTCCCGTCTCGATAGTCATGGGTGACTTCAACCATGATGGCAAGCTCGATCTCGCCATTGCTAACAGTGGCAGCGGCAGGCTCGGGGTTCTGTTGGGCAACGGTGACGGCACTTTCACTAACACCATCAGCCCCGCCGTGGGCAGCGATCCTACCTCGGTAGTGGTAGGCGATTTCAACCGCGATGGCAAGCCTGATCTTGCAGTTGCCAATAATAGCAGCAACACGATCTCGGTGCTGTTGGGTAACGGTGATGGTAGCTTCACCCTCGCCAGCAGCCCCAATGTTGGCAGCTATCCCGCCTCGGTAGCGGTTGGCGACTTTAACAATGATGGCAAGTCTGATCTCGCCACTGCTAACAGTGGCAGCAACACAGTCTCGGTGCTGTTGGGCGATGGCAGTGGCGGCTTTACCCTCGCCAACAGCCCTAATGTCGGTGGCTTCCCATCCTCGGTGGCGGTGGGTGACTTCAACAACGATGGCAAGCCTGACTTCGCCACTGCTAACGAACTCAGCAACAACGTCTCGGTGCTACTCGACGGCTGCGCGCCGCCAGTTACCAGCACACCGACTGGCACGTCCACGCCGGTGCCACCCACCCAGACACCGGGCGGCCCTACGGCCACCCAAATACCCACCAGTACCCCTACCAGCACCACTGTGCCAGCCACTAGCACCCCGGTAGCCACCAACACCCCAATAGCCACCAGCACGATGACGGCAACTACCACCCCGCTGCCCACTGCCACGCCCACCGACTGCGCCAACGTGTTCGTGGGCATAAGCAGCAACATATTCTACACCGCCATCCATTATCTGAACTGTCGCGGGGTGGTCAACGGCACTGACGCTACTCACTATTCACCGGCTGGCACATCAACACGGGGGCAATTCGCCAAGGTGGTGGTGTTGGGCTTCGGCCTTCCGTTCTACACCCCCACTGGCGGGCTGGACTTCAGCGATGTGCTGTCCAGCTACTTCGTCTACGTCTTTATCGAAACAGGCTACCATGCGGGGATACTTAGCGGCTTCGACGCAGGCAGTTGTGCCGCACACGGGGCGCAGTACCCTTGCTATCTGCCCAACCTGGCGATTACACGGGGGCAGCTAACCAAGCTGGTGGTCAATGCGGCGGGCTACCCGCTGTTCACGCCAACGGGTGGGCAGCAGAGCTTCACCGATGTGCCGCCCAGCAACATCTTCTTCGCCAGCATCGAGACCGCCCATAATAAGGGCGTAATCAACGGCTACTCCGATATGACCTTCCGGCCCAACAACAACATCAGGCGCGACGCGATGGCCCAAGTTGTATACAAAGGAGTGACTACGCCGTAGCGCAACCCTAGCCAATCAGCGGCATTTGTTCGCCTGGCTCGGCGGCGGGCGACTTCTTGAAGGTGTTGACCGTGGGCGGCATCTTCACTACTGCGCCGGACAGCAGTTGCTCGATGGTGAACAGTTGCAGGCGGGGATAGTCGCGCTCCCAGCGCGGCGAGTGATAGAAGCCAGTGGTGGGTTGGACAGTTCGTCGCTATAACCCTTGAGTTGATGATAGGCGGCCTGCAGATCCTCGCCCGGACTCTTGTATTCCAGGGCAAAGTGGTCCTGCCGCCACACGTCGGCGAAGCCGCGCCGCCCCGCGCTGGTAGTGACCCGCTCCTCGAAGTGGTAATCGTGGGGGTCAGCGCCAAGCGTGGCGCAAAGCTCATCGAAGTGGCGCTGCGACCCCTGTCGCTCGTTCAAGGTGGTGTGCTGCCAGCGGCGGATGAAGTCGGCGAGGCTGGCTGAGTTGGCGAGATTGGGCATGGTGGCGGCTTGCTCCTTGCGTTATACCAAGTTAGCCGTGGTGCTGCTATAATTTATGTAGGGGCGAACCGTTGTTCGCCCTGGCCCAATTTATACTATCTGCTCGGCTAATTGGTATTAGGTGGAAAGGTCTAGCAGGATTGTACTACAGCAGCAAGGGGATGGCAAGCGCCCTGGGCGGGATAAATCACGCCCGTGCATTTGTTAGCAAGACACGCGGCGGATACTTCTTCCGCCGCGTGCCTTTGTGCCGCTCACTTGGGGGCGGTGATGTCGCTAACCCCGTTGACATTGCTGATCGTGAAAATCGTTGTGCTCGCGTATGGGCCTGGTGCGTTGACCCCCTTCAACTTGCGCACCGTGTTGTCGCTCTTCGCCACCCAGACATCATCCTGGGTGTTGCCGACTTTGGCTGACGGGTTGCTATAGCTGTAGTGGATGCAATCAACGCCCGCGATAGCCTCGCTACCCACTGCCTTCATCGCGCCGGGGGTGAGCATCTGGAGGCCGAGTTTAAACGCGCTAGCATAGTCGTCGGTATCCAGCTTGCCCATGCTGCTCGGCTGATAAGGCCCGCCCCCCTTGCTCTCGAGGGCAGTGCTGCCGATGACTATGTAATTGACCTTCACGCTACCATCATCGATGGTTATGTTCGCCTTGGCGGGGGCATTGTTCGCGTTGTCAGAGAAGATGAAGTCGCCATTGACCTTGTTGGTGTTGGTGCCAATGGTGGCTGTATACGCCATATGGTAGCTCTTGATCGTGGCAAGGCCAGCAACAAAGCTGTCACTAGGTAGGACACCGCCGCTACCACTGCCTCCACCACTTGCCGTCGCCGGGGTGGGATTGCCTGCACTGGTGCTGTTATCGGTGGTGGCAGTCGGGTTGCCTACGCTGGTGCCACCACTGCTGCCACTGCCTCCGCTGGTTGGTGTGGTCGTCGGGTTGCCACTATCGCACGCCGCCAGCAACAACGCCACCATGGTCATCAGGGCCAGGGCGACGAAACCGGGTTTACTGGAATAGCTCATGGTTTCTGCTCCTTTAATTTTACTAAGCTGCGCCCATAATTACAGGCACGACCCCGCGCCGCTGCACGCAGCTTGCCCCTGAATAGCGACGATCCGCTATCATCTTGAAGACATGATAGCACGTTTATTACATATTGTATATAAAGGGCTTTACAGAAAGTGTGTAACGTTCTTTGCATTTGCAACATTCTTTGCATCTGTGCCATTTAGATTGATGCCTTGTAACCTTGCGCTGTGTTTTGGGTGCATAAGATAGCGCAAGCACCTGCGCCTATTGCCTGTCACCATAGAGTCTGCAATCCAGGGAGACCCAACCGTGCGCTGAAAGTTCAAGGCGGAATAATGGCAGCCCGCAAGGTTAGCGGGCTGCCATATGTTTTATCAAGCCTTGTTTTTGTCCAGCCAGGTGCGGATATTGGAGATTTGCTGATGTTAGTGACCGTGGCACTGCTCAGGGATGACTTCGAGCCTGGCGGTCTCCCTATGATGCGCTACTGATTAAGTCTCTGGCTTAAGCAGGCCAAACTCGCGGCGCATCTCCTCGGCGGTATAGCCGCCATTGGCTTCCAGCGCCGCCCTCGACTGGTCAAGGATACTAACAAGCTGCGGGTTGGTGTCTATGAAGGTATCCTCCAATACATCTTCAAGCGCGGCTTGGGGTAGAGTGTGTATCATCAAGCGAAGCAGGTTCTTGAGCGCCGCAACCGCCGGTTCATCCGAGCCGGTTTTCAGGCTCGCTAGTGGCACGAGGGCAGCATATGGCTCCCCTTGCACGGTTAGCACTCTGGGTTGCTGATTAGCACGCTGCTCTTGATTATTCAACAGGCTTGTCATTTCGTCTATGTCGAGAGTTTTCATTGTTCGATCCTTTTCGCCAATCACTAAATTAGTTCTATCCCTCTTGATTTAGCCAGCTAATAAGCTCATCCATCTTTATGAGTTGGCTGCCAATACGAACCTGCTCACCTTCCTTGCGACCGATCGCCACGATATTGACGGATGCTTTTGGTTTACTCTCCACATAATAATAGACGCGAAGAGCACCAATGCGGAGCTTCCAATAGGTGGTTGGATTGCCAAGCTCATCCCGCAGCGGGGCGCGCTGCCTTGTCACTTTGGTTGGCTCATGAGTTAGCTGCCTGTCAACCCCATCAAAAAGCATAGAGCGTTCGCGTGCTGTGAGTGAGCCTAGATGCTCTTTGGTGCTTGGAGCGTAAATTAGTTGGTGCGGCAACTCAGATACCCTCTGTATAGTGTGTTATGTATGTATTGTACCATCGGCCTGTCCAAGCGTCAAGCCGTGGTTAACTGCCGGGTGTGTTACTAGTTATTGGGTAAACGTAGGGGCGGGCGGTGGCCCGCCCTGGTCAGCGAACAAGCTACCCAATAACTTGTATCACACCCTTAACTGCCCTAGCGCAAGCGCATTGCCAGCGCCGAGCAGCGGGTGGCGCTACGCTCGTTCAGGGTGGCGGTAGCAATCGCCTCGCGGCTGCCGACGAGGACGACCAGCTTGCGGGCGCGGCTAACCGCAGTGTAGAGCAGGTTGCGGGCAAGCATCCGCCGATGCTCCATCATCAGCGGCAGCACTACCACCGGGTATTCGCTGCCCTGACTCTTGTGGATACTTATGGCGTAGGCGTGGCTCAGTTCGTCGAGTTCGGTGAAGCCGTAGGCCGCAGACCACTCGGCATCAAACAGCACGCGCACGGTTTGCTCCTCGTTGTCAATCTTTACCACGCGGCCAATGTCGCCGTTGAACACCTGCTTGTCGTAATCGTTGACCATCTGCATCACCTTGTCACCCTCACGGAAGACGCGCTCACCGAAGCGGCGCTCGGCCTTGCCAGCGGCGGGTGGGTTGAGCAGCTCCTGCAGCTTCTGGTTGAGCGCCTCCACTCCCACCGGCCCAGCGTGCATGGGCGATAGCACCTGGATGTCCTCCAGCGAGGAGAAGCCGAAGCGGGTGGGGATGCGCTCGGCGACCAGATCGGCGATCAGAGTGGCGGCAGCAGCGGGGTTGGTTTCGCTAAAGAGGAAGAAATCACCGTCGGGCCGATTGTCAATGCGGGGCGGCTGACCGGCGTTGATGCGGTGGGCGTTGGCGATAATCGCGCTCTGCTCCGCCTGGCGGAAGACGGTGTTTAGCCGCACGGTAGGGATAGTCTCGGCGGCGATGATGTCGCGCAGCACGCTGCCAGGGCCGACCGGCGGTAGCTGATCGGCATCGCCAACCAGGATGAGGTGGCAATCGAGTGGCACGGCGCGGAGCAGGGCGGTGGCGAGACTGAGGTCCATCATCGAGGCTTCGTCGATCACCACCATGTCGGCATCGAGCGGATTGGCAAGGTGATACTCCGCCGCGCCGCCGGGCTTGAGTTCGAGCAAGCGGTGGATAGTCTGGGCTGGTGCGCCAGTCGCCTCGGTCAGCCGCTTGGCGGCGCGGCCAGTGGGCGCAGCCAGGATGACGCTGCCACCTCGCGCCCGCAGCAGTTCGATAATCGCCCGCAAGGTGGTGGTCTTGCCCGTGCCGGGGCCGCCGGTCAGCACCATCACCTTGTTGGTCAGCGCGGCGCGCACCGCCTCTTGCTGCTGTTGGCTGAGGTCGAGTGCGGTGCGCTGGTTGATGTAATCCCTGGCCTTATCCCAATTGAACAGCTTGAAGCGGGCCAGCCGGTCGGCGGGCGTGTGCAGCAACTGCTTGAGCGAATTGGCGACGAACACCTCGGCGCGGTAGAGGCTGATGGGGTAGACGACCGCCGCGCCCTCCACCTGCTCCAGCTTGACGCTATCGCCCTCCATCACTTCATCCAGCACGTAATCGAGGCGGGCGGGGGGAACGCCCAGCAGCGATTGGCCTGCGATGGTGAGTGCGGCGCGGGTGATGAACACATGGCCGCTGCCGTCGCAGTGCTGACGCAGCAGGTGGACGAGACCGGCGGCGATGCGCTCGTCGGAGTCGGGGGCGAGGCCGAGGTTGGTCGCCATTCGATCGGCAACCGCGAAATCCGCGCCGTAAATGTCCTGGGTCAGGCGGTAGGGATGCTCATTCAGGATGGCGATAGCTTCGTCGCCGTAATGCTTGTAGATACGCAGCGCCAGCGAAACGTTCACTCCCTGGGTTTGCAGGAAGCGCATCAGTTCTTTGATGGTGCGCTGCTCGCGCCAGGCTTCGGCGACGGCGCGGGCGCGGCGGGGGCCGAGGTTCGGCACCTCGTGGATACGCTCAGGGTGGTGGTCGAGGATATCCAGCACATCCTTGCCGAAGTAGCCGACGATATGCTCGGCCAGGGTCGGGCCTACCCCACGTAGCAGGCCGCTGCCCAGGTAGCGCTTCAGGCCGAGGATGGTGGCGGGGGTGGCGATGCGATAGCGCTCGACGGCCAGTTGCTTGCCGTAGCTAGGGTGTTGCACCCACTTGCCCTCAAGCTGCAGCGCCTCGCCCACGCTTACGCCAGGCAGGTAGCCAACGATAGTAAGAGGCTGACGTAGGCCGGTGACGTGCAGCTTGGCGATAGTATAGCCGTTCTCCTCGTTGCTGAAGGTGATGCGCTCCAGCGTGCCTTCGACGGTGGCCGCCGCGCCCGCTTCGCCGCCAATTACCCCCTCGGCTTCATCGTTGTCGACAACGCGGCGACGCTTCGGCTTATCATCGGGCGCAGCCGAATAGGTCGGCGCAGCGGCCAACGCAGATGGCGTATAAGCAGGCTGCTCCGCCGTGTTCTTGCGACGAGGCGGTAGCGGCTTGCGGGTGGGGTATGCAGGTCGGTAGTCCATAGCTTTGAGTTTTGAGTTTTGGGTGACCGATTCAAGCAATTGCCTGTTGCAGGGCAGTGATTGCTGCAGTTTCCGCTTCGTGGATACGCAGCACGCTCTGATGTAGGTCGCCAAGCAGGGTGGTAACGTCGCTGCCACTGAGCGGGAAGTTGGCGGCCACTTCCGATTTGAGCGCGGCCAACCTTGCTTCGACCTGCTGCATCTGCGGCACGGCGGCCATGCCCTGCGCGGCAAATATACTACTCTTGCGCCTCAGCAACTCCTTCGTTTCCCTGAAGGTGGCAATCGCATTGGGCAGGGCGGCATCAGCGAGTGCGCTCCACATGATGCCAAGCTCACGATACTGCGCCGCCACTTCGCGCAAGGCGGGTTTGCTGATAATATTGCTGGCTTCATCCAGAAAGTCGGCATACATGGGACGAAAGGCGCTGCCGGGAGTGTCGAAGGTTTCGATGTATTTGAACACCCAGGCCAGGACATTGTATAGACCTTCGCTGGTCCGCAGCACAGTAGGCCAGCCCTTCTTGTCCTTACGGTTGGTAATCATATCGGCCCACTTTGCCAGCGCGTTCAGGCCAAAGTTGCCGCTGAAATTGCCCATCGCAGGTGCGAGCATCGCCTGAGCGCAGGCGTGAATACCATCACTAATCGCGGCGGATAGGTCGGCAACCTTGCTGCCGAGGTCAATGGTCATCATACGGTGCTTCTGCGAGGTGATTGCGGCGCGGGCGGCGGCCAATTCACTTATCCTCACAGTGAGCGGAGTCGCCGCCTTGTCGCCAATGTAAGCAAGGTCAGCTTGTTCGTCCAGCCCATAAACAACGATTGTATGCTCCATATACTTGATCAGCGTGGGTGGGAATCCCTGATAGAGCAGGCTGGCGCGGTCAATCGATAGGATTGCGGGCTGGCCTTGCTCCAATGCAGCCTTCAGGCTGCTGGCGGCACCCTTGCCACCCGCCGTCTG
Organism: Chloroflexota bacterium; assembly: GCA_025355955.1. Classification (GTDB taxonomy): domain Bacteria; phylum Chloroflexota; class Chloroflexia; order QHBQ01; family QHBQ01; genus QHBQ01. The sequence continues at coordinate 9,549 of JANXYP010000414.1, forward strand.
CTTCACTGCTACGCTCAAGCCTAGCCGCCGTGTGATGCCTTGCAGAAACTCGCCGCTGCCGGTGTGGTAGCGGGTGCCGATGTAAATGCTGGGTGTGCTGCCAAACTCGAACAAGATATAAGCCGCGCCAATCCCACCGCCGATGCCGAGTAGCAGCGCCTCGCTGAAAGGCTGGCCGCTTTGCGGGTTCATCGCCCCCATATGGGTCAGCACGTTACGCAGCGCCGCTGTTTCGCTGTACTTGCCGCCGAACTGCTGATATGCCAGAGTCATCATCATTCGCCTCCGCTCTAAGGTTTGCGGTTTGCGTTGGGTTATCGGGGCTAGCAGGGTCTTATCTCACCCTCACCCCCACCCCCTCTCCCATTTCGGGAGAGGGGAGCGAGTGCAGGGCTGCTAAGGCTTTGAGGCTACTGGTGCCTCGTGCCTCATACCTCAGAACGGCAGCTCTTCGGCTTCGAGTTCGGGTTCCTCGGCGCGGGCATGGCGACCATTGCTGGTGCCGTTGCCGCTGCCGTTAGTGCGGGCAGGGGCGGCCTCGCGGCTGCCGCTTGCGTCATCGGCGTGGGGCTTGCTGTCGAGCATAATCATCTGGCTGGCAACGATCTCGGTGGTGTAGCGCTTCTGCCCTTGCTGATCGTCCCATGTACGGGTCTGCAGGCGGCCTTCGATGTACACCTGGCTGCCCTTCTGCAGATACTCGTTGGCCGTCTCGGCCAGCTTCTCCCACAGCACGATGCGATGCCAGTCGGTATCCTCGTGGCTCTCCTGCCCGTTCTGACCGGGGATGAAGCGGTTGGTGGCAAGGTTGAAGGTGACGACGGCGGTGCCAGCGCTAGTATAGCGCATCTCTGGCGTTGCGCCGAGGCGGCCAATCAGCTGGACCTTGTTCAGTGTGCGACTCATGGGTATACTCGTCCTTTCATGTTCTGGTTAGCTCTTGGTTAGAGGGTTTGGGTTCAGGTTTACGGTTTCAAGTTCGGCGTTAGCAACAAAAGTTCTGCGGGAGCAGGGGATTGTAGATTGTAGATTGTAGATTGTAGATTGTAGATTATGATACTAGAGCAGGGTTGCCCGAATCTACAAGCTAGAATCCTTAAATCTGCAATTGGCTAGCGTGACGCGCTGCGACGGGGCGCGGCTTCGCGGGCAGGTAGACTGGTCGACCCTTCGACAGCGGCGGGCGCGGACTGAGCGCGACGCATGGGCGTGATGTTGCTGGGTATGTCTACCTCCTCGGCCACTGCCTGTGGTGCAGGGGTGGGGCGGACATAGCCGCTGCCGTTGCCGTTGCCGCTAGCGACGGGGCGGGCATAGCCATTGCCGTTGCTGGTTGCGCCATTCGGCGGGCGGGCGGGCCGCTCATCCTCGTCGGCGGTGGGGTGCAGCTGCACGGCAGGCACGGGTGGGCCAATCTGGGCGTCGCGGCGAGCGAAGCGCTCTTCCAGTTCGCGCACCTTCTCAGCCACCACGCTGCGGAAGTGGATCAGCTCGTAGTTACGCACATAGTCGGCGGCGACGAGCAGCACTTTCATCAGGTCGGCTTCGGGCATCCGCATCTGCACGCGGGCAGTCGGTTCGCCAGCGGGGGTTACTGCGCCGGTGGCAGTCTTCTGGCCGGGGCCGTTCTGGATGGTCAAGCGGTAGGGATAGCGGGCAAACTTGCCATCGCCATCGTCCCACTCGATGGTTACGGTGCGGCTCTCCAACTGGCCGTCGGCCTTCTCGCTGCCGCCAAAGCGCTCGAAGCGGTTGTTGGCGACGGCGGCGAACAGGCGGTTCAACACCAGATGGGCAAGTAGCTTGAGGTCGTCGGCATCGAGCCACGCGGCGGCAATGCCGGTCTGCTTGCCGGAATCCTTATCGTAGCCCGCCAGTTCGACCTTGACCTTGCTGATGCGTAGCGCATCGTAGAGGTTGAGGAAGTTCTTGTTGGTGGCGTAAACGTAAATCTCCGGGGATACCTGTTTGGGGCGGTTAAGTTCTGTTACCATCTCATAGTTCTCCTTAGTTCTCGGTTCGGCTAGGGCGGCCCATTAGCTCAAGCGGCGAGGAAGCCGCAGTCGCGCAGGGCCGCAATATGCGGGCAGGCTGCTCCCTTGCCTGGCCGCTGGTGTGCTACCCACAGGCGATAGGTGTCGCAATCGCAGACTGGCTGGGCCGCCTGCAATGTCACCCGATGCGTATCCTCCGCCGCCCGCTGCACCTGATAGATGCCAGCGTGACCCTGGATGCGGGTCCACAACGCTTCGTTATCGCGGCGTTGGCGGTTGTAGGTCAGGGCCACCGTGGGGGTGGGTTGCTTGCTGCGCTTTGCCATCGGCTTGCTCCTCCTTGCCTGTTGTAGAACCTTTGTTCTAAGGCTATTGTAGCACAATTGTTCTGTTCTGTCAAGGGTTTTGCGGAAAATTGGGCGGATTATTATTACAGCCACAGTTGGCAGGAAAGGTGAAGTAGCTACGATTGGCCTGGACACTGGGCGGCAGGGCGTATCCGATTCGCCCCATAAGCATCAAGTTAAGAAAGTAGGGGATGAGCTTGGGGGGTCTGGGGGTTCCAGCCCCCAGCGGCTCAAGCGTATCAATGCCCATCGTATGCCACCCGCTGGCGGTGCGGCAAACCCGCAGCATTGAAGCCTGGTAGCATCTGTGGGCTGCACCCCCAGAGAGCCAGCACCATTAGGCACAAATCAGCATGATGTGGGCGGCTGTTTCCTTAGCTTGATGTCTATGGGCGTATGCGATTCGTCCCTACCCCAATCCGACGCTAATATGCCAACTGAGGCTGTAATTATAGGCTCTTATACAATTTGCTTGGTGTCGCAAACAAAAAATGGATGGGCGCGATAAATCTGCGCGCCTACGGATAATCCACTCTCTACCCCGCGAAATGGCATAAGATAGGGGCGCACCGTAAGGCACGCCCCCTTTCAACCTTCAACCTTCGACTTTCAGCTTTCAACTTCAGGGCGTAATCACACCCTTGTAGACGATCTGGGCCATCTCGTCGCGGCGGATGTTGTTGTTAGGGTGGAAGGTGTGGTCAGGGTAGCCGTTGACTACGCCCTTGTGAGCGGCAGTCTCGATGCTGACATAGAAGACGTTGCTGGTCGGCACATCGGTGAAGGTTGGCCCGCTGGTCGGGGTATACAGCGGGTAGTGCGCCGCATTGACCACCAGCTTGGTGAGCTGCCCACGGGTAATTGGGCGGTTGGGCAGGTAGCAGGGTGGGGTAATGCCCGCCGCAATGCAACTGGCGGTGTCGAAGCCGCTAAGTACGCCGTAATGGAAGCCAGTTTCGATGTAGAGGTAAGCGAAGTAACTGGTTGGCACGTCGGTGAAGTCATGCTGCCCGCCGAAGGGGGTGTAGAACTGCAGGCCGAACCCGAGTACCACCACTTTGGCAAACTGGCCGCGAGTAGAGGTGCCTGCCGGTGAGTAATGGCTGGTATCGGTGCCGTTGACCACCCCACGACAATTCAGGTAGTGGATGGCAACGTAGAAGATGTTGCCAGTGACATCCACGAACGGGTTGGGGCAGTCTGTCGGCGTTACCGTCGGCACGATCGGGGTGCTGGTCGAGCGCGGCGTGCCAGTCGAGGCCGGGGTATAGGTGGCAATCGGCGTGAAGGTCGGGCGTGGAGTGTTGGTGGGGCCGCCGGGCGTGTTGGTTGGCTGTGGCGGGGTGAAGTCCTGCTGGTAGCCAGCGGCGAAGGCGTAACTTTGGCTAGCAGTATTGCCTGTAGCGCCCTGGCCCACAGTGAGGCTGCTGAAGCGGTAGCTGGTGGAGTGGACCCCCTCCCCGCCGCCCGCGCCGATCTGGAACCAGTTGAGCGCATAGTTGGCGCTGCTAGCCGCAATGGTGGCGACCACGATGAGCAGGGCAACGGCGATCCGCAACCGGCTGGAGAGGCAGGATTGCTTGCGTGTGGTTTTCACGGTGATTTCCTTTCAGGATAGGTAGAAGACAGAATGGATGCAATTCCCCACTCATGCCTCATGCCTCGTGCCTCGTGCCTCACTTGAGGTTGACGAACACAGTCACGTTGCCATCTTTGTCCGGCTGGCTGACTACCTTGCCGATTACGTTGGTGGCGTTCTTATCGGCGACCGCGAGGTTGCCGCTGGCATCGAGCGTGAGACTCGTGCCAATCTTGAGCTTGGCGCTGCCAACATGAACCTGCATCTGACCGAGAACGATGGCGGTAGCAAGTTCGCCAGGCTGGATAACGCTGGAGGTGTCGTCCGCCTTCCAGACATCCTGACCATCCTTCAATGTAATGCTCTTGTGGATGGGATATTGCACCACGCCAATCGCCGCATCGGCATTGTCTGCGGTGGCCTTGATCACACCCAGGGTAGACACGCCCTGGAAGGTTTCATTCACCCCATCGGCGGCGAGGATGTCGCCCGCGTGCAGCGCTTCGCCTCCGTGGTAGCGCACCTGGATGTCGTAGCTAGCCCCGGCGCAGCAACTGGTGGCGTGGATGCGCCCAAAGACTTGAACGATAGTCGCATTGCTATCATTAGACATGAAGTCACCAGAGAGGCCGCTGGGCTGGTTGGCTTGGGCAAACATACCGACCCCGCCGGTGCCGTTAACCGTGAAGTAGCCACCGTAGGACCTGCCACCCTGGGCAGTACCCGAAACGCCAATGGCAGCGTCGTTGCCAGCCCCAGTGGCACCAGCAGTTACGCCGTAGACATCGGCATTGCTGTTGCCGGTGGCGCTAAACTCAGCGCCTTCCACCACACTTCCGCCACTCGTGCCATCGGCAATGCCTTGTACGCCGACACGTTGGCTGCTGCCGACGTTGTTATAGAAATAACCACCGTGGGTGGGGGTATTACTGGTGGGGCTGGTAGCGAAACCTTCGACCGCGGTAGTGCCGTAACCGATTGCACCAACACCTTGGCTGGTGTTGGTCGAGGTGAAGACACCGCCCACACTGGTGAAATCGTTGTTGTTGTTGGCGGTACTAAGTCCCACCACACCGATGCTAGCATATACCTGCTGCTGGTTGTTGCTGGAACCGGCAAGGGCATAGATGCCATACTGGTTGCCGCTGCCACCACCATAACTGCCAAAGAAGCCGCCGTAGCCATCGCCGCCGCCAGTGGAGTTAGAGGTGGCGGAAATGCCAAATTGCGAACCCGGATAGCCACCACTGTCAACAAAGTTGCCAGCAACCCCGCCGAAGCCACGGCTGGGGTCGGCCTCACCATATACCCCGGTTGCGCCCTTGCCGTACAGCCCCGCATTGCTCACGCTTGAGCCATCGAGGTTGACCCCATTGATCACCCCGTAGTTGGTGGTGTTGCCGCTGGCATCGTAAGCGCCGCTGACCACTGTGCCAGGGGCCAGACTCATCGCATAAGGGCTGGCGGTGAGCAGGATACGCGGGGCCATCTCCGCATCGCTGCCGACAGTGAGGCCGAGGTAGAGGGTGTTGGCGAACTGGCTGACTAGCGCGGTGCTGATTACGCTGGTCGAGCCAAGCTGATAGGTGAGCAGCCCACGGCTATCGGGCGTGACGCTGACCGGCCCCTCGCTGAAGATGGGGCTGCCACCGACGGTGGTGGTGTAAACGTTGAAGCTGACGTTGACTGCGCTGGTAATCGGGTTGCCGGACGGGTCGGTGAGCCGCCCTTGCACCGTTACCTTGTAGGGTGCCTGGTCGGTGGGGTGCTGGGTTTTGGAGTTGCGGTTTTGGCCCGCTGCCGAGTTGACCTGAGCCGTGACCCCACTAAGGGTGCTGTGCGCGGCGGCGGGGATGCTGCCGCTCTGACTGAGGATCAGTACCAGGGCCAGGCCGAGGACGATGAACGAACCGATGCGATTGAGTTTCACGAGTTTATCCTTTCTGGATGATTGAGTTGGTTGGTTACGATGAGCATGAAGCAGGGCGGCAGTTCTCCCGCCCCTGCGGGGGCGGCGCTTTGCTTTGCACGTGAGGCTGGTGCATTTCACTCAAGCCTCATGCCTGATCACTCATGCCTCACTTGAGATTGATGAAAACGGTCACGTAGCCATCCTTGTCCGGCTGGCTGACCACCTTGCCGATGAGGTCGAGGTTGCGACCATCGGCAGCCTTGTATGATGGCCGCTGTTGCCAGTTGCATCGCTGCTGCACTACGCCCACCGCAAGTGCCGCGTTATGTGCAAGTGGTCGGTTGAGCGCTGATGTTGGCGCTGAAGTTGCCGCTGACCTGGGCCTTGACTGCCACGCTGGCGCTCTGGCTGAGGATGAGTACCAGGGCCAGGCCGAGGACTATGAAGGAGCCGATGCGGTTGATCTTCACAGGTTGATCCTTTCTTCTGGAACTAGTTGCCAGCGGGTGGCGCGGTGATGTTTACCGGCTGGTTGATGTTGCTCCATGTAGCGCTGCCCTTGAAATCAGCATTCTTACCCTGACCTACGAACTTTTCCTGGCAGAAACTGGAGCCATCAATTGCCACCCACAGGTCCAATGAGCCATCAGGGCTGGTGCCGCTGCTAACGTCGTTCAGGCTGGGCAGATCATTGATGCTGGCGGTCATGTGCTTGCAACTGATGCCCTTGATACTTTCGGTGAGCGGGCTGCCATCCTTGATGTTCGCGGCTGCCTTATCCGCTTCGGCAGGGTTGAAGTTGTTCCACGTCTTCTTGAAGCCGTCCGTGCTGGCGGCCAGGGCATCAACATCAGTATTGTGGATAAACGACTTGCCCGCGTCGGTGCTGAGATAGTTATTACTGCCCACCTCGATAACCTGAACATCCTGCCCACTGATATTGGCGTTTATCTTCAGGCTCGCGTTGGTAACATCAACATCTGCGCCCAGCTTGACATCGTTGCCGCCAGAACTCACATCGGCATCAATATGGTAACTCTTTGCGCTCTTCATTTTGCTGGCTGCGGTCTTGATCAAGTCGGCGTTGCTCATGGCGGGAGTGCCGTTATTGCTGGTGTCGCTGCCAACGCTGCTCCCGCCACAAGCGGCCAGACTGAAGCCAATCAGGACCATGGCGACGAGGCTGAAGAGACGATACTTATACTGATTATTCATCGATAGTTTCTCTTTTCTTGTTGCAATGCTTGCTTAGGGCGTGGTTACGCCCTTGTAGACGATCTGGGCCATCTCGTCGCGGCGGATGTTGCTGTTCGGCCTGAACGTATGGTCAGGATAGCCGCTAACTACGCCCTTGTGTGCCGCTGTCTCGATGCTGGCGTAGAAGACATTGCTGGTTGGCACATCGGTAAAGGTTGGCCCGCTGGTCGGAGTGAAGAGTGGATAGTGGGCGGCGTTGACCACCAGCTTGGTAAGCTGCCCGCGGGTGATGGGACGATTGGGCAGGTAACAGGGATATGGTTGCCCAGCGGCCTGACAACTGGCGGTGTCGAAGCCGCTGAGGATACCTGCGTGGAAGCCGCTCTCGATGTAAAGGTAGGCAAAGTAGCTGGTTGGCACATCGCTGAAGTCAGGCGTACCTGGCGTGTGAAGCAACGTGCCGAAGCCGAGTATCACGACTTTAGCGAACTGGCCGCGCGTGGAGGTGCCTGCCGGGGAGTAGTGGGTGCCATTGGTGCCGTTGATCACCCCACGGCAGTTGAGATCGTGGATGGCGACGTAGAAGATGTTGCCAGTGACATCCACGAACGGATTGGGGCAGTCGGTCGGGGTCGGACCGCCCGGCGTGCTGGTGGGTTGCGGCGTGATAGTCGGGGCCGGGGTATAGGTGGCAATCGGCGTGCTAGTTGGGCGCGGCGTGCTGGTGGGGCCGCCCGGCGTGTTGGTAGGCATGGGCGTGCCGGTGGGCGCAGCAGTGGGGGTGTAAGTGGCAGTATTCGTTGGCGCATTAGTTGGTGTGTCGGTTGGTGTATCCGTGTTGGTCGGCGTATCAGTAACAGTCGGCGTATCGGTGGGGGTCGGAGTAGGCACGCAGACGGCATAATGCTCGATCAGGGTTTGCACCGTGGTGCCGTCCGATTGGTCGCCCACGGCCCAGGCATCGCCTGATCCCACCGCAACCACGGCGTGGAAGTTGTTGGCACCCGCGCCGGGGCTGTCGCTGGGTATGATGCTCCAGGCGCCACCATCCCAGTGCATCGCGGTGGTCTGATAGTGGGTGCCGTTGTAAGCCTCTCCCACGCTCCAGATGTCGTTGGCCGCCAGCGCGCTCACGCTCTCGAGGAAGTTGTTGGTGGCACCGACATTAGGGCTGGGAACGACGTTCCAGGTAGAGCTGTTCCACTGCTCGGTCAGCGTCTGTAGGGGGCCACTGCTGCCATACTCGCCAGCGGCCCAGACGTTGTTGCTGGCAAGTACGGTCACACCGCTGAAGTCAGCGTTGCCGGGGTTGGCGGTAGGCACAACCTGCCAGACGCTGCCGTTCCAGTGCAGAGCCAGCGCCACATCAGGGCCGCCATTCTGATAGTAGCCAACCGCCCATACCTCGTTGGCGTTGACAACGGCAATATTAGCGAGATAGGTGTTACCAGTGCCGATCGTGCCGATGGGGAAGAGGGTCCAGGCGCTGCCATCCCAATGCTCGATCAGCAGGTTATGTACGCCGTTGCCGAAGGGGCTGGAATAGCCGACCGCCCAGACATCGTTGGCAGAAGCGCCAGCAACGGCATTGAGTTGGCTGGTGTCGGCGTTAGGGTTAGCGCTGGGAATGATGCTCCAGGCGGAGCCGTCCCAATGCTCGGTCAGCGTAGAATAATGGTTCCCAACGGTATGAGAAGTGCCGACTGCCCAGATGTTGTCAGGGGCGAGGGCGGTGATGCCATAGAACTCATGGTCGGAGCCGGGGTCAGCGTCGAGCATAACGGTCCAGGCAGAGCCGTTCCAGTGTTCGATGAGGGCGCGGACAGTGACACCGTCATTGTAGCTGCCAACCGCCCAAACGTTATCGGGGGCGAGTGCAGCAACGGCAGAAAGGGAGTTGCTATCGTTAGGATAGTTGAAGCTGGTAACGGCGCTGAAGCCATTGCAGGTGGTGGGATTTTGGATTTTGGATTTTGGATTTTGGATTTTGGGCTGCTGGCTGAGGCTAGCGCTGAGATTGCCGCTGACCTGCGCCTTGACCGCCACGCTGGCGCTCTGGCTGAGAATAAGAGCCAGAACGAAAGCGGCGATAACAAACGGAGTGATGCGATTGAGTTTCATAGCAAGAGATCCATTCTATATATAGTAAAGAGGTTGACGCTCCCGCTTGAGGCGAGACGGGAGCGCCGTAGTTGCTAGAGGTAGCCCGCTCGTTGGTGTTGCCAGCGGCGCTTTCTCTGTATCGCTATCATTTTACTCAGAGAAGGGGGAGAAATTGTAAGGTTTTGTAAGGTTTTGTAAGGTGTTGAGCAAAAATGGAACTCGGCATATGATATAATAATCCCTAGCCACAGCTTTGATTCTGGGTTGTCCTCCACACACCAATTAGCTTTGGGCCAACGCCCACTAGACAGGATTTATGTACAACCTCACTGCTTTTCGCAATAAGGTACGCGAGCTTTGCCGCCGTAGCGCCCCATATGACGATGAGCGTCGCGCCAGCCTGACCGACCTGGCGGATGCAATTGGGCTGAGTCGCGGGGAGTTGAGCTACCGACTTAATGGCACGAACAAGGCGAAACTTACCGATCAGGATGCGCGGGCGATTGTGCGCGCCCTGACGGAGTGGGGTGCAATCAACACAAGAGCCGAAGTGGTGGAGATGCTAGCGCTAGTAAACTGCCCGCCGCCCAGCGCCGCCGACTGGGAAGCGCCACCGTTCGATCAGCTTATTGCGTCGCCGCTGCCCGCGCCCGCTATATTGCCCAGCCCAGCTGTATCACCCGCCCCAGCCTCGGCCAACGTGCGCCTGGCGAAAGTGGAGCAGCGTCGTGATATCATTCGTCCGCCATCGCATCAGCCAGAGAGCAGCCGCCTGGCGGTGGGCCGCACCCGCGAGTTGGCGGCGCTGCGGGCGGCCCTTAACAAACATACCTGCGTGGCGATCACCGGCGGTGGCGGCATCGGCAAAAGCACCTTCGTGGCGATGTATGGCGAGGGCGCGGGCTATAGCACGGTCTGCTGGCGTAACCTGCACCACAACCCCAACTTCGCCGATTTCACCGAGGCGGCTCTCAGCAGTCTCGGCCTCTACTTTGATCCCAGCGCCATGCCCCGCCCCCAGGATCAGGCCAACTATATTGCCACCTTGCTGCGTGGCAACTCTGACATTCGCCAACTGTTGGTGCTAAACAACTTCGAGAGCATCATTGGGCCGGATGGTGTCGAAGCAGGCTGGCAGGAGTTGCTGGAGCTGGCGATTGCGGGACTGGGCAACAGCCGCGTGCTGATCACCACCCGCGAAATGCCTTACACCCGCCAGGGGCGCGAGCCGCATCGCTTTGCCCTTGCGGGTATGAGTGTAGCCGATGGGGTTGCTTTGCTAGAAGCTCTGGAGGTGCAGGCAGCGCCCGATCAGCTTGAGCAGGCGGTCAAGCTGGCGGGCGGGCATCCTCTCGCGCTCGTCTTCCTTGCCGACCTCAGCCACAACCAGGGCTACGCCGTGGCTGATTTGCTAAAGGAGACGGCATGGAGCGAGCGCATCGCCGAGCGCTTCCTCGATCGCATCTACCGCCAGCTCACGCCCAGCGCTCAAGCGGCGCTCACCTATTTCAGCGTGTTCGATGCGCCGGTTCGCGCCGCGACCATGGCAGGGATGCTGGCGCACTTGCCCACACCAGCTACGCCGCTCCCCCCAACTGAGAGAGAAGTTGGCAGGGAGGCAAGCTGGGGCGAGGCGCGGGTACGTAGTCTGGGCAACGAACTTGCCGGTCGTAACTTGCTCGATAGTAGGGGTGGCTACTATCAATTGCACCCGATTGTGCGTGAGTATGCCCACAGCAGGCTGACCGATCGGCCAGCCTACCACCGCGCTGCTGCCGCCTACTACCAAAGCCTCTACACTCACGACCCTGATACCAACCCGCCACAGCAGCTAGCCGATGTGCAGCCACTGCTATATGCTTTCGATCACTTCTGCACTGCCGATGATTATAATGCAGCTTACGACATTTTTATTGCAGGGCGATGGCGCATGAGTGGAGATCGGTTTGTACACCTGTCATTGCTGCTCAACCGTTGGGGTGAATACTCACGCACGTTCGCCATATGCAAACGTTTGACTGAGGCACCTACGGGGCTGCTCGACGGTGAGAAGCGAAGCGTCGCATTCAATAATCTAGGTGTTGCCTGCCGCAATCTAGGGCAGTATCAGGAAGCGCTTATATATTACCAGCGGGGTTTGGCACTAGTTGGCGAACAGAGCGACATTCGCCTGCGGTTGGATCTGCTATCCAACGTGGCAGTTGCCTATGAATGGCTGAAGGATTATGACCAGGCAATCAGCTATAATCAGCAGGTTCTCGCCCTTGCCGAGCCGATTGGATACCTTCACCCCCAGGGAACCGTATGGACCAGCCTGGGCCATATCTACGCGAAGCGGGGCGACTACATACAAGCGCTTGCCTACCACCAGCGTGGCCTAACCCTCGCGCAGCAGACGAACGATGAGAAGGGGATAGTAACTGACCTGCTGAACCTGGCTGAAACCTATCACCACCTGGGACAGATTGAAGCGGCAATGCAGCATTACCAGCGCGGCCTTGTGCTGGCCGAACAACTTGGCTATCTTGATGGGCAGGCGACTATCTGGCATAAGGGAGCGAGGTTGCTTCTGGATCAGGGTCGCCAGCGCGATGCACTTGCTTGCTTGCTCAAGGCGCTGCAGATGCGCGAACAGATCGGCAATCAGGAAGACATCGAGCAAACCAGGGATATCATCGCCACCATCCGTACCGCACTGCCCGCTGCCGAGTGGCGCAAGCTATTTGCCGAGGCTGGGCAATTGGCCGCTGACTCAAACTGGCGGCCCTGGGCTTCTACTTAATGAGGAGATGTAACACCAATTAGCGATGGTGCCGCTATAGATTGAGACAGGGCGAACCGTTGTTCGCACCTACAGAATTATAGCATCTCCTTAGCGAACTGGTATAAGATAAACCCCGCTTTGGCCCGCGCATCTCCAGTACCTTGAACTTGCCATCACCCGCAATCTCGCGTGTCTCGCGGAAGTATTCGCCTAGCTTCGGCTCGTACTTGAGGAAGCGGTTGGCAACCAGATAGAAAATCCCGTCGGAGCGCAGCACGGTGGTGGCGTGATCGATGAAGCGCACGGCCAGGCCGGTATCCTGGTTGCGGCCAGCGTGGAAGGGTGGGTTGGTTACTACCACATCGAACTGGCGGTAGCGCACCGGGAACGCACCATCGCCTGCCAGCACGGTTATGTTGCGAATGCCGTTTCGCTCGATGTTCAGGCGGGCCAGTTCCACCGCCTCGATGTCCGCGTCGGTGATGAACACGTCGCCCACGTCGGACAGCCGCGCCGCGACCATGCCGAGGATGCCGCTGCCTCCACCCATGTCCAGCACGCTATCGGCAGCGCGCACCAGCATCGCATCAGCCAGCATCGCGGTAGCGGGGTCGAGCAGGCCACGCGCAAATACGCCAGCGCGTTCGCGCAGGATGAAGCGTTGTCCGCGTATCTCCACCTCTTGCTCAAGCTCTGGCGACAGCTCTGGCGGTATGTAGCCGTCTGTGCGCGTGGCTACGTAGAGGCGCTGCCCCTTTTTGAACTCGACCAACTGGGCCGCGCCAAAGATGCGCTCAAGCTCCTTGCCCGCCGAGTCGATGCCCTTATTCTTCGCGCCCACCACGTAGACTGTGCCACCCGGCCGCAGCAGCGTGCCGATACGGGCCAGGTCGGCGGCCACCGCTTCGCTGCTGGCGGCGTAGCCAATGTTAACCAGCGCGAGCGTGAAGAAGGCAGGTGGCACCTTGTTGCGTAGCTCTACGGTGCTGAGAAAAATGGGGCGCACAAAAGCGATCGCCGGGCTATGCCGTGCCGCTTCAGCGAGAGTGACCACGCTGCGGTCGACCGCCATGGTGCGGGCGGGATTACCACGTTCAGCAATTGCGGTAGGCAACGCGCCATTGCCCACCCCCCAGATCAGCACGCTGTCGCTGTAGGTGGGGTGGGCGTGCTTGAGCAGCAGCGCATCGGCTGGGGTTAGATTGGGGGTTAGATTGGGGGTAAGTTCAGGGGTATCCATCTTCACTCTCCCGCAAGCCGCAAGGCGGCGGGCTGCTGCCGGTCGGGAGGTAGCACACCGATGTAGGGGAGGTTGCGATAGAGACCGTGTGCGTCCATGCCGTAGCCAACTACGAAGTGGTCGGGTATGGTGAAGCCGATGTATTGCATGGCGATATCGAGCAGGCGCACCGACTGGCGGTCCAGCAGCACGCAGAGGTGCAGGCTGCGGGGGCGACGGGCGCGCAGTACGCGCATCACATAGTTGACGCTCAGGCCGGTATCCACGATGTCCTTGACCAGCAGCACGTCTAGATCCGTAACCGAAGTGTCCAGATCCTTGATGATACGCACGCTGCCCGCCTGCGGGCTGAAGCTGGTAATGGACATGAAGTCGAAGTTGACCGGAATAGTGGGGGGGAGGGTGCGCACCAGGTCGGCGAGGAAGAAGGCCGAGCCAGTCAGCAGCCCAACCAGCAGCAGCGATGCGCTATCGGCGTAATCGCTGGCAATCTGCTGGCCCAGTTCGCTGATCCGCGCACGAAGCCGCTCCTCGCCGATCAGGGTCTCGGCAAACGGGGGGCTGGGCGCAAGTATCAAACGGCGGCCTCCTCAATCGATGGCGCGAACGGCGAACCACTAGCGGTAGGGGCGAACCGTTGTTCGCTCATTTGCGCCTCTTCGATGAACGAGGTGCCGAACAGCCCGAACAGGCGTTGGAAATCGCGGCGATACAACAGCTTGATGTTTACGTCAGGGTAGACCTCGTGGAGCAGACGCATTTTGTGGTTCTTGCGGGTTACCAGTTTCTGCTTCATGGTGGTAAGTTCAATGTAAAGGTCGTATTCGGGGAGGTAAAAATCGGGGGTGAACATCTCGACTACGCGGCCATCTTGCCAGCGCAGGGGAAAGGAGTAGGGTTCGTACTGCCACTCAATAATGTAAAAGCTGAGTAGCCTGGCGAACTCGACCTCCGCCAGATTGGCGAAAGGGTGATGTTTACGCTTCTGCTCGTTGTCCATAAATGAGGTTTGCCCCTACCTCCTACCACTGTCATTTAACAATGCTGGTTTAGAATGTTGGCACGCTCACCGCGGCGCGATAATCTGCGCCCCTACCTCGCAAGCTGCCTCTTTTTGAGCGTGGCATCACAAGCAGCATCACTGATTATTATAACACATTATGTTTAGTTGCACAATAGCTTCTGGCCCAAATCACCACATTTTGTGGTCTCAAATGCGAATTGGTACAACGCTACATCTTGTGGTCTGCGCCACAGGCGGCCACAATTCGCCCCATATGCGCTGGTTGCGCCATACGCATCAATCGGCTACAATATACCATGCCTGAACGTTGTAACGGCAGCAGTGGAGGTAAGTTATGGAGCAGAGCAATCGCACAATTGAAGCGGAGGGGCAGGCCGCACCTATATCCGTCCAGGTTTACAACCGCGCAAAGGCTGACCCGACTAGCAAGGCAAGCAGCAGCCGCAAGGTCTGGCTGGCACGGCTGATGATCAGCCTGGTGGTGCTACCGCTGCCGCTGTTCACCGCCATTGCCACCATCATCCGCCCGCAGTTTGAGGCGAGCCTGAGCCACCACGATGCCAGGGATACGTCCACCCCGATTATCAGTTCGGCCTTCGCCCTGTTCCTCATCCTCACCGCCCTGTTTGCCTATCACGCCTTCATGTTCTGGTACGACCCCTTCGTGGATGAAGACACCGACCTGGCGACGCGCAAGGAGAAGGTGGTCAACAGCATCTCGCTGGCCCTCTCCATCCCTGGGCTGGGTGGGGTAGCATTCGCGTTGTTCACCGGCAGTTCGACCAACGGCGAAGTATCGCTCATCCAGCAGGCGGCACAGGGCTTCCCGCTGCAAACCTGGGTGGTGGTGTTGCTGCTGCTGCTGGCGGTGGGCTGGCTGGCCTGGTGGTTGTATAGCTACAGTGGCTGGCTGCAACACCTGCGTCGTTCGCGCAAAGTGGGTAGCAGCAACAGCGCCTGGGGGTGGCTGGTGCGGCAATTCAGGGTGGTGCAAGGCTGGGTTAACAACATCCGCCGCCGCGCCATCGTGTTGGTCAGCAGCTTCCTATCGGCGGGCCTGCTGATGTTCTTCCTGATCGTTTATCTGCTAGAGGGTCTCGGCAATGCCTGGGCGGTGGTTGGGCTGTTTAGTGCGTTGGCGCTGATCCAAGTGGCCGGGCTGATTGCGGTACGTCTGGGCAGCCGCGCCGCCCTTTCCTGGGCTAATGGCGCGATGTTCGTGATGTTGCTCGGCATCGAGCGGCTGACCCACGCTGTTGCGATCACTGACCACCCCGCGCTCAATCGCCTGCCTGCCGGGTTCCTGGTGCTGGAGGTGTTCGCTATCTTCTTCCTGCTGCTGTGGCGGATGAACAAGATCGCGCCCCAGCCAGCAGCCGCCCCGCCCGACCCCCAAACCACCGGAGGAGCATAGAATGCCAGATACAGGCATTATTACCCCCCGCCAGTACGCCAACGAGGCCGACTACGCGATGATGCGCCAACTGCTGGTCGAGATTTACGCCCTGAGCGAGGGCAAGACCTATTGCAGTGTCGGCGAACTGGACTGGTGGCGCGGCACTGCCGATGACCCCAGCGCGGTTGCCAATGCCCGCTTGTGGCTTCATGGCACGGATCGGGTGGTGGGCATCGCCTGGCCGCGCCGCGATGAGGTTGACCTGATGGTTCATCCCGAATACAAACCAATCGAAGATGAGATGCTGGCCTGGGCCGAGCAGAGACGTGCCGCCGAGACGGACGAGCCGCCCACCCTCACCGCCTGGCCGTTCGATAGCGATGCGGCGCGAATTGCCACCATGCAGCGGCGAGGCTATCTGCGGGGCAGCCAGTTTTTCTTTTATCACATCCGCGACCTTGAGAATATCCCTACCGAGGTGCTATTGCCGGAAGGCTATGCTATCCGCAACGTGCAGGGCGAAGCGGATATCGAGGCGCGGGTAGCGGTGCATCGCGCCGCCTTCGCTCCTTCGCGGATGAGCGTGGAAAAGCATCGGCGGGTAATGTCCTTGCCCACCTATCGCTCCAACTTGGATCTGGTGGTAGTTGCCCCCGATGGCAGCTTCGCCGCCTACTGCATCGTCTGGTACGACGCGGCCAACCGCGCTGGCACCTTCGAGCCGGTTGGCTGCCACCCCGATCACTGGCGGCAGGGTCTGGGCAAGGCGGTGATGCACGAGGGGCTGCGACGGCTGAAAGCGCTGGGGGCGCAAGTAGCCAACGTCAGCTCCCACGACGAGCCAGCAGCAGTGGCGCTGTATCACGCCGTCGGCTTCAGGGTGATAGATCGGAACTATGGCTGGCAGAAAACGGTGAGAGAATGATTAGAAGCCTGACCCATAAGTACCGTTTACTGGCACGCAAGCGGCAAGGATGGTATAATTACCTTGAACTGATCGTCCTCGCGTGGTGGATAAGCCAGCCAGGGGTTGGGTTCGTAACGGTGCAGGTAATACTTGCGCCTCTTTTAATCTGCAATCTAAAATCTGCAATCTTTCACTGGAACCTTAGCCAAACCCCCACCGTATAATTGGTGTATATTAAGATACAAAGCATAACCGAGAGGAAACATCCTAAATTATGGAAGATGTGAAAACGGTTGGTGAACGGCTGATGCGTAACGTCGAGAAGGTCATCGTCGGCAAGCACTACGAGGTGCAGAGCCTGCTGGTCGCGCTACTGTGCCGCGGCCATGTGTTGATCGAGGACGTGCCGGGCGTGGGCAAGACCATGCTGGCAAAAAGTATTGCCCGCAGCCTGGGCTGCACCTTCCACCGCATCCAGTTTACTCCCGACCTGTTGCCCAGTGATGTCACCGGCGTGAGCGTCTACAACCAGAAGACCACCGAGTTCGAATATCGCCCCGGCCCGGTGATGGCCCAGATCGTACTCGCCGACGAGATCAACCGCGCCACGCCGAAGGCGCAGTCGGCGTTGCTGGAAGCGATGGAGGAGCAGCAGGTCACCGTGGACGGTGTGACCTACCCGCTGCCCCAACCCTTCATTGTGCTGGCAACCCAGAATCCCATCGAGTACGAAGGCACCTTCCCGCTACCCGAGGCGCAGCTCGACCGCTTCCTGATGCGTATATCGCTCGGCTACCCCTCGCGGGCCGATGAGGTGGAGATCCTCGATCGCCAGCAGCAGCACCATCCGATTAACGATCTGGAACAGGTGGTAAACAGCGATGAACTGATCCAGATGCAGACCTCGATCAAGGAAGTGTACGTTGATCGGCTGGTCAAGGAGTACATCGTCAGCATTGTGGAGGCCACTCGCAAGCATCCCGACGTTTACCTGGGGGCCAGCCCGCGAGGGTCGCTAGCGCTCTATCGCACCTGCCAGGCTTTTGCCGCAGTGGTGGGGCGCAACTATGTCATTCCCGACGATGTGAAGGCGCTGGCCGCGCCCACCCTCGCCCATCGCGTCATCGTCAATCCGGCGGCGCGCATCCGTAATGTGGACACCCTGGGCATCATCGCTGAAGTGCTACGCAGCGTACCTGCGCCGGGGGTTAGGCCGGTTACTGTCGCGCAGGTCAGAGCCGCGTTATGAACGGAATACGCCTGCTTGCCCTCGCCGCGGTTCTCTACTTCCTTGCGCTTGCCACCGGCCTGCACGTGCTGTACTATCTTGGCTATGTGCTAGCGGCGGTGACTATAGGTTCGCTGATCTGGGCGCGGATGAACCTCAGTGCGGTGGAGATTGATCGCGGGGCGCGGGTGGATAGCTTGCAGGTGGGGCAAATCTTCGAGGAGACCCTGACCCTCAATAACAAGAGCGTCTTCCCCAAGCTGTGGGTGGAGGTGCGCGACCGCAGCAACCTGCCCGGCCACCGCACCAGTTGCGTGATGAGCCTGACCAGCCGCCAGCGCAAAAGCTGGCGGGTACGCACCGTCTGCCGCCAGCGGGGGGTCTACAAGCTCGGCCCAGTGGTGATGGTGACGGGCGACCCGTTCGGCCTGTTCCGCTTCTGGAGGCGCAAACCACAGGTGCGCGAGGTACTGGTCTATCCTCCGCTGCTGGACCTTGCTGCGTTCGGCCTACCATCCACCGAACTGAGCGGCGGGGCGCAGGTGCGTTCGCGCAGCTTCAACCTGACCCCCAACGCGGTCGGCATCCGCGAATACGTTGCGGGCGACCCATATAACCGCATTCATTGGCCCGCCTCGGCGCGGCAGCAGCGACTGATGGTCAAGGAGTTTGAACTCGACCCCACCAGCGACCTGTGGATTGTGTTGGATATGGAGATGGCGGTACAATTCGGCAACCCCACCGCAGTGCCAAACATCCCCAGAGCGCAGGATGACGACAAGCCCGACCCCCGCGCCAGCGAGGATTACATCGGCGACACCATCGGCCAGCCAGTCTACCTGCCGCCCAGCACCGAAGAGTACGGCGTGGCAGTGGCGGCCAGCCTGGCCGGGCGGCTACTCGCCGACAAGCGGGCAGTCGGCCTGATCGCCTGGGGGCAGCACCACGAGGTAATCAACGTGGATCGCGGCTCACGACAGTTGCTCCGCATCCTCCGCAGTCTGGCCGCACTCAAGGCCCAGGGGCGTGCGCCAATCGAGGAAGTGCTGGCCGCCGAGAGCGTGCGCTTCGCCAGAGGCAGCACCGTAATCGTAATTACACCCAATGTAGATGAGAAGTGGGCGCGGTCATTGGGTACGCTCACCCAGCGCGGCATCAAGGCAGTGGCGGTGATCGTCGAGCCAGCTACCTTCGTCAAGCCCAACGAACACCAGCCATCCAGTTCAATGCTGGTAGTTGGCACCCTGGCGGCTACCGCCGTGCCTAGTTATCTGGTCAAGCACGGTACGCCAATCAACGTCGCCCTTGCCCAGGGTTTGGGCGGGGTCAAGGTGATGCGGTGATTGCAGATTGTAGATTGTAGATTGCAGATTGTAGATTGCAGATTGTAGATTGTAGATTGCAGGCACTGTAGGGGTGGGGCGCTCACCCTGGTTGGGCAATCTTGTAGGGGCGGGTTGCACTCGCCCAGCGGAGATCAGGACAACCATGATAAAAAGAGCGATTAACTCAATAGCGAATTGGCGGCTGCAGGAGGGGTCGTTCAGCCTGCTGCTGCTGGCGTTGATGCTGTTCAGCGTCACCTGGTCGGTGCAGGCGGCGCAGTGGGTGCCGGACGGCCTCTGGATCCTCTCGCCCGTCACCCTGGTAGGGATGATGAGCGGGCTAGTGCTGGCAAAGCTGCACGATGTTCCCCGCTATCTGTTGCACATTCTGGGAACTTTGATTGGTATCCTGTTCATCTTCTACCAGATGAGTACGATTATGGACAATAGCATCGGCGACTGGCAGGACAAGGCCCGCGAGTTGCTGGTGCGGGTGCAGTTGTGGTACACCGCGGCCAGCAGCGGCCAGTCGAGCAGTGATACCATCCTGTTCGTCTTCGTGCTGGCAGCGATGACCTGGCTGCTAGCTTATACCAGCGCGTGGTTCATCTTCCGTTCGCACTGGGCGTGGTGGGCGGTTGCGCCGAACGCGGTGGCAATTCTGGTGAACATCTCCTACGCGCTAAACACTGGTAGCCTGACCATCTACTTCCTGCTGTTCGTCTTTAGCGCCCTGCTGCTGTTGGCCCGCTTCAACCTGTTCCAGCATGAGCAGAAGTGGGATCGCGAACGGGTCAACTACTCGCCGACCATCATCTGGCGCTTCCTACGCAGCAGCGCGACCTTCTGCCTGGTCATCACGCTAGCCTTCTGGTTCATCCCAGGCAGTAATGGGGTCAACCAGGGAGTGGCTGGCTGGGTATCTAGTTGGAATCAGCCGTGGGAGGCGTTCAACGCCAACGTCAGCCGTTGGTTCGCAGGAGTGAGTAGTAATCGCGGTGGCAGCTACAGCTACACCAATTTCGGCGGCTCATTCACCATGGGCGGCAAGCTAAACCTGAGCCAGAACGAGGCTCTAATTGTCCATGAAGCGCAGCCGACTTATCTATGGGCGCACGCCTATGATCAATATACCGGAGGCGGTTGGAAGAGCGATAGCGCAGCGGCTAGCTTCAAACCCGAGGGAGCGCACGCCAACCGCTCATCGAACCTGTCCCTGGGCAAAGATGAGCAGATGCGCAACGACGACGCGCTCCGCACCGAGATGACCCAAACCATCACTGTGGTCGCGCCGCACGGCAAGGTAGTGTTCGCCAACTACATCCCGGTCAGTGCCACAGTGCCGACTTTGCTCGATGTCTCCTGGGTGCAGGCCGAGGAGGATGTGACGATTAGCGTGGCCGACTCGCGCCAGCACCCGGTTGCGGTACGTAACCTGATTGACCTGCTCAAAGCCGGTGAGAGTCAGATGCTAACCGCAGGCGCGATGCCCAACAACCTGAGCGACACCAACGCGATTCTGAGCCTACTCGACAATATGCGGATGCAGGGGGCGGGCAACAGCATCGGCCAGGCGATTCGGCATGAGATTGCCACGCTCCAGGCCGATGGTGTGACGATCGGGCTGAGGGTGCAGAACCGTGCGCTCTTCCTGCATTACAGCGGCGAACTGGCGATCCAGGACGACCTGATGGGGGTGCAGACTACTCAGGATCTCAACACGGGTGACAGTTACACAGTGGTAGTACACGCCGCAGTCGACGACGAAACCAGCCTACGCAACGCGGGCAGCAACTATCCGCAGTGGGTAACAGACCGCTATCTCGGCTTGCCCAACAGCGTCACCGAGCAAACCCGCCGCCTGGCCGCCCAGATCGTTGCGGGGGTACCAAATGACAATTACGACAAGGCTAAGGCGATTGAGGCTTATCTGAAAGACCCTGTCAACTACACCTACAGCACCGACATTGCCTTGCCGCCCAACAACACTGACCGCGTGGACTACTTCCTGTTCACCGGCAAGCAGGGCTATTGTGAGGATTTCTCGACCGCGATGGTGGTGCTGCTACGCACCCTGCAAATCCCCACCCGCGAAGTGGTCGGCTACGCGCCCGGCGCTTACGACAGCACGCAAGGAGCCTACGTCTACCGCGAGGCCAACGCCCACGCCTGGCCGGAAATCTACTTCCCCGGCTACGGCTGGCGGCAGTTTGAGCCAACCCCCGGCTTCAGCGGGCAGAATCGCCCCGCCACGCCGCAGACCCCTACGCCGGTGGCGCAGACTTCGCCCACCCCCAGCGCGGCAACTTCACCAACGCCCAACCCACACGACCCTAACGTGCCAACCCCGGTGCCACCGGTTGCCAACAGCAGCACGCCGCAAGGCCCGCCCGATAGCCCGGCCACAATCGCGGTGAAGTGGGGTCTGCTTGCCGTCATGCTGATCGCCCTGCTGTTTGCCTGGTTGTGGAGCCGCGAGGGCAAGCGGCTGTACGAGGGGTCGAAGTATTACGAGAAACTGGTACGCTGGGCGGGTTGGGCCGGGGTTGGTCCCGCGCCGCACCAGACCCCCTACGAGTACGCCGAGCAACTCGACCAGAAGCTGCCCGGCGCCCGCGGCCTGTTCCGCCCGCTGGCAAGCGCCTACGTGCGCGAACGCTTTGGCAAGCAGTCCGCCGACCAATATGAGCGCGAGAGCCTGACCCGCTACTGGCTGGCGGTCCGCTCTGCCCTGGCCCGCCGTATCCCCTTCCGCTGGCTGGGGCGGAAGTGATTGGATGATTGTAGATGATTGGATGATTGGATGATTGATGGTAGGGGCGCACCTCGGTGCGCCCTTCGCTGTATGGACTAATTGCGAAGTATAGTGTAAACCCATATTGATTGGTTGGCAAATCACCACCAACCTATACGACAGGATACATAATTAATGGCGCTATTTGTGATGCCACGCTCAAAAAGAGGCGATTTGCTTATTTAGGTTATGCATCACTTGCTTGCATACCTAACCAGGGCGGGCCACCGCCCGCTCCTACGTTGACCCAATAACTGGTAACCCACCCTCTTGAACCATCTGCCTTGTCAATTTAGCGGCCATGTGTTAGACTACGCCCGCAATTGTTCGACAACATCGGCAATTGTTCGACAACATCAGTAGCGCCTCGTCTTGTGAGAATGAGGGTCGCTTAGGGGGTAATAGTTGGAACTAAAGCATTTCTGGAACATCATTCGGCAGCGCTGGTGGGTGGTCGCGCTGGTCTTCGCGCTGGCTCTGGCCTATGCAGGGTTCAACTATCTGAAGACCCCCACCAATTACGGCGCATCGGTCGAGTTGGTGGTGAGGCAGATCACCTCGACGGGCGAAACTGGGGCGACCTTGCCTCTGACCCTGACCACCAGCGCCACATATGTCTACACCTATGACAGCTACTATCGCTATTACTCGTCGGAATATCTGGTGGACGACTTCGACGAGATCGTTAAGGGGCGCACCTTCGCCAACACCGTGTCTGACACCCTGGCTAGCGCAGTGCGGAAGAGCGACTCCCGCTACCAACAGGGCTACACCCTCGATGGCGACCACATATACTCCACTATTGGGGCCAGCCGTATCCATCGCATCATGACCCTGGTGGCAACCACCGACAAGCCGCAGCAATCATTGAACCTGGTGTTGGCCGCTGCAGACACTCTGGTGCAGAAGGGTGGCAGCTTTTTGGGTGATGGTATTCACGATGATGTTGGCTTTCAAATCATAGATTATCCAAAGGGAATTGATGATGTCAAGAACGACCGCTCCAAGAAGCTGACCAGCGCCGTAATCATTGTGCTGCTGGCGCTGATCATTGGGCTGGCGCTGGCGTTCCTACTCGAGTACCTTGATGACCGCGTGCGTGATGTCGGCGATGCCCAACGGGTGACTGACCTGCCGGTAATCGGAAGGGTGCCGAACAAAGGAACTCTACCGTGAGCCAGCTACAGTTGCGCGACTACCTTGCCGCACTGCGTAAATACTGGTGGGTGGTCGTGCTGACCACTGCGATTGCGGCTGGCGCGGCCTACGGCCTAACCCTGCTGCAAACGCCGATGTATCAATCGCAAATCAGCCTGCTGGCAACCAAGAACCAGGGCGACGTGGACCTGACCCAGGAGCTAAACAGCTACCCCGACCAGCTTACCAGCCGCGATTTCCTGCAGCGGGTGATCAACAACGCCCAGATGGAGATCTCGCCCGACACGCTGAAGGGGGCAATGAACGTCCAGGCGCAGCCGACCAAAGGCATCGTCTACGTCACGGTGGACGACAAGGATGCCGCCACCTCCCAGTTTCTCGCTGACGCGATTGGCGATGCATTCGTGGCGCAGAAGGCGGGCGAAGTCGGCACTGGCGGACAGCAGCGGGTGATCGTCGAGAAGCTGGGTCGCGCCCCGCTACCGACCAGGCCATACAAGCCGAGCAAGACGATTAACACTGCAGCAGGTGCAGCGCTGGGCCTGGTGCTGGGTATCCTGCTAGCAATCGGTCTCGCCCTGCTCGATGATACGCTGAAGAATGGCGAGGATGTGGAACGCTACCTGGGGCTAAGTACACTGGGAGCGATACCGAAATTGTGAATTATGAATGTTGAATTATGAATTGCGTGGCTCTGACCAAACATCACCTTAACCACACTGACTCATAATTCACAAATCATAATTAGCGAAGGAGAAGAAGTGGCAAGCAAACCGCAACCAACAACTAGCAACTTGCTAGTCGCCCATCACGATCCGCGTAGCGCGGCGGCGGAGGCATACCGCGCCCTACGCACCAACATCCAGTTCGCCAGCCCCGATCACCCCATCCGCACCATCCTGGCGACCAGTACCAGCGCGGAGGATGGCAAGAGTACCACCATCGCCAACCTGGCTATCACCCTGGCACAAGCGGGCCAGCGCACCATCCTGGTAGACTGCGACCTGCGCCGCCCCAGCCTGCACAAGCTGTTTGGCGTGTCCAACGAGCATGGGCTGACCAGCCTGATCCTCGATGCTGATGCCGCTGCCACCCCCCCCTTCCAACCCACGATGGAGCCGAACCTGGTGTTGCTGACCAGCGGCCCGCTGCCACCCAATGCGGCGGAGTTGCTTGGTTCGCAGCGGATGCAGGCCGCGATCACCGCGCTGAAGGGGCAGGCCGACTTCCTGCTGCTCGATACCCCCCCGATCATCGCCGTCACCGATGCAGCGGTGCTAGCCCCGCAGGTGGATGGCGTGCTGCTGGTGATCAACGCAGGCCACACCAGACGTGACCTGGCGCGCCGGGCCAAGG
The DNA here is from genome assembly GCA_025355955.1 of Chloroflexota bacterium. GTDB lineage: Bacteria > Chloroflexota > Chloroflexia > QHBQ01 > QHBQ01 > QHBQ01. The sequence continues at coordinate 33,873 of JANXYP010000414.1, forward strand.
CGCTGCTGGAGAAGGTGGGGGCCAACATCATCGGGGTGGTGATGAATAACGCCCCACTTGAGCGCGATTACTACAAGTATTATGGGCAGGGCGAAGGCTAACCAGTGCTGAGTGCTGAGTGCTGAATGCTGAGTAAATATCTGATAGCTGTCCGTTTTCGTAGGGGCGAACAACGGTTCGCCCTTTTCAGACACTTTCTGAGTGCTGAGTGCTGAGTAAATATCTGATAGCTGTCCGTTTTCGTAGGGGCGAACAACGGTTCGCCCTTTTCAAACTCTCTGAGTTTTGAGTTGGGGCGGGATAATCCCGCCCTTATCGGTTAACAAAACCGCACAAAAACCCCTTTCCTTCCCTCCCAGGTTTGCAGTATGATTACCTTACCCATCTTGCTTGTCAAAATCAATAGTAGTACAATCAGCAGGTAGAAGTATATTGATATGGCCGCGCCTTGCTCGATGAATGCAATGGAATGCGGAAGGCGCGTTGGTCAGCGCGAACTTATACCAATTAGCCGAGGCGATGCTATAGTTCTGTAGGGGCGAACCGTTGTTCGCCCTGGCTCAATCTATAGCGGCATCACCGCTAATTGGTATTACGCGCAAGCAAACAGGAGGTGGACGATGAAGGTGGCAGCGTTTCGCAGGCGCGTCCGCTGGGTGCAGCGGGTGGTGGCGGTCAGCTTCGTGCTGGCGCTAGCGGCGGTGGGGCTGAGACAGAGCCATGCCGCACCGCAGTTTATGCCAGTTATCTACAACCCAAGCCCCGCCCTGGGTGCAACGGTGCAAGGGCCAACCCTACACGTCGGCGCGACCATTCAGGGGCAACTGGCGATCACCTCATGGCAGGTGACGATTGACGGGCAGGGAGTGCTGTTTCCACCACCTACGGTTAGCAATGGCGGCCTGACTGTCGCGCTCTACGCCGACCTGCCGCTCGCCAGCGGTGTCCACAACGTTTACCTAATGGGGGTGGACAGCAGCGGGGCGGCAGGCGGCTACGCCTGGAACTTCACCGTCACCAACGGCGGCCCACCCCCGCCCACGCCAGCGCCAACCCCAAGCGGTAAGCAGCCCAGCTTCAGCGGGCTAACCCCGGCTGATGGCGCGACCGTCAGTGGTATCCAAACCCGCATTGCGGTAACCATTGCCAGCAGTGCGACCAATCTGATCAACGAAAGCCTCACCCTCGATGGCCGCGCTTACAGCCTGCTGGGGATTAGCGGTGGGCGCAGCGAAACTGCCTACGTAGATATAACCGGCCTGAGCGTGGGGCAACATTATGTGGTGGCCCAGGCGGGCGATACGGCGGGCAACTTCAACGCCCAGCCGTGGAGCTTTACGGTGCAGCTATGTCCGCAGGGGCGGCTCTACTTCCCGCAAACCGCGCGCTGCGTCAGCACCAGCTTCTATCAGTTCTGGGCGCAGAACGGCGGCCTTACCACCTTCGGCTACCCGATCAGCGACGAGATCGGCGAGAAGCTAGGCGATGGCAAGATCTACGCGGTGCAATACTTCGAGCGGGCGCGGTTCGAGTATCACCCCGAAGCGCCCGACCCCTACAAGGTGCAACTCGGCCTGATCGGCAGGGAGATGCACGGGCTGGATGCGCGGGTTGCGCCGTACAACGGCAGGCGCTATTTCCAGGAGAGCGGCCATGGCGTGGCCGACGATTTCCTCAACTTCTGGCTGAACAATGGCGGCGTGACCATCCTGGGTTGGCCGATCAGCGAGGAGCAAACCCTAACTCTAGCAGACGGCAAATCCTACGTAGTGCAATACTTCGAGCGGTCCAGGCTGGAGCGTCACCCTGAGAACGCTGCGCCCTACAATGTGCTGGTCGGGCAGCTAGGTAAGGAGATGTTTCAGCAGAAGTATCCCGGCAAGTAAAGCAGCGTTGAGTGCAGAGTGCTGAGAAAGTGTCTGAAAAGCAGTTCCGTTGTTTGTAGGGGCGAACCGTTGTTCGCCCTTTTCAGACACTTTCTGAGTGCTGAGTGCGCTTAAGCCTCTCCCGCTGGGCTTATCCTTACCCACAAATACAAACATCCAACGGAACGCCGCCTCAAGAATGTAGGCGGCGTTCCAGGTTACTGGGGGTTGGGGCGTAGCCTTTTCTTGCAACGCTACTAAGGCTTATCGTCTGCTTACCTGCCCAAAGGTTTATTACGCGGCTTGGCGCTGTAGCCATGCCGCCTTTAGCGCCGTGTTAATCTCGTCCCGCTGTTAGACACGCCGTTGCTACTAGCATTGAAGCATTTACTCTTTCGATAAGCACCAATGCGCTGCACCGCTCGGAGCTACGCTCCCAACCCTCGGTAACTCCGCGAACCGCGGCCTACCCCCACCACTACTGCCCTTCACCACTTGTGGGGACTTTAGCCCACAGGGAAGGGCTTTTTGCTGCCCTACGTCGTTTCCACAGCGCCTTTTGGGTGCAGTTCATCAAATTGCTATGTGTCGTAGGGGCGGATTGCGTCCGCCCTGATGCGAATCACAAGCTGATGAACTGCACCCTCGCCTTTTGCACCCCCTGCCAGTAGGGAGTATAATCAGCGCATCAACAGTAAGGGGGAGCGCAGCTATGGCAGACACCTCACTCAATGAACAGTTGGATAGCATCCGGCAGGCGCGGCACAATTCACCCTACGATGTGCTGGGGCCGCACCCTAACGCCGCTGGCAAGGGGACGACGGTGCGTGTGTTTGTACCGCGCACCCGCAGCGTCGAGCTAGTCGCCGACGGCAAAGCCTACCCGATGGCAAGGTTGGCGGGCAGCGATCTGTTTGAGGTGACTGCGCCACAGCAAGCGGGCGATGCTTACCACCTGCGTGTGGTGGACGCGGATGGGCGCGCCTACGTTGCCGACGACCCCTACCGCTTTCCCCTGCAACTAAGTGAGTTCGACCTGTATCTGATTGGCGAGGGAACGCACTACCAGACCTACGAGAAGCTAGGCGCACACATTATCACCGTAGAGGGGGTAGAGGGGGTACATTTTGCGGTGTGGGGGCCAAACGCGGCGCGAATCAGCGTGGTGGGTGACTTCAACCAGTGGGATGGGCGGGCGCATCCGATGCAGTTGCGGGGCAGCAGCGGCATCTGGGAGCTATTCGTGCCGGGGCTGGGCCAGGGCGCGCTCTACAAGTACGAGGTGCGCGCCCAGAATGGCGGCCTCTTCACCAAATCCGACCCCTACGGCTTCGCCGCTGAGATGCGCCCCAGCACCGCCAGCATGGTGTGGGATGTGAACCTGCACCAGTGGGGCGATAGTGACTGGGTAGAGCAGCGCCCGCAGCGCCAGGCTTTGGACGCACCGATTTCGATATATGAGGTGCATCTTGGCTCGTGGCAGCGCACGCAGGATCCCCCACCCAACCTCCCGCGAGATGGTGGGGGAGTAACCAACCCCCCTCATATAGGCGCTACCAATCAATCCCCTCCTGATATTGGGGCAGCAAATCAATCCCCCCCCGATATTGGGGCAGCAAATCAATCCCCCTCCAATATAGAGCGCGCTGCTAATCAATCCCCTCCCGTTATAGGAGGGGTAAGGGGGGGGAGTGAGGGGCGACCGCTGACTTACCGCGAACTGGCGGATACGCTCATCCCCTACGTCAAGAGCCTGGGCTACACCCACATCGAACTGCTGCCCATCAGCGAACACCCCTTCGACGGCTCATGGGGCTATCAGACGGTTGGCTATTATGCGCCCACCTCGCGCTTTGGCACACCGGAAGACTTCCAGTATTTCGTGGATCAAGCCCACCAGGCGGATCTCGGCGTGCTGCTCGACTGGGTGCCAGCCCACTTTCCCAAAGATGGACATGGCCTGGTCTACTTCGATGGCACTCACCTGTATGAACACGCCGACCCCCGTCGCGGCGAACACAAGGAGTGGGGAACGCTGATCTTCAACTATGGGCGCAGCGAGGTACGCAACTTCCTGCTCTCCAACGCGCTGTTCTGGCTCGACAAGTACCACCTCGACGGCTATCGGGTGGATGCGGTCAGCGCGATGCTCTACCTCGACTACAACCGCGACCCCGGCCAGTGGCTACCCAACGCTTACGGCGGACGCGAGAATCTGGAAGCGATTGACTTCCTGCGCCGCTTCAACGAACTGGTGCATGGCAGCTACCCTGGGGCGCTGACCGTGGCCGAGGAGTCCACCGATTGGCCGATGGTTTCACGGCCTACCTACCTGGGCGGGCTGGGCTTCAGCTTGAAGTGGAACATGGGTTGGATGCACGACATCCTCGATTACCTATCGCTCGATCCCGTCTATCGCCGCTACCATCACAACAAATTGACCTTCAGTCTGATGTACGCTTTCAGCGAAAACTTTGTGCTGGCCCTTTCGCACGACGAGGTGGTTCACCTGAAGGGTTCGCTGCTGGCGAAGATGCCTGGCGACACCTGGCAGCAGTTCGCCAACCTGCGGCTGCTGTTTGGTTATATGTGGGGTCATCCCGGCAAGAAGCTGCTGTTCATGGGCATGGAGTTTGGGCAGGGGCGAGAGTGGAACTACGCCACCAGCCTCGACTGGCACCAGGCGGACTGGGAACCGCATCACGGCGTGACCGCCTGGCTGCGCGACCTGAACGCGCTATACCACGCTGAAGCGGCGTTGCATGAGGTGGACTTTAGCTGGGATGGTTTCGAGTGGCTGGAAGCCGATGACAGCGACAACAGCGTGCTGTCCTTCATCCGTCGCGCCAAAAACGGCGATGAGATCGTCGTAGTCTGTAACTTCACGCCAATGGTGCGCGAGGGCTATCACGTGCCGGTGCCACAGGCGGGCGAATACCGCGAGCTGCTCAACAGCGATGCCGCCGACTACTGGGGCAGCGGCGTGGGCAACAACGGCGTGGCGCGGGCTGAGGCCACCCCACACGGCAACTATCCCGCCACGCTTATCCTGACCCTGCCGCCGCTGGGGGTGCTGATGCTGAAGCGCACTTCGGAGAACCGCTAGCTATGTATCTTATGTACGTTGACGAGAGTGGCGACCCTGGTATGAGCGCCGCCTCACCTTCACCTTACTTTGTGCTAACTGGGTTGGTAGTTCACGAACTTGATTGGCACAGCTACTTGCAGCAAATCCTTGACTTCCGCAAGCTGGTGGATCACGAGTTCCACTTCCCTGCAGGTGCGGAGATGCACGCTGGCCCGCTCATCTACAACTCTGCCAGCAAAATACCAGTGGGTAAGAGGCTGAATATTATCCGTGACTTCGCTGATAAACTTGCCACTATGGACAACTTGCGGATCATCAACGTTGCGATCAAAAAGAGGAGGAAACCACCAAGCTACGATATATTTGCGGTGGCATGGAGAACTCTAATTCAAAGGTTCGAGGATACACTAGAGGAACGAAACTTTCCCGGCCCGAAAAGCTATGCAGAAAAAGGAATGATCTTTCCTGACCAAACCTCACAAGGTAAGCTAACGCAGCTACTCGACGCAATGCGCCAGGCGAATCCTCATCGTAAAGGGGCAGCCAGAGAGCAGGCTATAGTCAACATGGTGGAAGAACCAGTATTCTGCAACTCAGCAACCTCACATTATATCCAGGCTGCCGATGTTGCATCCTATCTGGCCTATCAGTACCTGGCACCCAACACAATAATGAAACACTACACCGGATATAACTACTTCACACGTCTTGATCCCGTGCTGCTCAAAGCTGCATCGAACAAAGCACTAGATGGCATTGTTCATTTGTAGGCAAAAATAGAGGGGTGGCGTTACGTCTGAGAAGTTCTAACTCATTACTACTAACCACAAGCAGCCCTTTGCTCACCTACGAGCAAGCTGAACTTGGACTATGCAGATAATGAACCAGTTTGGAAGTGAGCATTAGCCAAAGGTTCATGCTTACAACCAAATCAGAGCGTAACGCCCCCAGGAGGTTCTACTAGTCAGTTTACCCGACGTTGGTACCTAGTTGTATTATACTAGACAACCCGCACATTGTCAAGAAAGGATTATGCTCTGACTCACATACTGACCAACCCCAGTGGACCCGAATTGTTCGCCGCAATGGAGGCCAACTACTTCGCCTACCCGGTTGGCTTCGCCTGCCTGGCCTGCGTGGAGTTGCACGAGGAGCCGGGGCTGACCTGGTTCATCTCTGGCGGCCCGCCTGGCAATGGCGTGCATATCACCCAGCTGGCACCGGAGCAAATTGATGCCACCATCGAGCGGGTGCAGCAACACTTCAGGGCGAAAGGGCGGCGCACGCTTGTCTGGCAGGTGCTGCCCGCCACCCGCCCGGCCAACCTGGGCGACTACCTGCTAGCGCACGGTTTCAAGTTGAATGGCGAGGAGCCGTTTATGGTTGCCGACCTCAACGAGCGAAACGCGCAGATTAACACCCCAGCCAATCTTCGCGTCAAGCGCGTGAGTGATGCAGACACGTTGAGCGATTGGTGCCGCGCCTCCGCTGCTGGCTTTGGCGCAGGCGTGGAAGATATACAGATATACCACGATGCCTACGCCTGCCTCGGCTTCGACCTTGAAGGGGCGTGGCAACACTACGTCGGCTATCTCGACAACGAGGCGGTTACGTCGTCAACCCTGCTGCTGGCGGATGGCATTGCCGGTATCTACGATGTCAGCACCGTGCCTTCGGCGCGACGGCATGGCTTGGGCAGAGCTATTACCCGCGCCGCGATACAAGAAGCGCAAGCACGCGGCTACCGCTACGCTACCTTGCAGGCTTCGCCCCAGGGATATGAAGTTTACCGCAAGCTAGGGTTTGAGGAGAGGTTTCGGCGGGTTGATTACGTGTGGCAGGCCGATAAGGGGGGTTGAAATGGAAGAGCGTAAGTTCAAGCAACAGGATTGGGAACGCCGGATAAACAGCCTTGAGCCAGCGGCAGAGGTGGGTTACGTCAAACGCCTCAACCTCAGCCAGACAACTGGCGAGCATACGGTCGAATTGGTGTGGGTCTGCGCCGACCAGGACGCTATCGCAATGGAATACAGCATTAACTATTCTGGTCATATGTTGTATCAGATGCCCCTCCTCACTGGAAACAAAGGCCAGATCTACTGGTCAGGTGGTGGCCCCGGGATCAGAGATGGGCGCATTTATTATCATTATTTGCGTGAAAATGAAACAGATAATGGGGATACACTAAACCTCCATTTGGAGCTACTTGCCTCTACATCCAAGCAGTTCTACAAAGATTTTGTAAGCTGGATCATTCATGATGTGGTTATCGCTAAAAGGGACACGCTGCCGGATGTTCGAGAATATGTAAAGGGCGAGCCTCAAAAGCCACCGCTCACTGATGAGGTGTTCGGCCCTTTTAGCTTCGACTTCAGCGTGCCGGTCTATGATTTCAGCGAAACCACCGTGAACCAGACGATAATGGTGGAGGGCGTGCTAGTAACGCTAGAACGGGTGCGGCTAACCCCTTTGCAGGCACAATTCGTCTTCGAGTTCGACCAGACGGCAAACCCGAAGATCCTGGCTAGAGACTTGTTTACCGGCATGTGGCTTGCGGGCGACGGCTGGGAGTTGCCAATAGTAGGTGGCAATGTTGAAGGCGACGGCAAGGCTTGGACAAGTTCCAGTCGGATGTTTCTCGCCGATAAAACTGGTGAGGTAAGGCTACTTGTGGGTAACAC
>JANXYP010000057.1 GCA_025355955.1 Chloroflexota bacterium
TTGCCATCGTTGTTGTAGTCAACCCAACTAACAATGTCGGCACCGGGCAGAACGGCATTCTGGTCAAGCGTAAAGTTGTCGTGACCATCACCCATATAAACACTGGTATAGGCATCCGTCTGACTGCGCCATAGAACCGCAAAGTCCAGATTGCCATCATTGTTATAGTCGCCCACCACCAACTGACCGGCGTTTAGATCAATGTGAGTAGCCTGGGTAAAGCTACCCTGACCGTTGCCGAGATACAATGTAATCCCCTGGGGAACCCCACTGAACGGCCCACCGAGCAATAGGTCAGGCTTGCCATCGTGATTGAAGTCCCCCCAGGCTACACTACCCATAAAGAACGGCGGGAAGTTGGTCGCTACATCCTCGCTGAAGCCGCCCTGCCCATCGCCAGTATAGAGTCTGACGGTGGATACATCGTGAATGTTGTTGCCTGTATGGGCCAGGTCAAGGTTGCCGTCGTTGTTGTAGTCACCCCAGGCCAGCGCAGCGATATTGGTGCCGCTGAAGTTGGCGCTACTGTCGAGGGTAAATTGGCCCTGTCCATCGTTATGGTAGACAACCGTAGCAAGGTCGGGAGTTGGTATGCCAGTGTTGCCGGTCATCGCGAGGTCGAGTTTGCCATCTTTATTGTAATCACCCCAGACCACATCACTGCTACCGACAATCGGGAAGTGTGCGCCGATGTCGGTAAAGTCGCCGGTAGTTGGTGCAGCCAATATCTGATTGCCGCTTCGGAAGCGTGGCCCGACTCTGGTGCTCTGATGCCAATTAGCTGCCGCTTGAGCAGAGGTGGCGATAAGGGTGAACAGCATCACTGCCGTGAGTAGGTAGTACAGATTGCGTGTACGCATGATTAACTAACCCCTTTCTGATTTGATTTTAGCATTATAAATTAGCGTCACGAGCATTCTGTTGGGTTTGGTTGGGTAACGGGTCTGATTCTGCGTTATTTAGGCGGCAAGGAAAGAGGCCAGCATTCAACCGAATGCTGACCTCTGGTTATCGCTTTGCAGTTGGTGCAAGGTTATACCAATTAGCCGAGGAGATGCTGTAGTTCTGTAAGAGCGAACAGCGGTTCGCCCTGCCTCAATCTATTGCGGCACCATAGCGAATGGTTATCACTTTGCATTTGGCGCAAGGCTAACTGAGGAACGTGCCGGTAATCCCGTTGCCTGCCAGGTAATAGTGGGTGGCGATCGCGACACCGAGGTAGGCAACCGCAATGAACAGCAAGCCACAGACGTAAGCGCTGATCTTCTGAGCGCGGGGGCCGACGGTGAAGCCCCAGCTTACCAGGAAGGCCCAGATGCCGTTGCACAGATGGAAGGCAACCGCGACCAGACCGACGATGTAGAAGACGTACACCCAACCATTTTTGAGCGCGAACATCACTGTGTCATAGTTGGCGGAGATCTCGCGGAAATCACCAAAGCGGAAGGTTAGCTGGTGGTAGAGCAGGAATACCAGGGTGATGATGCCGGTGGCCCGCTGCCAAAAGAAGGCCCAATTGCGATAGTAGCTGTAGCCGATGGGGTTCTGCCGCGAGTAGGCCATGATGTACAGGCCATAGATAACGTGGTAGAACAGCGGTAGGTAAATGACGAATATCTCCAGAAACAGGATAAAGGGGTTGCTGCGGATAGCGGCGGAGGCTGCATTGAAATCCTTCGGGCTAGTGATGGCGAGGGAGTTCTCATAGAGGTGGAAGAGCATGAAGCCGCCGATGGGGATGATGCCAAGTAGGGAATGCAGCCGACGTAGCCAGAAATGATTGCGAATTACGAAACTGCGGGCGGGCGTAATCACGGATTTGTACCTCCATTGTTTGGATGAGACAACATTGGCTCACGCATCGTAATTGCAGATTGCAGATCGCAACCCTGACTGGGCGTGGCACGCGCCCCTTACGAATGTAATAATATTCTACCACATGGTTGCGGGATTGTCTAGCCTGCGTTCGGCCCAGGGATGTGCGCCAGCGTTTTGGCATACCCGATCAGGTCAGGGCGAACAACGCTTTGCTGATAGGCATCAAGCTAAGGAAACAGCCGCCCACATCCTGCTGATTTGTGCCTAATGGCGATGGCTCTCTGGGGGTCTGGGGGTGCAGCCCACAGCTGCTGCCCTGCTTCAATGCTGCAGGTTTGCCGCACCCCTGGCTTGGCCGCGCCGCCAGCGGGTTGCATATGATGGGCATTGATGCGCTTGAGCCGCTGGGGGCTGAACCCCCAGACCCCCCAAGCTCATTCCATACTTTCTTAGCTTGATGCCTATGGGCGAACTGTTGTTCGCCCCTACTGAACGCTTGCTCGGTAAGAAAGTGACGTGCAACCGTCGGCTACGGGTGTGCGTCGCGTTTTGGCATACCCGACCAGGGCGAACAACGGTTCGTCCATACTGAACGCTTGCTCGGCAAGAAAGTGACGCGCAACCGTCGGCCACCTGCCGCTGGCATTTTGTCGCCAAATCTGCTAATATGGCGGCCATGAGCGACTACACATTTACTGATGCACTGGGCTACAGTATGGCCCAGCTTGGCGAGATGGACAACCAGAGTTTCCGCGAATACTACTTCCCGATCGAGAACACACCTCTCACAATTGCTCGCTACTGCCAGAACAACAATGTCGACCTGGGCAGCACGGTGGTGATGCACGACGGCGACACCTTTGTGGGAATGTCCATGGTGGCGACGCGAGGCAAGCGCGGCTGGGTGGCAGGCTTCGGCATCGTGCCGGAGTATCGCGGCAAGGGCGCCGGTAAGGCAATGATGGCTCGCACGCTAGAGGTGGCCCGTGCCGCAGGATTGACCGGGCTGCAGCTCGAGGTGCTGGCCCAGAATACGCGGGCGAAGCGGCTCTACGAAAACAGCGGCTTCACGGTGCGCCGCGACGTGGTTGGGTTGAAACTGGCCGCGGAGGCCATCCCGCGCCACTCGACTACTGCACGCCTTACCACCACCGAAGCGGAACACATCATGGATTGGCTGCTGCAGGGCCAGAAGCCCGCCTGGTCGCGGCAGCGGGCCAGTCTGCTGGTCACTGGTGGCGATGCGCTGGTAATCAGCCGCCCCGGCGGCGCGACTGGCGCAATGCTCTATCAGCGGCTGGAACATCGCATCCAGGTCTACGCGGTGGCCTTGATTGACCGCACCAGCGCCAATGATTTCGCCTTCATGCTGCGCCACGTGGTCGCCGACCTGCCCTTCGTGCGCGTCCACAACGAGCCGGACGACAGCGTGCTATTCCAGGTGTGCAATGAGCTAGGCTTCGAGGAGGAGTACCGCCAACACGAGATGACGATCGAGCTTGAGCAATGAGCGATTACACCTTCACTGATGCGCTGGGCTACAGCATGGCGCAACTGGCGGCGATGATCAACCGCAGCTACGAGCAATCGTATCTGCCATTGCAACAGTCACCGCTAGAACTAGCCTATTACTGTCAATACAACAACATGGATCTGGGCAATTCGGTGGTGATGTTCGCGGCTGAAACCTTCGTCGGCGCTTCACTGCTGGCAACTCGCGGCCAGCGCGGCTGGCTGGGCGGCTTCGGCATCGTGCCGGAATATCGCGGGCGCGGTGCGGGCAAGGCGTTGATCGCCCGGCAACTGGCAGTGGCAAGGGCGCTGGGGCTGACGCAGATTCAGCTTGAGGTGCCATTGCAGACGGCACAAGCATCGCGGCTGGGCGCAAGCGCCGGGTTTAAGTCGCGCCGTGACGTACTCGACCTGCTGATTGCCACTGCGGCGCTGCCCCAGCTTGCCAGCACCGCCAGCATCAGCCACACTGCAGCGGAGACGATGATGGATCGGCTGCTGCAGGGCCAACAACCCGCCTGGACGCGGGAGCGCATCAATCTATTGATTAAGGGCGGCGAGGCGATCGAGCTAACCCATACTGAGGGTACAAGCGCGGCGATGATGTACCGACGGCGCGGCCCGCAAGGTGAGAAGGTACAACTCTACGCCGTTGTCCTGCCTGAACCTGCAGCCGCCACCGATTTCGCCCTGATGCTGAACCACGCGGCGGCGGGCGCAACCATCATCAGCATCCACAACGAGCCGGAAGGCACGGCGTTGCACCAGGTCTGCACCGCGCTCGGCTTCGTCGAGGAACACCGCTATCATGAGATGGCGATCGATCTGTAGAAGGCAGGGTTAGCGCACTTTGCGCCTCAGCCACTCGACGGCAATGGCTGGGTCGATGATCGGCTTCATCCCGCCAGGCAGGGCGTTGATAAAGCGGGGGCCGTAGCTCTTGTTGGCAATGCGCTCATCCAGGCTGACCACCATGCCCCAGTCCTCCTCACGGCGCATCAGGCGGCCCAATCCCTGACGGAAGCTGATCAAGGCGCTAGGCAGAGTGTAGCTGCCGAAGCTGCTGTAGCCGTCGGCCTCCAACGCCGCCATCCGCGCCGCCACCAGCGGATCACCCAGCTGCGGGAAGGGCAGCTTGTCCATGATCACCATGCGTAGGCCAGGAAGATCCACCCCCTGCCACCATGAGCGAGTGCCGAGTAGCAACGCCCGCTCTGCCGCCTGGAAGCGCTGCACAAGCTGCAACTGAGTCGCCTCACCCTGGCGCATCAGCGTTGGCCCACCTACGGTCATCCGCTGCAGCAGCCGCTTGTGGACCCCGTCCAGCGCCCGATGGCTGGTGAACAGCGCCAGCGCCCGCCCATCGGCGTAGCCAGCAAGCAGGGCGATGCGCTCGGCCAGCAGGTCATAATATTTCGCGCCCGCTTCTTCCTGCCCGCCAACCGGCCAGTTGAGGAAGCGGGTGCGCTTCTTATAGTCGAATGGCGAGGCCACGATCAGCGTGTGCGGGCGATAGATGCCCAGGCGGGCGGCGAAGAAATCGAAGCTCTCACCATCGCTGAGGGTTGCCGAGGTCACGATGCAGGCACGCTGCTCCCACCAGTCGGCGATCTTGTCGGCGATGCTGACCGGCATGGCGTTCAGGGTATAGCCGCCCTCGACCTGCTCGGCGTAATAAACGTATTCGTTGCGTCCCATCGCGGCGATGAAGCTGAGGCGGGTAGCCGCCGACTCCAGCCGCTTCGCTGCCCGCACTGCCGCCGCCTCGGCATCACTAAGCTGGCTGTAACCCTCATCGTCGTCCATTGCTGCATCAGGGTCGTCGCCACCGAACATATCAGCCAGTGCGTCGGCGGTGGCAGTGTCGCTCAGGCCGGACAGGTCAACCGCCGCGACGAAGGCGGCCCGCTTCGCGGCGCGGGGGCGAATCTGCTCCGCCATCTTTGCCAGCATCCCGGCCAGCTTGCGCCCAGCGACCAACGGGCCGGTCAGCAGTGCCTTGCCTTCGGCGGCATCGTTCGCCCCACGTAGTATCAGGCTAACCCCCGCGTCCAGGCGGGCGAAGGCAGCGGCGGCGCGGTCGCGCAACTCCCCATCCAGGCGGCGTACCTGTTCGCCCCCCAGCAAGCGGCTAATCGCCGTGCTGCTGATCTCCGCGCCCAATGCCCGCGTTACACTCTCCTCCCACAGATGGCCCTCATCGATGATGTATGCATCGAAGGGGCCAGGTAGGACGTGGCCGCCACTGCGTAGATCTAGCGCCAGCAGCGCATGGTTGGTGATCACGATGTCGGCGGAGGCAGCGGCGCGGCGTTTGTTTAGTGCGTAGCAGGGTGCGAAGTGAGGGCAGCGTTCGCGCAGGCACTCGTCGCTGCTGCTGCTCAGGCGGTTACGCATCTCCGCGCTGACGAAGCTGGGGGCGCTCTCCCAGTCGCCATCCCAATTTACCCCGCCATCATCCTGCCAGGCGACAAATTGGCGCATCGGCTTGTCCAACCCCAGCAGTTGGCCGTGTTGCAGCTCCTCATCCTGCGCTTCCAGGCAGAGATAGTTGGCGATGCCCTTCAGCGTCACCCACTTGGGCAACTGCCAGCCTAGCTGCTTCGCCATCTGGTAGACCAGCGGCAGATCCTTGCTGTCCAGTTGATCCTGCAAGGGTTTGTGGCTGGTGGCGATCAGGGTTCGCTGGCCGTGCTGCACCGCCAACAGTGCGGGCAACAAATAGGCCAGCGACTTGCCTACGCCGGTACCTGCCTCCACCAGCAATGTGCCACCCCGCTCCACCGTATGCGCCACCGCCTCGGACATCGCCCGCTGTCCATCGCGGGCGCGATAGTTGGGCCAGCGGCGGGCCAGGGTGGCGTATAGTTCGTCAAGGGGGTCGGGTTGGGGCATCGCTCTTTACCCCTTCGCTGCGCCACCGAAAAGGGCTTGCAGGGCGTTCTCCTGGCTCTTCTGCGCGATGGCGATAACCTCGTCGCCCTCCTCGAAGCGGCTGCTGCCGCTGGCAACCAGTAGCTGGCCCTTACGCATGATTGCTGAGATCACGGTGCTGGGTGGGAACTGGGTCTCGCTAATGCTCTTGCTTTTGACTGGCGAGTTGGCGCTAACCCGCGCTTCCACAATCGCCAGATCGGCGTGCTTCAAGGTGAAGAGGTGGACCAGGCCGCGCCCTGGGATCATTTGCTCCAGGATGTTGAGGGTGATGTTAGTCTGGTTTACCGTATCATCCACGCCTAGATCGCGCAGTAGTTGCTCGTTCTTGGGATTGTTGACGCGGGCAATCGTGCGCGGCACGTTGAAGCGCGCTTTTGCTACCTGGCAGACCACCATGTTGTCCTCATCGTCGCCCGTGGCGGCGATGACCACATCGGCGCGGCCCACGCCCGCCGCTTCCAGGGTGCTGATCTCGCAACCATCGCCTAGCATCACCACCGAGCCGAAGCGATCAAGGTAGGTATCAACCTTTTTCTTGTTCTTCTCAATTAGCAACACTTCATGGCCTTCGTTTACCAGCGTCTTGATCAGGTAGTACCCGACCTTACCGCCGCCTACCACAACAACGTACATTAGCGATTCCCTCCCTTCGTGGGGTCAACCGAGTTTGGCTGCGCCGCTGGCTGGGGCATGGGGCGCGGGGGCGACTGTAGCGCAGATTGGGGTTGCGCCGCAGCTTGCGCGGCGGGTTGGGTGCTGGTTGGCCCTGCTGCGGGCGACTGGCTGCCCAGTTGCTTGACAATGCGCTCGTAGAACAGGTCAGCGATGATGGTGGTGGGGCTGATCGTCTCCAGGCCAAGTTCGCGGTAGACCTCGCCGCGCACCGGGTCGTAGATGCGTACTAGCACCACCGGTACCTTGAACACACTGCGGGCGATCTGCGCCGCCATCAGATTCGAGTTGTCGCGGTTGGTAACGGCTGCAAACACGGCCGCCCCCTCGATGCCCGCCGCCCGCTGCACATCTTCGTCAATCGCCGTGCCAGTTACGGTCAGCACGTCAATCGCGGGGTCGAGCCGCCGAAACGCATCCACACTCTCGTCAATCACCGAAACCGCCATTCCCTGCTTGTACAGCAGTTTGGCAAGCCGTGAGCCTACCCGCCCACAGCCCATGATTACTGCTCGCATAAACGTTGTCTCTCCTTTTCTTATTGTTGTTTGCACCCCACGTGCGTGTTGCTTGAATCGTTGTCATCGCTTTTGGAAGTGCTGGTTTCACTCATGCCTCTTACCGCGTGCCTCATACCTCACCAGGCTACTTGACCGTGGTCATCGCGCTGGAGCGATAGGGGTTGCGCTGATCGGCACCGATCGGCGCACGGCAGATCCACACGCGACAGGTCGCGTTGATCAACACGTAGGGTACTGTCTTACCCATATCGAACTCGCCAGGCTTGCGATGCAGCCGCGCAGTCATAATCACCAGATCGGCGTGGCGCACCATAACCTCGTCCACAATGGCGGGGCCAATTTGCCGTGCCTGGATAATCTCCCCATCAACCTCCAGGTCATAGTCGGCAGCCAGTTGCTCGGCGAACTGCAAGGCAGCTTCACCCTTTGCCACCGCTTCCGGCACTTCGGCATCGAGGGTCAGCGCCTGCGGCACCTCCACCACGTATAGCACCGTCACCCGCCCGCGACTCTTGCGGGCCACGCCGTAGCCCAGCTTCAGCGCGTCAACGTCGCTCTCTCCGTCCTTCACCGCAATCAGCACATGGGCAAGACCCCATGGTTCGCCTCTTGGGTCAATCATGTTTAAAACCCCTCCTAGAGCTTGGTAAGTTTGAGTTTCTTAATCCTGGTGCCTTCCACATCCTCTACCTCGATGCGTAGGTTGCCATGGTCGGTGTATTCGCCTTTATGCGGCAGGTGGGCCAGCTTCTGCAAGACGAAGCCCGCCAGCGTCTCGTAATCGTCACCTTCGGGTATATTAGTTGCGAAGGCGTGGTTGACCTCCTCCACCCGCATCTGACCGTCGGCCAGCATGGTATTCTCGTTAACCTCGACGTAGCGGCTGCCTTCCTCATCAAGCTCATCCTGCATCTCGCCGACGATCTCCTCCAGCATATCCTCGATCGTCACCATGCCAGCGGTGCCGCCAAACTCGTCCACCAGCAGGGCAACCTGCACCTTGCGTTGGCGCATCTCGGTGAGCAGGTCGCGCACCGGCTTGGTCTCAGGAGTGAAGTGCGCGTCGCGCATAAGGCTGACTACTTTGGCACCGAGGATGGCCTGTCGTTGCTGCTCGAGGTCGCCGCTGTCCGCACCGGGCGGCACGATGTGCAGCCCCCGGATGGGCTTGCCAGGGGTGGCCAGCGCCAGCAGCACGTCCTTGACGTAGAGGATGCCAACTACATCATCAAGGTCTTCGCGCACCACCGGCCAGCGCGAGTGGCCTTGCTCGGCAAACTCGGCCAGGAATTCGTTCAGGTTGGCATCGGCGGAGATGCTGTCAATGCTGGTGCGCGGAGTCATCACCTCGCGGGCCTGGCGGTCGCCAAACTTGAACACGTTCTGCAAGAGGTGGCCTTCGGCCTGGCGCATCTGCCCCGCCTCGGAAGAGAGATCAATCAGCATCCGAATCTCTTCCTCGGTTGCCAACGACGATTTGCCGTGCATATCCACTCCCATCAACCGCACAATCATGTCGGTGACACGGGTGAAAAGCCAGATAATCGGCGTGATTATCTTCAGCCACGCGCTGATCGGCCGCGCTACGATCAGCGCCCACCTCTCAGCGTGCTGGGCGGCGATTGTTTTTGGGGTGATTTCACCGAATATGACCACCACGGTCACATCGAACAACGTTGCCACCAACGTCGCCAGGGTGGTATTGGCGCTGCCGAACAAGCCGACCGCGATCACTGTTGCCACTGACGAGGCAAAGATGATCAGCGCATTCTCCGATAGTAGAATGGTAGCAAACAGTTTGCTGTGTTGCCTGGTTAGCTTCTCCACTGTTTGGGCGGCGCGGTTGCCCTGTTCGACCAGGTAGTGAATACGCACCTGACTGACCGAAATCAACGCCGCCTCGGAGCTAGAAAAAAATGCCACCCCCACAATTGAAAGGATGATGATGATCGCCCCCACCCAGGGGTCAATCGGTATCTGGAGTTCGGCAGCCAACACCAGCAAGCCTGTCAGGGGGTGAGCTGCCATATTTGTACTTGAACTGTCCATATCTCCTGTTTATCTGGTTGGTCATCAGTTTTGATGGTGCAACTGGGCGAACAACGGTTCGCCCCTACCGATTAGCGCGGCATTCAAGCGGTGTCATCGCGCCGTACAATCCATCATTTTCGTCGCCAGTTTTGATGGTGCAGCAGGGCGAACGACGGTTCGCCCCTACAGATTAGCGCGGCATTCAAGCGGTGTCATCGCGCCGTACAATCCCTCATTTACCATTCACCATTTACCATTCACCATTGCACTCAAGTTCCCCGCTCCAGCCGTTTAGCGAACCGTTCCGGCAACTTCGCGGCGCGGATCTTCGCCTGAGTCGCCTTGATGTCGTAGGCAACACGGCGGTAGCGCATCGTCGCGCTCTCCACATCGTAGATTATATACGAAGCGCGAGGGTCGCCGTTACGCGGCTGGCCCAAGCCACCGGGGTTGACCAGCAGCCGTTCGCGGGTCTGGTAATTCCCCACCTTCAGCACGTCGTCATGTTCGCCGATCGCACGACCGACCCCAGCGTGTTTGTTGTCCATCTGGATCATCTTGAAATAGATAGGAAGGTGACTATGGCCGATCAGCCCGTGTGTGGTTTCCATTGCGAGGAAGTTGTCCGCCGCCGCCTCACTCTCTAGCACATACTCCCAGGAGGGGTCGCGGGGGCTACCGTGCGCGAGCGTGAAGTCGGCATTATCCGTAGTGATAGTAATAGTACGGGGTAGACTACGTAGATAGTCCAGGCTGGCGCTAGTGAGGTGCTGCTGCGTCCAGGTCACGCTCTTGCGGGCATCGGGGTTGAACAGGGCCACTTCCTCCAGCTCCAGCACCGCCAGTTCGTGATTGCCCGCCACGCAGATGGTAGGATATTGTTGCAGCAAGGCGATGATTTCGTTCGGCTCCGCACCATAATCTACGATGTCGCCCATGCACCAAACGGCGCTGGGCTGACCGGCCTGTGCGATAAAGTCGGCAACTACCGCTTGCAGCGCGGCCAGGTTGGCGTGGATGTCCGAGATAATCAGAATATTGTTAGCCAAGCAAGCTCCACCAAAAGTGATTGGTTTGATATGACGTAGCGCAAAGTTACTCGCGCCCAGACTGAAACAGATATGGCCCGCGCCCGGCGGGCCATTGCACAGTCTGCATGATCACAATTTTACCATATTTATGCCTTAATAACAATAATCGTGCCGCCATTACTACATCTTTTTCGTTTCGCCTTGCGTACTCTTGACATGATGGGCAAACCGTGATAAAGTGCCTTCAACAACACTAAAGACTACCGCAAGGGTACACTACTTTGCTTATCGGTTCACATGGGCAGACACATCAGCTTGCGGCTGTAAGCTCATCCGAATTATTCATCGTTTATGCGCGTGGCGCGAAAGGAGTTGGTAGCGTGGAGGCAACAACCCAACGCAGAGCAGACATAGGATACATCCTCGGCGCTCTCGGTGCGTTCATTGGCGGTATCTGGTTGATCATCTGGCCGTTCATCTCCTGGCCGCTCGGCACTGGTTTGCCCTCATTGTGGGAGAAAGGCGAGGCTGCCGCTTTCCTCGACGTTATTTATGGAGTGCTGCTAATAGCCTTCGTCCTGGGTTGCATATTCGGTGAAAAGATTAAACTGGGTAGCTTCACTCTACGCCGGGTTTCGCTCTACGCGATGCTGCTGCTCAGTATTGCCTTGCTGGTACTGCCATTCCTGATTGGCACCAACCCCAAGCTGTTCGGCACACTCGCAGGGGGCAAGAACCAGGACGAGTACGCCTTCTGGAACGACATCATCGCCGGATCAATCGCTCTAACCTTCAGCCTGTGCTATATCCTCCCCCGCCCATCCTACATCCTCGGCGCACTTATCGGCTTCTTCGGCGGTATCTGGCTTATTGCCTGGCCTTTTATCTCCTGGCCGCCCAACAGCGGCCTACCCTCAATCTGGGACAAGGGTGAGGCGGAAGGCATCCTCGACGTTATTTATGGAGTGCTGATGATAATATTTACCATCGGTTGTATGTATGGCTGGAAGGTCAGCCTTGGCAGATTCACTCTGGGCCATGTCTCGCTCTACGGGATGCTGCTGCTCAGTATCGCTCTGCTGGTAGTACCGTTCATCCTCGGCCTCAACCCTAAGCTGTTCGGCACCATTGCAGGGGGCAAAAACCAGGAGGAATATGCCTTCTGGAATGACATCATCACTGGGCTAATCAGCCTGCCGATCAGCCTTTACTATATCTTCCCACGCAAGCCTAAAGTCGTTGTACCAGCTACCAAGAGGGCCGCTTTATCTTCTTGCTTCTAGCGTGAGGGCGCAAGGAAGCGTACAAGTAGCGCAGTCAATTCATCGGGTTGCTCCTCTGGCACGAAGTGGCCGCAATTGCGGATGATCTCCAATTGCGCGTGGGGCATATCGGCGTGCATCTGTTGGGCGACGGAGAGCGGTAGGGCGAAATCCTGGTCCGCCCAAACCAGCAGCGTGGGTTGGCCGATGCCGCGCCGCCGCGCTCTGGCAAAGCTCGCCAGGTCTTTGATCAGGTTGCGGTAGTAGGCCAGGCCAGCGCGATGCGCCTCTTTAGTGCCAAACGCCTTTTGATAGTGACGAATGTCATCCGCGCTGATCGCATCGGGGTTCACCAGGATGCCGCTCAAGCCGCGCTTGATGAAGTAATCGCTACCCGCATCGAGGACGAACTCAAAGCCGGGGATGTTGAAGACGAAGGCATACCAGATGTACCAGGGCGGTGGCTGGCGAGTCGGACCATCCACCAACACAAGGCTGTCCACCGCTTTAGGGTAGCCAGCCGCCAGCAGGAAGGCAACCGGCCCGCCCCAGTCGTGGCCGACGACCGCGAAGCTGCGCCCCGCCCAGCCGTCGCGCTCGGCAATCAGGCGCATTGCCTGGCGAATCTCGCCCGCGATAGTAATCTTATCATATCTCGCGCCCGGCCCACTGATCGGTTTGTCGCTATCGCCATATCCCTTCATGTCAATGGCGTATACGGCGGAGCCAGTCCGCTGCGCCAGTGGCCCGATCACCTTGCGCCAGCAATACAAGTCCTGGGGGAAGCCGTGCAGCAGCAGGATGGGCCGTTTGTCGCCCACTGCGCCCTCGCGCACGTAGTGCAGCCGCACCAGACCAGCCTCGATGTATCCATCTATCATTCGCTTGCCGGTTTCCGTGCCTTCAACTCCTGTGCAGCGATGACCAGGCGCTGGATCTCGCTGGTGCCTTCGTAGATCTCGGTGATACGAGCATCGCGGTAGAGGCGCTCGACCGGATACTCGCGCAGGTAGCCGTAGCCACCGAGAATCTGCACCGCCTGATGGGTGACAAAGGTGGCCGCCTCCGAGGCGAACAGCTTTGCCATGGCCGCCTGTTCGCTGTAGGGCAGGCCGCGCTGCTTGAAGTCGGCGGCC
>JANXYP010000115.1 GCA_025355955.1 Chloroflexota bacterium
CACATGAACACAATCATACAAGCACGCTAACCCACAATCATGCAAGTGTGCTAAATTACAATCCCACAAGCACACAAGTGGGCAATCGTACAAGGCCACAAGCCTACAACCTCACAAGTGGATAAGGAGACAAGATGGCAAGTAAAAAGCGACGAGGCCCGCGCATCATCGCTCTGGCGAACCAGAAGGGCGGGGTGGGCAAGACTACGACGGCGGTTAACCTCGGCGCAGAGTTGGCCGCGATGGGTGAGCGGGTGCTGGTGGTGGATATTGACCCCCAGGCGAACGCAACCATCGGCCTCGGCATCAACCCTGACAAGATTGAGTACACCATCTACGACGTGCTGCTCAACAGCGAGAAGGGCGCAGGGTTCGCAGTGATGGCGGTGGCTGACAACCTCGACGCTATCGCCTCGACAATTGACCTGGCCGCCGCAGAGTTGGAGCTGGCGGGCGCTATCGGACGCGAGACACTGCTACGTGACGCACTCGCCTCTATCGTCGGCAAGTACACATACATCCTGATTGACCCGCCGCCTAGCCTCGGCCTGTTCACCATCAATGCCCTGGCCGCCGCGCACGAGGTTATCATCCCGCTACAGGCGCAGATATACGCGCTCAAGGGTTTGGTGCAGCTTGAGCGCACGGTGGAGTTGGTGAAGTCGAAGCTAAACAAGGGCTTGACCATCAGCGGCCTGGTCTGCACGATGGTGGATTATCGCAACAATCTCTCCGGCGAGGTGGAGACAGCGATCAGGCAGAAGTATGGCGACAAGGTGTTCAAGACGGTGATACCGGCGAATGTGCAGCTTGCCGAAGCGCCAGGCGCGGGTCAACCCATCGGCGACTACGACAGCAGCAGCCGAGGGGCGACCGCCTACCGCAAGCTAGCCGAGGAGGTGCGCGGTGGCGAAGCGTAACATAGGCAACCTGGTCGAGCAGGCCAGCAGCGACATTCAGGGAACTGGCGATGCACCAGTACGGCGCGGGCGCGGTGTGGCGGGAATGTTCGGCACAGGCGACGAGCAGGCAAGCACACAAGCAGTCACCCCCACAAGCCCACAAGTAGACTTGTATACAAGTGAGCAAGTGGACACACCCCACACGCTAACCCGTATCTCTCGCTCCTACCGCGTTGACGAGGAGATCGCCCACGCCTTTGACGTGCTGGCGGTACAGCAGCGCCGTAAGCTGTATGAGGCGCTGGAAGAAGCGATGCTCGATTACATGGCGAAGTACAGCGAGTAAGGGTGTGCCATTATGGCACACCCTTTGGAGAGGAGATAAGGTGAACGACGAAAACACAGATGAGCGAGCGGTAGAGGTGAGCATCACGAAGGTGGTGGACTTCTATGGCGACCAGATCACCGCTGCACAAGGGGCAGATGCTGAGATTTATGTACCCATCAATCCGCTAAGTACCTCCCTGGGCCTTGATCGTTCTGCCCAACAGCGTAGGTTGCAGCGCGACCCAGTGCTTGCCAAGAGGTTGCGAACGCTACGCATTGATAGCGGCGGCGGCCCGCAGAGGCAAGTATGCCTACCGCTCGACCTGCTCCCTGGCTGGCTGTTTGGCATCACCACCGGCAAGATGGCCCCTGAGCTACAAGAGAAGCTGAACCGCTACCGTGAGGAAGCGTTCAAGGTGCTGTGGGATGCGTTCAAGGGTGACATCCTGCCCTACACCCCCGCCACGCCCCAAACTGGCCTTACCACTGCCGAGCAGAACGTAGAGATAGCCGCCGCGCTGTACCGCATGGCGCAGCAGCAACTCGACCTTGAGCGGCGGGTTATCAGCGTCGAAGGCAAGCAGGATGCGATGGGCAACTATATGCGCGGCTTCATCCAGGACACGCGCAGCCGCCTTACCAGCCTTGAGATGAGGCTCGACCCGGCCAGCGTGATTACCGAGCAGCAGGCCGCCGACCTTGCCATCGCGGTGAAGACCCTCGCCCACGAGTTGGAGGAGCAGGGCAGTGTGGGCAGCTACGTCAACGGCTATCAGAAGGTTTACTCGGAGATGTACCGGCGCTACAACATCAAGAGCTACAAGAACCTGCCACGCAACCGCTATGAGGCAGTGCTTGCCTGGCTGCGCGAGTGGTACGATGAGGTCAAGAAGGAAGAAGGAACGGAGCAGAAATGAGCGAACAACCAAAGGAAGAGAATAAGGCGATGGCCTGCCTTCGCTGCGGTGGTGAGATGTTCCAGTGCCGAGTCAACGACGCTGGAGGGCAATCATTTCTCTTGCAGCCGCTCGATTTGGGTATTTTTGATCAGCGACATTCATACGTAGGTGCTTTCGTTTGCAGGAATTGCCACTACACCGAACTAAGCGCTGACGACATCGAGCCGCTGCTGCCCAAGCAGAAGTAAAAGGTTAGCCAGCCAGCAGTGCTGGCGACCGTCAACTCAATACAAAGTACCCCCGCCAGTGCTACCAACACTAACGGAGGTACAACACCAAACATCGCTGAGTAAGCAGCGGTGCCTGGCGGTTGCAATTATAACAGATTGCTGCTGCTATGCCCGCTTACCCGGCAACGAGTAGGCGGGCTATCTTTATGCCCGCAGGAAGTGGAGGGCGCATGAACATAAAGGGAATTATCGTTGCGGTGCTGGGCGGCCTGCTGCTGGTGGTGGTGCTACTGACCTTTGGCATATCACACTCGCCAGCGCAGACCCCCGACGACATCGAGCGCGAGGCAATCGCCATGCAGGGGTTGCAGCTTCAGGCGACCGCGACGGCGGTAGCAATCGCCAGCGCGACCGCGCAGGATACCGCCCAGCAGCCGCTCAGGGCGGTGGTGAGCGATGTTTGGCTGGTTCTGCCTGTCCTTGCCCTGCTGGTTGGTGGCGGCCTGCTGGCGTGGCGCTATGCTGAT
>JANXYP010000130.1 GCA_025355955.1 Chloroflexota bacterium
GGTCGGCACCTACCAGAGCGGCTACGCCCGCGTGTACAGTGAGCTTTACCGCCGCTATGAGGTGAAGACATATAAGAACCTGCGCCGTGAACGCTACGATGCGGCTATGGCTTGGCTCAGGGAGTGGTACGACGAGGTAACAAAGGCTTAAACGGACACGTACCAAAACGTTGCTGAAAGGAGCAATTATGGAGACCTTCGACGAACACTGGGCCAAAAACTTCGTAGCCTCATTTCTGGATGATAAAGGAAACTGGCGTGATGCTACGACGATCGCCACAAGGCACATTAGGGGGAGCGCTGTTAAAGAATTGTCCCGCGACCCGCAAATATTGCACCCAGGGGCGCTGGCTGCAGTCCTGATAGTTCTGCATGAGAGAATATCCCCCGTTGGTGGAATGAGCGACCTTTGGGGCATCATCGCCGCCGATGAGGTAGGTATATGGTACGCACCGCTCTATGGCAACAACGAAGGTGACGATATAGAAAAACCTGCCAGCCAACAGTGCCTGATACCTTGGCACAACATCCAATCACTTTCGCTATTTCACAGTAACGTGGAATCGCCACAACCGAGGATGAGAATGCTAAAAGGGTAAGGTCAGTGAGGGTCATAACCCTTGACTAAGAGAAGCAATCGCGTATAATAGAAGGAACTGGCGCACAGGATGCGCCTCCGACCTGGCCGGGCAGGCTAGCTGAGAAATCAGACCCCGGACATGAGAAAACCCACTGACGTATGCTTGGAGGCTGACAGTGGGCTTTCACCTAAACCAGATGCCCAGCCCTTGCGGATTGGAGCAGCCGGTGTTATTCTTATCTTTCCGTCCTGAGAGAGATTGTAACACAGGTTGCGCCAAATTGCAAGTGTTTGAGCCATGATTTGCCCAAATTCGGTAACAGTTCGTAACGCTACAAGAGCGTTACCGTAACGCTACCGGGGCCAAAGAAAGGCAAAAGCCATGCAACCAGGTAACGCAGTGGTAACACCTACCCCCGTCAGGCGGCTCGGGGCCGCCGCCAGTAACAGCACAGTAACGCCGGTGAGAGGCGTTACTGTAACGGCAAACGACCCCCGCGCCCGCCAGATCAGGGGAACACGCAACTGGCAGTGGCAGGCAGCACAGGCGCTAGAGGCAATCGCCATGGAGCTACACGGCCCGCGCCGGTTGGCCGCCCGCTCGATATATCTCGCGCTGACCGAGCTAGCCAGTAAGCAGCACACCCCCGATCGTTGCCACACCAGCCTGGCCTACCTGGGCGAAGTGGCGGGGTGCAGTGAAGATACGGCGCGGCGCTATGTGCGTCTGTTCGTCAAACTCGGCCTGGTCGAGATACGAGCCAACCACCACGCTGCCAGCACCTACACCCTGCTCGCCGTCGGCGAGGAAGACGAAGGGGTGCAACTTGCACCCCCCGCCGGTGATACCCCTCGCGGCACACCCGTTGTAGGGGTAGCAGACCCGCAACTCCCTGAGCCATCCCCCCGCAAGGGGAGGGGTAGCAGCCGCGCCACCCCTGATACCGCCGCTTGGGTAGCACCCGCGCCACCCAATGTTATAACAAGGGATCAAGAAACGGAACAAACAAACAACAGGAATGGTGGTGTTCTGGTGGCGAAGATTGATCAGGTTAATCCGCAGCCGCCGTTGGATGCAGGGCTGCTGACCGACAAGCAACGCCAGTCAATGCGCGAATTGACCGGGTTGGGGGTACGTGGCACCGTCGCGCTGGAGGTGGCGGCCAACCATCCGGCAGCGACGATCGTGGGCTGGGTGACCTATGCCCGCCGCGCCGAGAGCCTGACCAACCGAGCGGGCTTTGCGCTAAAGCATATCCGCGCCGGGGAGAACCCGCCCGCGCCGCCGCCAGTAGCAGGGTATCTCGATGCCGAAAAGTACCTCACTGGCAAGTACGCGCACATCTTTAATCGGGGCGATCAGGCGATAGTGGGGGCGCAATAACAGGGTAAAAAGTGAGGTAAATAGCGCATCGGTAACGGTGGGCTATTTGTGCCTAACGGTAACGGCACACGGCCCAACATCTCTATATCTGGTTTTGTCCTCTCTACTTGCCTGAGTGGGGGTGGGTGGACAGCAACCTGTAGAGCGGGATATTATTTGGGGAGGTGGCCCACTTGGTCAGTGTCAGCAGGCAAGCGGATAGGCGAGCAGGCAAGCCGGTCGCGGTAAATGTGCAGCGGGCAGCGGTTCAACCTCGGTCAGCGTCACCGGCAGAGGTCAGGGCCAGGGCGCAGGCGGTAGGGCTTGACGAAGCAGGTGAGAGCGTGCTGCGAATGCTGTGGCGCTATCGGGTATTGCGTGGCGAACATCTGCGGCAGCTAGTGTTTCGGGGCAACTCGGAAGCGACGGCGGCACGGCGGGGGTCTACGCTGCTGGCGGAGCTTGCACGGCAGGGATTTGTGGTGCAGGTGTGGATGCCGAAGGGCAGCGCCGCTTACGTTCTCGGTGACATTGGCCGGGCCTGGATACGTTACAGTGAAGGCCTCAAGTTCGAGCCTAGAGATCAGGTAGCCACCCTGGGAACCAAAGGCTCTAAGGTGCTACATGACGTTCTCATCGCCGATTTCGTCACCCCCATTATGTTGGACACCGAGGCAATGGGCGGGCGGCTGGATTGGCGTTGTGGCAGAGACAATCTCGACCGCGACGGCTACAAGTTCGTGCAGTGGGACGCGCACCTCGACCTGCATATCGCGGGGACGCGCATCTCGTTCTTCGTCGAGATTGACCGTGGCACCGAAGACCTGGCGAAGTTCGGCGAGAAGGTGGCCCGCTACGCCGGATACCAGGGTAGAGGCGACTGGAAGGCAGCAATGAGGCTGGCGCACTTTCCCATCATCCTGGTGGTCACCAGCGGCGCAGAGGAACGCATTATGAACATGGCCGACGAAGTGGCGGCCATGTCAAAGACTTATGACCCGCATAGAGTGCTTGACTGGCGCTACACCACCTTCCGGCGGCTGGAATTGGCAGCCACCGAAAACCCCCTCGATGCTGTCGCGTGGGGCGACATCTCAGGGGGCAACAGGTATCAGTCTATGCTAGTTTACGATTTCCTGCTGAATGCGGCGCTGGACGAGTGGAAGCGAATCGCCCGCGAACGGGATGCAGCCACCAGCCAGGTAGAGCGCGGCGTGCTGACCGACGAATGGAAAAGATGGGAACACATATATCGAGCAGTCGAAGCGAAGCGAAAGCGAATGTAGGGGCTAGCTGCCATCCTTCGGCCAGACACCCAGTACCGGGACGGCACGGAAGCCCTTGTCCGCATCGTAATCCACCAGGCCCATAATCCGCAGGTCGTGGAACGGAGCACGGGGCTGGGAGATGGGCTGCAGGCCAGCGGCGGCAAGCGCATCGGCCATCTCCCTGGAAAGCACCTCGGTCAGCACCGACACATCCATACCATGGCTACGCAGTATGTCGAGCGCCCGCCGCTTATTGCTATTTGGCTTGATCCTGGCCTCCTGCTCGGCTAGATTAAGCCTGGCAGGCTGCTCATCTTCGTCCACGATAGCCGCCGGTGGGCGCGTGGCAAGTTCGGCCTTGAGGTCGGTGATTTGCTCGTTGTGATCCTCTTTTTCCTGCTTCAACTGCTCTTCCAATTCTCGGTTACGCCGTTTCAACGAGCGCATATCAGCAAGCTCAATATCTTTATCTTTGAGCTTTTTATCATCCTCGATAAGCAGGGCGCAGGCACCATCATAATCTTTTTGCAAACTGTCCTCATTTTGATGAGCCAGCTTGAGGAGGAGCCTCGACTGAGCGGCAGTCTTCTCCGCCTCTACCTGTTTGTCTTGCAGTGCCTGTTCTACCGGCCGCTTAATCAGCATCTGCCCAGCCAGCAGCATCGCCAGCATCATGCCGCTGGCAACCAGGGTACGAATCAGCATTGATGTGTCGTCGAAAGCAGTGATTGTATCACCGATGCCGTAACATGAGCAAAAGGCCATGAGAAACCAGGGTGTCAAGACAAATATCGTTGCTGGCAGCGCGGCGACAATGAGCACCCGCTGCCATAGTCGAAAGTCGGGCTTCAGTGCTTGCTTACCTGCTTGGCCCAGAGCGTAGAGCAGAAATAGCACAAAGCTAAAGCCGAGCAGCAGGATGGTGAGAACCTGAAACACCCAGGAGGCGGCGGGAATGCTATCTAGGAAGCCAGCTATGGCATCGAGGAACTGGGTTGAGAATTCGGGACGATCGGGGATGCGTAGGGGCATGATGTAGCGCACATCATTTATCGTCTGCGACCAGACAACGGTGAGCAGCCAGGTGAGCGCCACCCAGGCAAGGGTGATCTGCCCACCCAGCACCGCTTCGTCTCGCCAGTCAATGTGCGGTAGCGGGTTGAGGGGGTTGCGGGTCCGCGACGAACGCGAACGTTCAGCGACAATAGATGACATGGTAATACCTCCATAAGATATAGTTATGATGGGGGCTAGCCGAACACAAAATCCGCACCCCAACCCCACTGGTAACGCCACAAGCGTTACCACTATTTTACTCAATTTGAGAAATATTGCAATAGTTACGAGCCATATAGCTAAAAAGTACCAGATCCTAGCGTTACTGTAACGCTACGTAGCGTTACAGTAACACCTGCGAACAGCTATGAAGAAGGGCCAGCGTTACGGTAACGCTAGTTCCAGATTCATAACTTGCCTTTGCCCTTGCGCATTTGTAAGCTTTACCTCTGGAAGCGGGCAAACTGCAATTATTCGCTTTGAGGTTGCCCTAGATACCAGCATCACCAACTCAACCCCCACCAACTCCGACGAGTGTCTATTTGGCTGGGACGAAACGACTGGCATCGTCTCCGTATGCGCCTCGGCCTCTGGCCGCGCCCTGGTCTGGCGACGCGTTGGCGGGCAATTGATTTGCGAACCAGAGCTTTACTAGCCCTGGGCATACGCCCACAGCCTTGACGACCTCGACAACCCACGTGGGGTCTGTGAGCATCAGCTGGCGTAAGCTGACGGGCGGAGGGGGCGATCAACTACCGCTACATCATCAGCGCCAACCATTACAAAGCGCTGGAGCTCATCATCCTGCGCGGCGAAGCGGCTTGGTATGCAGTTCAGCCGCCTCACCCAGCTTGAGGGTTATTACACCATCGGGCCAACCGAGCAGTATCTCATCTCGACAGGTCGCACCTTCTTCAAGGGCATGACGTACTCCCATATGCGCCGCCTGCAATTCGACCTCTCTGTGATGGCGCTTGACCCAGCCATAGCCATATCTTCATGGTCGCGGTCAAGCATCGCTTCCCTTGAGCAGGCGATGCTTGAGGCGATGGGGAAGCTAGTCCGTGCCAACCGCGATCAGCTCTACCGGACATGGCCGGGAAGTATGGGATCACTTATGCGAGGGGTTGGTGCAGCGCAGCCTGGTTATCCGCAGCCATGAATGGTGCGGCCTTAGCCACTTGAAAGCGATTAATTGGTGGTCTTCCAGTGAAACGTCTTGTCTACAGTTTCTCACTCCCATTTCGGTAAAAAAACGGGGATGTAATACTACAGCCTTTTTTAAAAATCTTTGATGGCTTCGCTCTTGCTGCCCAGCGCTCTGTGAGCCAGCACCGGCTCGTAAGATCGCCATGCCACAAGCCTGATAGCCTTGCTGGTTTCTGAAAAGCACGAGGTGAAGTATAGGTTGAGTGTAGACTATTCTTCAGAACCCTTGTACGGGCTGGATACCATATAGAGAATTATTAGCGCAATTGGTACAAGGAAGAACAGCCAAGTACCCACCGTCTCATTCAAACTGCCCGAAAATGGATGGTTGCTAGTAAGGTCGGAATAATGCATCAACACGCCGACGATATTGGCGAGAATCAACGACAGACAAGTAAGCACCCGCCAAAACCCACGTAGCGACTTCAAGACTGCAAGTATTGCAAGCAAGCTCATACCAATGCCGCTGACAATGAAAAAGAGGGCCTGATTGTTTTCGTCGGTCGCAATATCTGCATAGCTCGCATCCAATAGCTTGGAGTCATTAAGATTTTGAAGGCCCCAGAGTAGAGAAAGGGGGAATAGCATAGTCAGGGTAATGGCGATCGCAGCCCACTTCGTATAGTTGCTGCGCCGCTGGAGCAAATAAGTTATAAAAAGGGCGATGGCAGCAGCGATGCCGAAAGGCAAGATGTCCTGCCAATGATACCATGAGGCACCAATCCAGTATATTCTGGTGCCGAGAAATGAACCGAGTAGGGCAAATGACAGCCGCTCTGCCCAAGGTATAATTTTACTGTCACGGATAGGCGATGGGCTCATCTCCGTCGGTGCGGATGAGACAGAAATCTGTGGTGCAGCAATAACTTGCTTTTCCTGTGGGCGCGGCAGAAGTGGAAAAGACCCAGGGCCGCGGTAATCCTCAATTTCCACGTACTCGTGCTGAGGGGTACCCGTGACTTCACCACTGTCCCTAATTTCATCCATAGACATATTATATTACTTTCTAGAAAGCAGAGTGCCACTGGCACACTCGTCTTCCACAAAGGTGGCGAAGGCCAGAGTAGTCTAAGAGTCAAAGAGCCAGTGATACTCTCGGAATGCTAAAAGTAGGGAGAGAACACTCACTCTGCCCGCTCCATGGATGGACGGTTCTGCCTATGGCAAGAGACGGCTGCCCTTGGATCTACCTTGCCTTCCAAAACTGTCCATCTGCGACTAAAGTAATGGACGCTATCATCGGTTCGGAAGCGATGGGTCTGGGCAACCATAAAAATCTTCCGGGGCACCGTAAACTTCCGTACATCTGAGATAGTATATTGCGTCTTCCACAAAGGCATGGTTGTGGTCAGCGATAAGGGCCAGGTGGGAAAGGCCGTCGGCACCACAGATCGACTGACCTATCCTAGCGCACATATCGGTCCATTCGCTCCGCATCCAACCGCTGCCAAAAAATCCCGTTCCGCCTCCGTCAAATCCCGAGGTATTACCTGTGAGAAGGTCCATAACTCTTCCTGTGCATCCGTCTGAGGTGCAGTTGTCTATGCCCCAAGCTATTGGGTCGAACTTATCCGTATATGTGTTTCCACTCACACTCTGGCGACCCGCAGCCCTATCGATTGCGTCAAGGAAATTTCCTATATCAGTTGCAGAGTCGTCATTCCCCACCATTGAGGCAATCAGAGCTATCACTGCTTGAGCCGCTCCATACGCAAGCTTTACCCCTGTAGCTGCTAGTAGGGCGGAAACATTAGAGATGGCGCCTTTGGCAAAGTCAAGCCCAGCTTCCATTCTTATTAATAGGATCGGTCAGGTATTCCTTGTACATCTTCAGAGTATCATAAAACAAAGCCGCCTCGTCACCAGTTAGGTAATAGGTATGTCCCGTCGGATCAAGATTGCTCATAGGATTATTGCCAGCGTAGCTGTAGCGATTAAGCGCCTGTGGGTTCCCAGGCCCATTAGGGCTCTTGGCGTTCTGTCTATCGCTACTACTTAGCTGGAAGTAGAACCCCTTCTGGAGAGTAAGCGCATTCTCCCCAGCCATTGCCGAGGCGAAGCCAGTCTCATGGTAATCCACGGTCAGCCCTTTCACAGAGTTACTCCCAGGCACAATCGTATCCGCCGACAGGAAGCGGGCGATCGCTGGGTTGTAGTAACGTGAGTTGTAGTACAGAAGACCAGTAGCGCTGTCCTTACGTTGCCCGGTATAGTTGATGTCGGTCTGGCTTATGCCGCCAGAGCGCACCTTGCCCCAAGGGTCGAACAGCTGCTGGCTGACCTGCGCGCCGCTTGTGTTGGTAGCAAGCGAGACACTGCCGAGGTGATCGCCGTGCAGGTAGATTAGCGTGCCAGTCGGATCGCCATTGACCAATGTGCGCTGTGCTACCACCCGCCCACCGAAGGCGTACTGGATAGTCGCAGTTGTGTTGGTGGTTGTGCCATTCGATGAGACCTGATACTCGTAGGAGCCACCCAGGTAGTAGGTGGTTACGGTTGGATTGTCAGCCTGACCAGGTAGATCCGCCAAACTCGCCCGCTCACCCTCAGCATCGTACGTGTAGTTATGGAGTGAGCCGACGCTGGTCAACTGGTTATCGGAGTTCCAGGCATAAGTGCCGGTCATATTGCCGTCAGCGTTGTAGGTGTATGAAGTTGAGCCAGCGGTACATACCTGATGGATGCCCAGGCAGGTAGGGTTGCTAGACATACCATAAGTATAGGTTACTCCCGCTTTGCTTGTCAAGTTGCCCAGCGGGTCATAGGCATATGACTCGCTGATGCTGCTATTGGGTATGCTCCAGGCGTTAAGCCGATTTAGCGCATCGTAGCCATAATATGCTATCTCTGAAGTCACAGAATTGGTAATCGTGCTGACATTGCCTGCCGGGTCGTACTGGTATTGGTAGTTGAGCAGTGTGCTAAGGGTACTGGTCACTGTGTGCTGCGCCACGCGGCTGATCGGGCTCGTGTAGCTCCAGTTCTCAGTCAGGCCGTTGCCGAGTTGCCCGGAGAGTGGCTGAGAGAGTGCGTTGTATTTTGCGTTCTGCGCGTAAGCTGTACTGAAATTATTGCTGTAAAGCTGGGTTTGCCGCCAGGCATCATCGTACTGGTTAGTGATCTGGTCGCCAGGAAGCGTCATCGTAGTGATGCGGTCAGCGCTGTCGTAGGTGTAGTCATATTCGTAGGGGGCCGTTCCTAGCCCACTGTTCTTGTAAACCGCGCTGCTGACCCGACCACGGTTATCATACTTCCAGGTGGTGGAGGATGCGGGCGTGGCAGGTAGGCCCCGGCTCATCGAGGTGCGTTGCCCAATGCCATAGTTCCCACTGCCGCTAGCATCGTAGTAGTAGTTAGCCTGGGGAGCGCCGGTGGAGTAGGTCTTCTGGGTAAGGCGGTCGAGCATATCGTACTGGAAGTATATGCTATTGTTGAGCGCGTCGGTCTGGGTCATCACCCTACCTACCGCATCGTAGCCATAGCTGTAGCTACCCATGTCGGGGTCGCTCATGCTCGTCTTACGCCCCAGCTTGTCGTAGCTCATCGTCGTGGTGCTGCTGACCGTGGTAGTGCTGGTTAGCAGGTCAAGGTTGTTGTAGGCGTAGCTTGCAGTGTTGTACGATGCCCAGTTGCCACTGTTAGTGCCAGTAAACTGTATTACCTGGGCAAGCCGTCCGAATACATCATAAAGATCCTGAGTCTTGTGAAGGTTAGCATCTATGGTAGTAGTAGCAGACCCAATCCCAGCCGAAGGCATCCAGAAGTTCATATTGGTAAGGGTGCCATCGGCAGCGGTGATCACGGTGGGACGTCCCAGCGGGTCGTAGCCGGTATAGGTGAAGTTCTCAAGCGCGGTGTTGGTAATCGGTACGTAGTGGTAGAATGTGCCGCTGATCGTCTCGCTGTAATAGCGAGGCTGCGAATCGGCCGTTGCCTGTCCCGTTCCATCGTAGAGCTTATCCTCGATGATGTTCTGCTGGCCGTCCTTGCTCTCCTGCTTGGTCTGGATCTGTTCACCCATGCCATTGTAGAAACTCTGGGTCTCGCGGTATTGATCCGCACTGGTGTCACGCTGACTCTGCTTGTAGCGGAACGGCAACTCCCAGTCGTAATAGTAGGCCTGATTGGTCGGTTGACTGTCCAGTGGCTTGGTTACGCTTATCATCCGCCCAAAGCCGTCGTAGGTGGCGGTGGCGGTTTGCTGGTTCGGGTCCTGTACAGAGATCAGGGTACCCATGTGCGTATCATAGGTGGCAGTGTAGGCCATGGTCGCGCCCGGCTCGACGGTATTGGTAGAGAACAGATGGAAGGCACCATCATAGGTAGTAACGGCGCGGCCACTGCTAATAGGTGGCGCGGTCAGGTACCAGTTGCTGTTGTATTGCACGAAGGCCGGGCTGGTGTAGGTAGTGCTGGTGATGACATTGCCGTAGCCATCATAGCCGTAGCCCATCGCGCTGCTGCCGAGCAGGGTGCCGCTGGCAGGGCTGTTTCCACCACCAGCCGAGAACACGAGGTTGTTGTCATACACCTTGAATACCATGGTCAGGTTGCCACGGTTGTCAATATTACCATATGTGGAGTCGTTGTCGTACTGGTAGAAGGTGGCCGCCTGGCGGGTGCCTGAGACATCGTAGACGATGTCAGCCCGGGGATGGTTCACGATGTAGTGGTTTACGATGTCAACAGGCGTGGCATAGTTGTGGGTGGTTTTCCGCAGCACTATACCACTGGCATCCTTTTCGATCATCTGGGTCTGGTTGCCATAGGTAGTATCATTGGTGTAATCAGTCTCCTGAGTCTTACCTACCCAACTACCGGTGCTGTTGTCGTTACTATAACCATAGCTGGTCTGCAGCGCGCTGCTCTCGTAGTTATATGCCCGCCACAGCCCTGAGAGGGCATCCTGGCTGGTATCAGTGGTGTAGGAGGTAAAGCTGACGGTATAGGTATGGGTTATCTCGGAGAGGGGAAGAGTTCCCGCCGCATTGAGCGTGAGGGTGTGGTATTCCTTGCCAACCAGGAACTCGTTGTCACGCAGCCCTAGGAAGCAGGAATCGGTCACGAGTACAGGAGTGCAAGGAGTGTTCTGACCCGCAATGGTGTAATAACCTTGGTTGAAATTATGCACCGTCTTGTTGCCAAGCGAGTTGGTTTCGGTCACTACTGCGTGACCACGGAACTCGGTGGTCATCGGCGTGGCGAGGTGGGTGTAACCGATGGGATTTACGGGCGGGTAGTTAGTCGAGTACCATACACGGGCGGAGTTAACGTAGTCCTCACCCGCAGATATTGCCGACCAGTTGTAGGCAGGGTGCGAGTAGGTATAGGTCGTCGTATAGCTGATCGGGGTAGCATCATAGGTATCCGGCGACACAGTTTGGGTTAGCACCCGGCTGTACCTGGCTGGATCTAGCCTGAATGAGATATGCGCGGAAGTGTACAGCACGGTTGACGATAAAGGTAAGCGCAAGCCGCCCACTGGCGATGCCAAGATAAAGGCGCTGGCTGAGATTAACATCATCATCCGCGAGGCACTGGCGAGGGGAGGGCAGCAGTAATGATACCCCTTCCACCCGCTGGCGGCCTGCTAATCGTCGCGCTGGCTATCATCCTCCTGCTGCTTTGCGCCCTTGCCTCGCTATTCCAGCAGGCCGGTGGTGGAGTAGATGAGGAGACGGTCAAAGCGTGCGCCTACAATCTGGCAAACAACAAAGACGGTGCTGCCTGCTTCTGTGGGCGGCATAGATAAGGAGAACACGGTGAGCAACAAACAAGGGTTTCCACCCTGCTCAGTCTGTGGCGAACCGTCGGGCTGGAGTACAAATACCCAGGGCCGCACGGTTTGGTTCTGCAACAATCACTGGAACGCCCTCAAGCGGCGATTGCAAAGCGAGGGCATAGGCGTGCTGGAAAACACCGCGCCGCCGCAGGCAACCCGCCGCGCCACTCCCCGCAGCCGACCCGCACCGGCGGCAAAGCGCCGCGCAGCCTCCAACGGTTGCCTATACCAACTCCTCGCGGCGGCGGTGTTCGTCACAATTTTTATGGTCACGCTTCTAATCGCGGTTGGAGGCATAAAGTGAATATCCTAATACCGGCGGCCATCGTCGCCCTAGCGCGGCTCCTTCTGATATGGCTATTCAGTCGAGGTGGGCAGCAGGATGAAGCAACCGCTCTTACCTTCTACCACGCCCACCCTAACGGCGACTTCTTCACTGGCAGACGCGCCAGGCTGTGGGCAAGGGGGCGGCAACTGGCAGCGCAGCTGCACAAGCAGCGGAGCCGCGAGGACTTCAACCGCCGACGGTATGAGGGCTGGCGTGAGAGCGTAAAGGAAGATAGGTGGAACTCATGACACTGCTACTGATACCGCTGGTCGCCCTGCTGCTCGGCCTTGTTGTGTACGCCCGCAGTGGCGGCAATCGGCATAGGAAGTGGGATGAAGCTGCTCACCGCCGCGCCGATTGGCTCCGCAACCACCCACTGCCCAACCATGAGGTGCCGCACGCTCCTGAAAGCTACTGGCAATCCTACCGGCAAGCTGGGCAGGCGATAGACGACGAACTGGGGATTAGAGATTTACGTGTCATATAATGACCTCCCAACCCAGTGGCTGGGTGACGAAACTAAGCAGAGGACAACGGAACTACCCTGATCATCAGTGTGGTAGTCATAGGTATGCCCGTTTGCGCTCAAAAGGACCATATAGCCAGGCACAAGTACGGTGAGATATGATGTTCCCGGTTTCGGACAACCTAGGCTTGTGTCGGGCTAGGTCTTCTTTTGCACATCTATTACCCGAATGCTTTGCTGGCTTGCACTGGTTGTGTTTATCAGATCCGACTTAGCTGCCTGCACTGCTGCCTCAGCTTTAGCAGGGTATTTAAAATCAGCCGCGGGCGTTGCGCCTTGACCTGTACTGTCACAAGCTGACAACACTATTATCGCGGTAAGCAATATGAATGCTACCTTGGAGATTGCGTGTTCCTCAAGCATAATGTTTCTCCTTTAAGCTCAATATATAACCTCCGTATATCCTTATGATGCACTGATATGCAACAAGCAATCCTACCTGCGAGGTGGTCTTTGACTACTAGGACGTAGGATTGCTCAAATTAGGTGGCAGCCTCTTGCTAGCGGCTCATGACCTTGATAACACCACGCGTGAAGTGAGTAAGCTCGTCGCGTTGAACAGGGTTTTGTGGCAAGAACGTACCGTCTCCGTGGCCGTTAAGCAGACCTAGATGGTGGAGAGTCTCAATCGCTTGGAAAGCGAAGAAACCTGGTGGAACATCTGAGAACGTTTGACCTCCATTAGGTGGAATGTAAACGGTATATTTCTGGACGTTCTGCAAGAACTGGGCCGCCTGAGCGCGGGTTACAAGGAAGTCTGGCTTGAACGTGTGGTCTGGATATCCATTAAGCACTTGAGCGTAATGATCCGTCTCGATGTAGGCATAAGCCCAGTAATTAGCTGGCACATCGGTAAAGCTTGGATTGGGCGGTGTGTAGAGAGCGTAGCCGAATCCCAAGCAGAGGATCCTGGCGAATTGAGCGCGGGTAGCAGAGCCGTATGGACTGAAGAGACCACCACCGGTTCCACTCATGACAGCACCGCAGCTGAGGAACCTGATGTCGTCATAGAAAATGTCGCCTGATATATCAGTAAAAGAGGGTGTGCATGTCGTCAGGATATCGTAGGACTTTTTAGCATCAATGAGGCCCGTACCTTGATAATCATTCGGTATGTTCCCCAACTGAGCCAAGCTAGTTCCATGTGTGATGTAAAACTTGGCCTCGCCGTCTGTTACCCAAGTACCTCTTGCTCGTGCAGCTGACCGCTTACTAAAATCAGGAATCTGCTGTAAAGCGGCAAAATGAAACCGCCACCTCCCCTCTGTCTCGGCAATCGGTGGCAGTTCGATTATGCCTCCGGTGTGGGCGGGTAACAACTCCTCCCCTACATCGTACTTGTCGGCCAGCATATCAGCGGCGGGGTTGCCATGCTGGTCCAGGCTGGCAACGTAGAGGCCAGTCACGCCGATGTCTTTGTGGCCGAGTTGCTTCTGTATCTCGGCCAGGGTGCGCCCAGCCTGCATCATCTCATACGCGACGGTGTGGCGTAGCTGGTGAGGGTGTGCGCCCTTGCCCAGCCACCTCTTGATTACGTCGGTGAAGCTGCGGTCGCTCAGGGCATGACCTTTGTGACTGTCCAGCGCCAGCCAGAGCGGTGTATCACCAGGCAGGCCGCGCCAGAGCGGGCCGTGCGCCACGTCGAGGTAGGCTAGCAGCGCCTTCGAGGGGCCGATTGCCAGCACATCCTCCTTGATACCGCCGCCCTTCGTGTGCCTGAAGATGAGGCGCAGCCGCCCATCGCCTTCGTCGCTGACATCGCCGAGTAGAAGCGCGGCAACCTCGCCGCGCCGTCGGGCGGTCTGGAGCATCACCTGAAGGATGGCATAGTCGCGTTTGCCCAGCGCCGTCGCCCTGGGTACCTTCTTCAGTTGGGCGACGAGCGGAGCCGAGCGCAGCGGGCGGGCCTCGCGGTAGGGGTCAACTCTATACTTCTGCTTGTCTACCTGCTTGATGGGGTTGGCCGGGAGTGCGCCCTTGTTCTGCCAGTAGCTATAACATGAGGAGGCAACCGCCAGCCGGTGCGCGCCAGTCGCCGCGCCCACCCCGCCAGCGCTGGCCCAGCCCTCGGCCTCGACCGCAACCTGCCCTGGTTCACTGAGTGGGGTCAGGCCATGTGCTGCCAGATAGTCCACAAAT
>JANXYP010000135.1 GCA_025355955.1 Chloroflexota bacterium
CGCCGCCCTCTCCGCCCCCGGCACACAAGAGTTTGTCGCGCAGCTTACCAGCGATCTGATGCGAAGCGAACTCCAACAGTTCGGCCCCGCACTGCTAAAGCGCCTCCCTGCCAGTGCCTACTTCGGGACGTTGGCCTTCCCCGCCGGGCAGCGCCTCAGATTCGCCCGCAACAATGCCTACATCATCGAGTGGGTATTTGCATTGGATGCGATGCTAGATACCATATCTGATCTATCATATGCCGAGGATCTGAACAAGCTACTAGCCCGACAGCGCGAACTACCGCTGGAAGCTGAGTTCGACATAACTGGCCTCGACCTAGCCACCGATCCATGCCAATCATTGCCCGGCATCGAGTTCTCCCTATTGACATTGGTGGACACGCTCCAGCCGCTCCGTCGCAGGCTGGCCGAGGAAGCAGAAGACGAAGCCGGGCTACACCTCTTCGACCGCTACCTGATCAGCTGCGTACTGCCGAGCATGATGGTCGAGGCACGGTGGCGACTAGGTCAGTTGCCATACCCCTCATTCGACGAGTACCTGGAAGTTGCCTGGATAAGTATTAGCGGTGGACTATGCGCCGCGACTGTAGCGGCCACCCTACCCAACCCTACCAGGCTATTGCGTGAGGCAGGTGAGGCTACCAAGCTGATGCTACACGCCACCAGATTGAGGAATGACCTGGCGACGGTAGCGAAGGAAGAAGGGGAAGGCACCCCCAACGCGGTGCTGATACTTGAGAAGAGCCTGGGCAGCCGAGCGACAGCCGAGCAGCAAGTGCGTGAGATGATTGATAGCTATGCCACCCGATTGCACCAGCTATGCGAAACGCATCTAAACAGCAGCGACAGCAGCGACCCGCTATATGTCATGTACTACTACGTATATCACTGTTGGGTAATCACGATGGCGATGTATGAGGGCGGCGACTTCATCGCCCCAGCCAGCAGCAAGGGAGAAGCGAGATGAGCAGCAACGAACACGATCTTACCAAAGCCTTCGCCCGCTGGCAGCTGATCGCGGCGCTGACCGGGCTACTTGGCAGCATCATTCTGAACAGTATCAACCCAGCTCCAGCACTGACCTGGATAGCGGCAATCAGCGCTGCTAACGCTGCTGCTTGTGGGCTGGTGCTACTACTGGCAAGGCAATCGCGCTGGCAGTTGGCAACCTATCTATTGGTGGCATCAGGCATTGCCAGTATCGCCGCCGCTGCTCCAGTTGTAGGCGCAACTACCGCCGCGCCCGCGCTGTATGCGTGGCCGACAACTACTGCGGCGCTACTGCTCGGCCCTTACGCAGGGGCGGCATTTGGGGCGCTGGCAGTCGCCTGCTTCGCCACCAGCTTCGCTTTTCAGGTGAGCGGCGCTTATCATCCCCTGCTGACTGGCGACCTGGCCCAGTACGTCGGTGGTTTCAGCCTGGTGCTGGCAGTCAGCCTGGGTGTGGTCGTGGCCAGCGCGGCGGTCAGCAGTATCCACCGTGAGACGCGGCGGGCGCAGGCAAGCGATGCAAAGGAAAGAGCCAGGAACCATGAGCTTGAGGAACGGCGGGCCATCGAGCGCGCCACCTTTGATGAGGTCGCGACGCTAGCTAACCAGCTGAAGACCAGCGGCGCACAGGGAGAGACCACCGCCGCAGCCACCGCAAAGGCAATCAGTGACATCACCGGAGAAATGAGCGAACTCTACGCCGCCGCAGAGCAAATCTACGCAGCGGCCAAGCACATCCGCTCTACCGGGGAGCGCGCGCAGGCTACCGCTGCCGAGTCGGGCCAACGACTACAGGACGACCGTGAGGGGCTGGCTCAGGCGGTCCGCGCCGGAGAGCAGATGCAACGTACCGCCGCAGCAGTAGGCCAGAGCGCCGCGCAGGTAGGCCGAATACTCAAATTGATAGAAGA
This sequence comes from Chloroflexota bacterium, assembly GCA_025355955.1. GTDB lineage: Bacteria > Chloroflexota > Chloroflexia > QHBQ01 > QHBQ01 > QHBQ01. Next base: position 1,905 of record JANXYP010000135.1, read on the forward strand.
ACTCGCCGAGAAGAGCCATATGCTCGGCCTCAATGCCATCATCGAGGCCGGCAGAGGTAGCGAACAGGGGCGGCGCTTCGCGGTCATCGCTCACGAAATTGGTAGTCTGGCCGAGCGGGTTAACGGTGCAGCTAGTGAGATAAGCGCCATTGTCGCGGATGTATCACGACAGGCCGCCGCTATCGTGCAGGCCGCCAACCAGACCGTCACGGCCATCAGCCGCACCCAGCAAGCCAATATCGACACCAGCGCCCAAGTAGCAGAGATTGAAGCGGCGGCTAACGAAGTTGCGGGCGAGGGCATTGCCATCGTGCCATCAACCGAACAGCAGCGCAGGGCTACCGGTGTGATTGACGAGTCGCTCCGCCATATCGCCGACCTGGCGACGCAGACGGCACAGAGCAGCCGCCAGCTTAATAACCTGGCTGCCTCGCTTACCACCAGCGTAAGCAAGCTGGCTAGCGCCGCGCCAGAAGTGGCCGCGGTAAACATAGATCGCGATAGCCCATCAGCCTCCAACCAACCCAGCACATATACCGTGTTGGCAATGTAGCAATTGAGGAGCAACGCACCATGATTGCCGAAACCGACGAAACCACAACCACAACCACTACTCCGGCCCTAGCGCCGACCATACTCCCACCCGGCCCTGGCGGACGGTTCGCCAGCATCGCGGGGATGATGCGTGACTTGCCTGGCTTCCTGATGCAACTGCGCCATCGGTACGGGCCAATCGTGCGCTGGCAGACTGGCCCGCTCACCTGGTACCTGGTTGCCGACGCTGAGGCTGTTGAGCAGGTGCTGGTCAAGGATGCCGCCAGCTACCGCAAAGGCAGCCTCCAGGGCTGGGTAGCAGACCCCATCCTGCGCGGCGGGCCGCGCATCTGTATAGGCAACCAATTGGCGACGATGGAAGCCACTCTAATATTGGCCGCTATTGCCCAGCGCTATCACGTGCAGCTAGTGCAGGTGGAGCAGCCGATGCGTCTAATGCTCGCCCCCACCCTACGCCCCCGCGACCCGCTACTGGTGCGCCTCGAAGCGCGTAACGAGAATGGGCAGGTCGGGTAGATGAACACAACAATTAGCAGAGAGAGCGGTACCACACCAGTCTCTATCTAAGGAGAACGCTCATGTTCAAACAGGGAACAATAGCGGACAGGCAACTGCGGTTCGTCCGCAGCACTCTCTATCTACTGGCCGCGCTGATACTGCTGGTGGGGGTATTCGGGCTGGTGTTGCTGACCAGGAGCGCTGAGGATAGCCTCAATTATATGGCCGCGCTGATCACCGGTGTAATCATCATGGTGACCACCACTATCAACCTCAGGCTGGGAACGCTAGTATCGGTCGGCGTAGTAATTTTGTTGGCCAGCGTTCCCATAGCGCAAGACCCCGGGGATAACGCGGCGCTCGGCTACCTTGTCGGTATCGTGCTAGCAGGGGTAGTGTTGCCGCGCCGTAGCATCCCAATTACGATGGCGCTTTGCCTGTTGGCCTACAGCGTGGCAACTGGTATATATCTTACCAACCACGCCTTTCTCACCATCATATCCAATATTATCTCGGTGGTGTTTTGCATCCCGCTAGTGGCGGGAGTGACGTACACGTTCAGCACTATCTATCACAGCGCGGCCCGCACCGCAGAATTGCGGGCCGGGGAACTGGCGAATGCAGTAGCTGCGTTGCAAGGCAAGCAGCTCCTGGAGCGGCAGACTGGCGGCCAGATCAGCGTGGTAGTAGGACAGCTTACCGCAGTCGCGCAGGTGCA
>JANXYP010000152.1 GCA_025355955.1 Chloroflexota bacterium
ATGTAAGCCAGAGTTGGGGTTGGTCGAGTACCTGGTCGCCAACGCCAAGATGCTGGGGGTGGTAAAGCAGCGGCGCAAACCGCCAAAAGGTGTAGCGAAAACTTGACATTGCGTTTTGATCCTTAACTTGGCACTGATAGCCTTATACCAATTAGCGATGGTGTCGCTATAGATTGAGCCCGGGCGAACAACAGATTGAGCGAGGGCGAACAACCGTTCGCCCCTACAAACTATAGCATTGCCTCGGCTATTTGGTATAACCATTAGAGCTTGTTGATCGTTGATTGCTAAGTGGTCAAAAATCATTAGGGGCGAACTGCGGTTCGCCCTCGCCCAATTTCACCAGCACCAAAGATTTTGGTACAAGCTAGACCCACCTTACGTACTCACCATGACACCTACACGCTAAATATTCTACTCAACCCTCACTGGTAGCTTAGTTTATCATCGAGCTTGCCAGCGGGCAGACGTTGCCGTAGGCGTTGCAGAGGGCAAGGGCGGCGATGTTTGGCTGCAGGCCGAGGTTGCGGAGCGCGAGATAGGTGATGCAGAGTGGCAGACCGACCACATTGGTATAGCAGCCATCAATGGCGGTGACGGGGCGGAAATCCTGGTACTGGATGGCGTAGCCGCCTGCCTTGTCCAGCGAGTCGCCGCTGGCGATGTAGGCTTCGATTTCCGCATCACTATATTGGCGCATCCGCACCGTGGTGGTAAGAACGGTTAGTTCTGGTTCGCCTGGGTGCCGTAGGGTGATAGCGGTAATCACCTGGTGCGTGCGCCCGCGAAGGCGGTGCAACATCTCGCGGGCAGCGGCAAGGTTGGGAGGTTTGCCGAGGATGGTATTGGGTGGATTTATTACCAGCGTGTCGGCAGCAATGATGATCGCAGTGGGGAAGCGATCGGCCACCACATCAGCCTTAGCCGCAGCCAGTCGCATCACGGCGGAAGTCGGCCCCTCGTCCAGGAGCAGAGTTTCGTCGACATCGGCGGGATGAACGGTGAAAGGGAGACCCAGCCGCGCTAGTAGTTCGCGGCGGCGGGGCGAGGATGAAGCGAGTATAAGCTCGACCATCGCTAGTCCTGGGCCAGTGGCACGCTGAAGAAGAAGGCGCTGCCCTGGCCGGGCTGCGACTCCACCCACATTCTGCCACCATGCTGTCTAACGATGCTGCTGGCGATGTAGAGGCCGAGGCCGAGGCCACTCACGCCGCTCTGCCGCGCTCCTTCAGTGCGGAAGAAGCGCTCGAACAGATGCACCTGTTCTGCCTCGCTGATGCCTACGCCCTGGTCGCGCACGCTGATCACCGCGGTGCCGTCCACACGTTGCAAGCCGACGCTCACACTGCTTTCGTCGGGCGAATACTTGAGCGCGTTGGAGAGCAGGTTGAGCGCTACCTGTTGCAGGCGAGCTTCATCTCCGATCACTTGTAGGTGCGTGGCATCCTCAGCCACTTGCAAGCGGATAGTAACCTGATCGTTAGTCATCTGTTGCTGCTCCACCACCTGGGCCAGCAGTTGCTCGAGGTCGACCACCTCATGATGAATCTCCAGCCGCCCCGCTTCGATACGCGATATGTCGAGCAACTCATCAACCAGTCGATTCATTCGCCGCGTCTGGTCACCGATGGTATCCACCACGCGAAGAAGCGCGGCCTTATCCAAGCTCTCCTGACTGGCGCGGCGGCGTAGCACCTGCACGTAGCCCTGGATGGTAGTCATTGGGGTTTTCAACTCGTGGCTGGCGATGCCGAGGAACTCATCCTTTAGTCGATTAGCTTCGACTAGACTGGCGGCGCGAGTATTGGCCTCGAATAGCGCTGCGTTCTCCAAAGCAAGGGCAATCATGTTGGCAATGCCGCCCATCAGCCGCTGCTCCGCCGTGCTGAACTCGTGTGCGGCATCCACCTGATCGAGTCCGATGTAGCCCAGCACTCGCCCGCGGGCCATCATCGGCACGAATAGTGCGCTCTTAATATTGAAGAGGTTCTCCACGCCAACCTGTTCGGCATTGATGATAATCGGCTGGAGTTCAATGAGTAGGTGATGAATGAAAGGGTTGTCAAGGTCGACCGGCGTTGGCGGCAAATCACCTAGATACTGTTCCTGCGCGGAGGTCATGCCGCTGACCGCGCCAAGCCAACTTACTTTCTCCTCTTCATCGTACAGGGTAATGCTCGCACGGTCGCAGCCAATGAAACCGGGCAGCAACCCGACTACCCGTGTCATAATCTCTTCCTGCGTGATCACTCCCGCAACCGTGGCAGCCACCTCGATCAGAGTGGCGGTGATCCGATCATCAATCGCTAGCAGCTCACGCAGGCGCAATTCTTTCTCGCTGGTCTCATGGAAGAGATGCTCCCTGTAAAGCGCCACCCCGATCTGCTCGGCCAGCAACATAACCAGGTTTTTGGTGGAAGCGTCAAAGAGGGTAGCGTCGTGCTTACCAAGAATAATTACCCCCATAGTTTGCCCCACATGGCTGATCGGCACCCCTAGATAGGAACCTATTTGCTCTCGCTCGGTTAGCTCCTTCAGTATTGCGGGGGCGTTGGTCTGCTGATAATTCAATTCCTCGATAACCTTGCCCTCGCTGAAGGCGCGCTCGCTTACTCCCTTTCCATTAGGGATGATATAGTCGATGTCATGGTCAGAAGAAAGATGGGAAGCGGCGCTAATACGCAGGCCATCGTGATGTTCGTCCCTGAGCAGCACTGTCACCCATTTCGTCCCCACCAGCTCACTCACCTGGATGACTACATCATTCAGCGTCTCATCGAGCGCAGCGGAGGAATTGAGGCGACGGCTGACCTCGTAGAGAAGGCGGTTCTCATCACGCAAGCACTTCTCTTTATCCAGTGCCGCAACCAGGTTCTCCCGATCAAGTACCCGCTGGGTAATTTCCTCAGCTGTAATCACCACATGGCTGATCTGCTCAACAGTCAGCAGCGGAGTGGCAATCCAGCGCCAATAGGTGCGGCCTCTGGCAAAGCCATCGTAGGGATACTCCTCGACGATTACTTCCTGCCCGCTGGTAACTACGCTGCTGATAACCTTAAATGTTGGCGCGGTAGCGCCCACCTCGGTAATAGTCTGGCCGATCAGATTCTTGTTGATGGGCGCGCCTTCCAAAAACTTGGCATAGGTGCGATTGATGCTGACAATGGAGAAGCTAACAGCATTTACAATCATCACACCGATGGGCAGCGCATCAAACACTTGCTGCATCGTAGCGGCAAGCGCAGCGGGTTCGGCATTGCGTGTATCCGGAGTCTCAGGCATAGAGGTTCTTTCTATCACAGCTAGTCGGACCGCAATGTTGCGGTGTAGCAGATGCCTGGAATTGTAGCATCAGGATATGGGGATGTCAACTTATGGCCGCGCAGAAGGATGCAGTTCATCAAATTGCAATTGCATAGCTGATCTAGAGGTGGATGGCGTTCACCCTGGTGGGCATCACAATACTATAAGCTGCACCCCCGCGCAGAATCCACTATTGACAGCGAATGTATAATAAAGGCAGCAGCTTGCATATCCGCAAGTCGCAGGCGGAAAGGGGTCAGGCAAGTTGAGCAAACGACTGGGCAAGCTAATCTTCGGCGTAGCGGGGCTGTTGCTCATTGGAGCGGCCAGCCTATTCGTCGCGCTACATGGTGATGGTGGTGGCAACACAGTAGTCATTGTTGCGCCAGCGCAGCACATTACCAGAGCGGCCAGCGGCGGAGTCGCGCCGCCGCTCTACCTCGGCCTCGATGCCGTTCGCCACTGGGACAAGCTTGCCTACCTGGAGGTGGGCGACCGCATCTGGGGGCAGACCAGTGCCGACCCGGGTGGCACTAACGCCGATGCCAGCCATCCGCTCCGCCAATTGCAGAATGGCGAGACCGTGCTGTTCGAGCAAGCTGGCCCGGGTGTTGTCACCTTCATGCGAATGCAGGAGGACTACGGCCACCCCTGGAACCTCTACCTCGATGGCACCCTCGCGGCCTGGTTCAATCCCTCCGATCTGGGGCAGATCAACCCAACCACCTTCCCGGCGCGGGCAATGCCCTATCCGCTTTCGCTCAACATGGGCGAGAGCCAGGGCAGCAGCATCGTTGCCGCCGCCATCCCCTTCCAGCAGAGCATGATATGGACAGCAACGAACACCAACGGCAACTTCTACGCGCTCTATCGCAAGCTGCCATACGGCACGCCGCTAAACACCTGGAGCGGCAGCGAGCGGGTCAGCGATGTGGTCGGCCAGCTTCGGCAGGCGGGCAGTGACATCGCTCCGGCTGGCATTTACAGCCAGAGCGGCAGCATCAACATCGGCATTAGCGAGACGACGGTCGTAACTCTGAGCGGCCCCAGCCAGATCCGCGCCCTCAAGTTTCACGTGCCTTACGCGGCGAAGGTCGACTTCGGCAACGCCCGCCTGCGTATCTACTGGGATGGCGAGAGCAGCCCCAGCGTGGACGCGCCGCTCAAGTTCGTGGTTGGCGACGGCGCGGGGGTGTACCAGCCAGCGGGCCGCGAACTGGTGCAGGGGTGGACAGCTAATGCGGGCGGTGACGGCAGCAATTATATGGACTTCAATCTCTACTGGCCGATGCCCTTCACCTCCACCGCCCGCATCACCCTTAGCGCCGTCACCACCCCAACTATCAGCAACGTGGGCTGGAGCGTGCGTTATGAGCCGTTCAATGATGCGCCCGGCTGGTGGGGCAAGTTTCACGCCAACTACACCAGCGTGCCAACCCCAGTCAATGGTCAGGATATGACTTTCCTCGATGTCAGCGGCAGCGGCAAGGTAGTCGGCACGGTGGTCAATTTCACCGCCCCTGATGGCACCCTGGAGGGCGACCCCCACTTCTTCATCGACGACAACAACACGCCTCAAATCCAGGCGACCGGCAGTGAGGAGTGGGGGCTGGGCGGCAACTACTGGAACGGTGGGGTGCAAACCTCCCTGCCATTGGGGGGACTGCCCAGCAGCGTCAATAACCCACCCGGCGAGAATGTGGATGGCGCGGCGCTCTACCGCTTCCTGATCGCTGATGCCATCCCCTTCAATCGTCATATTGTGCTGCGCTGGGAACATGGTGGAGTGAATGATGTCAACGACCACCCTTACCGTGCCACCATCCTCTGGTACGGCACGCCAGTGCAGACCGCGCTCCTGAGCGACAACTTCCCGATCGCCGACGGCAACAGCCGCATTGCCCACCATTATCAGTCGCCTAGCGAGAGCGACTATACCATCACCGCTGCCTATGAGTACCCCGTGCATAACCCTGCCACCACCGATACCGGCGTTTCGATGACCACAGTCAGCACATTTACCATGGCACTCGACCCCAACAACGTTGGCGCGTTCCTCCGTCGCAAGTTCGATAGCGCAGTTGCCAACCAGCGGGCCAACGTCTATGTCGACGGCCAGTTCGCCGGGGTGTGGTACAGCGCGGGCCTATCCAACCGCACCGATGGCGACGGCCACGCCCGCCGCTGGCGCGAGGAGGAGTTTCCCCTACCGTCGGCTATGACGGCAGGCAAGTCGGTAGTGACCATCAGCATCGAGTTCGTGCCAACCAGCGATCCCCCCGACACCGCCTGGACCGAGTTCCGCTACCAGATGTACAGCTTCGTGATGCCGCCGGGCAGTGTGCCGCCAACCCTCACCCCCACCCCGATCAGCACGCTGACCCGCACCCCCGCCCTCACTGCCACCGCAACCCGCACCCACACCCCCGCGATCACTCCTACCCCAAGCCGGACGGCATCTTCGACCCCCAGCGACACGGCCACCCCTACTGTAACCGGCACGCCACCAACCCCCACCGATACCTCTACGCCTACTGACACTGCTACCACCACCCCGACTGTGACCGGCACACCGCCCACCCCCACCAATACCTTCACCGTCACAGATACGCCGATCGCCAGCGATACCCCTGGCCTCACCAACACCCCCACCGTCACTGTTACACCCATTACCACTGCCAGCCCACTGCCGACCGCGAGCACTCTGCCGAGTAGCACCGCTACCCCACCGCCAACCGTAACTCCGCTACGCAGCCCCATCCCCACCGACTGCGCCAATCCGTTCGTGGACATCACCAACAACGTCTTCTACAATGCGGTCCACGCGCTGAACTGCGGTGGGGTAGTCAGCGGGGTGGATGCCACCCACTTCGGCCCCAGCCGCGCCGCCACTCGCGCCGAGTTCGCCAAGATGCTGGTGCTGGGCTTCGGCTGGGCGCTCGTCACTCCCGCCAACCCCAGCTTCAGCGATGTGCCGCCTGACTACTTTGCCTACCCCTACATCGAAACCGGTGTGGCTCATACCGCCATCAGCGGACTTGACTCGGCCACCTGCGCGTCACGCGGTCTGGGCAATCCCTGTTATGCCCCCAACGCCCCCATCAGCCGCGCCCAGGTGACAAAGCTGGTGGTGCAGGCGCGGCAACTGCCAATCATCACTCCCGCCGTCGGCTACACCTTCAGCGACGTACCACCTAACTACTGGGCCTTCCTGTTCGTCGAAACCGCCTACGCCAACCAGCTA
>JANXYP010000019.1 GCA_025355955.1 Chloroflexota bacterium
GGTTGGCGTGTCGGTAATCGTCGGCGTATCGGTAATCGTCGGCGTATCGGTTGATGTGTTAGTTGGCGTGTCGGTAATCGTCGGCGTATCGGTTGGCGTGTTGGTTGGCGTGTCGGTAATCGTCGGCGTATCAGTTGGCGTATCGGTTGGTGTGTCGGTTGGCGTGTTGGTTGGTGTATCGGTTATGGTCGGCGTATTGGTCGGCAACTGTGTGCCGGTTGGTGTATTAGTCGGCGTGTTCGTTATCGTCGGCGTATTGGTGTTGGTTGGCGTATTGGTTGGTGTACTCGTCGGCGTGTTCGTCGGCGTGTTGGTTGCAGTGTTAGTGTTGGTCGGCGTATTCGTTGGCGTGCTGGTGCTGGTCGGCGTGCTGGTCGGCGTACTGGTCGGCGTATTGGTGGGGGTTGCCACCGGGGTGGTGAACACCTGACGATAGCCCATGTGCGCCTGGTAGTTGGCGCTGCTGGTGTCGCCTGCGATGCCCTGCCCGATGGTGATGCCCAGGCGGTAGTTGCTGGAGGCCACGCCTTCGCCACCGCCCGCACCTTGTTGCTCCCAGTCAATCCGGTAGTTGGCCGAGCTACTCGCCAGGGTGGACAGCGCGGCGGTCAGCATCAGGCCAACCAGCAGCAGCGCCAGGTAGAGCGGACGGCCCCGTGTTCGTATCTTTTTCATCGTAGTTTCCTTTCACAGTGCTGAAGGTAGAAGGTAGAGGGTAGAAGGTAGAATGATGATAATCCCCACTCATGCCTCATGCCTCGTGTCTCGTGCCTCACTTCAAATTGACGAACACGGTAACGTAGCCATCCTGGTCGGGCTGGCTTGCCACCTTGCCGATGGTGTGTTTGCTGCTGTCGCTGGCGATGATCGCCTGGCCGGTGCTGTCGAGGGTCAGGTCATCGCCGATGCTGGAGCCGCCTGACACCTTCATCCTGGCGCTGCCCATAATCACGATATAAGCGTGATCGCCCGCATGGATGCTAGTAGCCTGGCCGTCAATGATGGTCTTGTCTACGCCGTTGACCTTCACGCTGTCGAGCCGCTTGTCCAGCACGCCAACCGCCGCCTTGGCGTTTGACGAGGTGGCGCGCACCACCCCCAGAACGGTCACGCCATCCTGGACGCGGTTAATGCCATCGAGGGCCAGCACATCGCCGACATTAGCCGGAGTAGTGTCGTGGTAGACAACTTCGACCGCATAATTAGCCGCGCTGATGTTGCTGCCGTGGATATGGGCTGCGCCGTTGAGGGTGTAATTGGTATTGCCGCTGGGCTGGGTGGAGTAGATGGCATAGGAGCTGCCCCCGCTACCGCCCACATCGAGGCCGTCGTTGGAAGCAACCATGTTCGCGCCATAGCCATTGGCGAGGAGACCTTCAAAGCCGCTGAAGCGTCCACCACTGCCATTGCTAGCGCTGCCCACTCCCGCCACGCCGATGCCGCTCGTATCGGTGAAGACCCCGCCCACGCCACCAATGGCAAAGCTTTCCCCCACCACACCTGCACTCTGTTCACTGGAAGTGTTGGTGCTGGAACTGGCGTAGAGACCGTAGCCAGGGCTGTTGGCATAGACACCGTACTGCGGGCCGCTGCCACCGCCGCCATTGGTGAAGTTGCCGCCATAGCCATAGGTGCCACCAGTGGAGTTTGTAACAGCGTAGATGCCGTACTGAGAACCGCTGCCGCCGCTATTGTTATCGAATGAACCGCCATAGCCGTCGGTGCCGCCGGTAGAGTAGTTGCTGGCAGATACCCCGTACTGCAGGCTACTGCCGCCACCGTCGTTGATGAAGCGCCCGGCAGAGGAGGGTACGCTGCTATTGGTAGAGCCGACCTCCGCATGAACACCTTCCTGGGTGCCACTGCCGCCGCCGCTGTTGGAAAATAGGCCGCCGTAAGCGTCGCTGTTGCCACCGGAACTGGCGTAACCGACCACCGCGTTAGTGGCGGTGAAGACCCCGCCCACACCGTTCGCATCGCTACTCTCCCCAACTACGCCTGCGCTCTGCTGCTGGCCGGTACCGACGTTGGAACTGGCGTATAGCCCGAAGCCGCGACCTTGGGCGTAGACTCCATACTGCAGGCCGCTGCCGCCGCTGTCGTTGAAGAATTGGCCGCCGTAGCCATCGCTGCTGCCAGTCGAGCTACTAGTACCCAATACTGCAGTTGCGCCAGAGGCATATAGGCCCGCATTGTGGCTGTTGCTACCATCATCATTGAAAGCATTGAGTGCGCCTTTAGCGCCGTTAAAGAAGTCACCATACACGCTGCCTTCGACCACTGCACCGGGGGCAAGGCTGGCGGAGTAAGGCGCGAGGGTAAGTTCCAGGCGGGGAGCCATCTCCGCATCGCTGCCCACGGTGATGCCGAGGTAGACCTTGTTCGCCATGCTCTGCAGCAAGCTGATGTTGATCGAGGTGGCGCTGCCTAGCTGATAGGTGAACAGGCCGTTGCTGTCGGGGGTGACGCTGACCGGCCCCTCGGTGAACAGCAGAGTGCCGCCGCTGAGGGCAGTGTAGAGCTTGAAGGTGAGGTTGCGGGCGGTGGTAATGGGGTTGCCGGAGGGGTCGGTGAGCCTGCCCTGGGCGGTGAGGTGATAGGGAGCCTGGTCGGCGGGGCTGGCGGGCTTGTCCTTGCCAGTGTTAGCCTGGGGTGCCACCTGTGCGGATACGCTGGCGAGGGTGTTGTGCGCGGCGGCGGGGCTGCCAGCCCCTTGCAGCAACAGCGCGAACAGGGCAATGCCGATAACGGCCAACGAGATGATGCGGTTGAGTTTCACGGTTTTGTTCCTTTCGAGAGAGACAGGTTAAAAGGTTGATAACTGGGCGGGGCTGCCCCCGTATGTGATTGGAGTGTCGAGCGCCGCTAAAACTATCATATCCGACGAAACAGGCAAAAAGATACAGTTTTTTTGGGCAAAAGTTTGGGCAATTTGGCAAATGTGCAGGGCTGGTGTTGACAGGGGAGCAGGGGGTTGTCCACCAAGGTGAGGTTGCCTGGATCATCGCTGTAGGTAACGGTCTGAGTACCGAGGTCATTGGTGCCAATACTACCACCATAGGCGTGTACCGTGAGGTTATTGCCAGCGTAGCTAATCTCCAGCCTGTTGGTCAAGGCAGAAAAATCTCTATGCGCTGAGACCCAAACGCCGCTGTACTGATAGGGGGTGTGACCGTTGTTGGGGCTGAAGGGGGGCGCGGCCTTGACCGTCCCGCTAAGACTAAAGGAGAAGACAAACAGGCTGACGAGGGCGATTATACTGCCGCCCGCCCCTACTTTGTGCAGGGCATGAAGATGCAGCAAGATTGGGGCGATCGGCAGGGAGTGCCAGACACCCTGATCTGGTTTGCCGAACTTTACGGCGCGCAAGGGCAGGAGGCAAGGGCCGACCGCCTGGCGGCGGCAGCCGAGGCATTGTACGAGGCGATGGGCATGATCATTTCCGCAGGGCGGCGGGCTGATTATGAGACCCACATTCGTGCCGCCCGCCTCATTCTAGGTGAGGCTGAGTTTGCTGCCATCTGGATCGAGGGCCGGTCAATGAGCATGGAGCAGGCGATTACGTATGCGCTGGAGGAAGATAGCTAGTCGGTAAAGCGGCGTTTTACACAAAAGTTAGCATAAAAAAGCCCTTCCCTTTGTCGATGAAAAGCGCTACGATTGATCTAGCCCATTTAGCGCCGAATCTAATTATGTGGAGGGGAGAATTACCCATGTCTCTGGCGATTACCTCATACCCAGCTTTGCCTGCCCACTACGATACCCGCCCCGCTGGGATGGCAATTGAAGCAGTGGTCATTCATCGGTTTACTGATAGCCTCGCCGCCGCGCTAGCCCACCTCGCTCGCCCTACAGCAGGTCTGGTGCGCTGCAGTTGGCACTACTCCATTGCCCGCGGATGGTAAGGTGATGCAGCACATAGCCGACGACAAGCGCGCCTGGCACGCAGGCACAAGCAGCTATGCTGGGCGCAGCAACTGGGATGATTTTAGCATTGGCATCGCACTGTTGGGCCGTGCAGACGGGGGCTACACCATGGTGCAGCACACCGCCCTTGCTGAACTGCTCGCCGAGCTAGCCCAGCGTCACCCGCTCCAGCCTGAGTATGTGGTCGGTTACGACACGATTGCAAGCCCGCCTCATACCAGCGCAAATTAACGAGCAAACGAATGTTCAGCGTGCCAGTTCAGCGCTGGGGCGGGTAGCGCTCCCTAGCTCTGATTAAAGAGGAATAAAAATTGGATACCATAGTTGGCATGAAGTAAACTAACTCTGGAGCAGTAGCAGTTGCTAAAAGAGGAGGAATCATGGCCGACCTCGATAGCTTCAGAAAAGCCCGCTGTCTGCTATGAGGACTGTCCCTTCTGGCGGCACTGACACTGTTGAAGGTCATTCCTCCCCAAAGGGGGAGGCAAGGAGGGGGAGCAGGGTTGTCCCTTCAGCGACACTGCCACTGAAGAAGGCCGATATTGAATTAGTGCAGGCGACGCTGTCACGATCAAGCACACCTGTGAGGGCCACCGCGCAAATGTGGTGGTGAGATGAGCTAAATCGCTGGGAAATCCGGCGGTTGGCTCTCTTTCAGGCACAAATCAGCTTCGCAAATACCCCCACTTTTGGCGCAGAAATGCCAGTTGCGAAAAGCGTGCGATCGTGCTATTGTAAAGGAGAGGAGGGTAAGCCAAATGACCCGCTACGATGGCCCAGGAGCGCAGGAACAACAGCAACAGGACTTCTTGCTGGCAGCGAACAGCAGCCAAGTACGCGGGCTTCAATCTACGACCCGATGTTGAGGGTACTGAAACTACTCCTTGCCCGCTGGGTTCGGGCCGCGAGTGGCGCTTCAATCTACGACCCGATGTTGAGGGTGCTGAAACGTGGGTGATGGG
>JANXYP010000177.1 GCA_025355955.1 Chloroflexota bacterium
CCCCAATTGAGGAGGCGAGGAGGTGAGTTTGGCGCATCAGAACTTTGTTGTTAAGGTACTTGTGTCTGATGCTCTTCGTGTGTATTGTAGCACACCCGGCGCGTTATGTCAATCAAATTGCATATTTCGGGTGAGCATCACGTTTTTGCATACCCAACCAGGGCGGGCCACCGCCCGCCCCTACGTTCATCCAATAGCTCGTAACACACCCGCATATTTCGGGTGAGCATCAGGTTCTTGCATACCCAACCTGGGCGGGCCACCGCCCGCCCCTACGTTCATCCAATAGCTCGTAACACACCTGCATATTTCCGGTGAGCATCACGTTCTTGCATACCCATACAGGGCGAACAACGGTTCGCCCCTACTGAACGCTTGCTCTGCAAGAACATGACGCATACGCGCATATTTCCGAGAGTGTAGCGAAATGCCATCACTGTAATTATACGTACGCCGGTGGAATGTTCATTGCGAAATTAGAAGGACGTTATTACGATTAAGTTGGACGCTGCGCGGCAGGGCGAATGAAATACTAATTCTAACTCAAAACCATAACTTGTTAGCCGCCAGCTTGCGCTTACCTTCCCTGCCTCGCTCCGCCAGCTTGCCGATCGGCCTGACCAGTTGTTCGCTGCTGTAGGCGGCCTCGAAGCCGTTGCGCTCCAGGTTGCGTTGGGCATCACTGCCCAGCAAGGCGCGGCAGTAGATAAGTTGCGCCCCCGCCTGCACCGCATCGCTGAGGCGACGGCGGGTCAGTGCGGTGTGGATGCCGCGCTTGCGCCAGAGAGGCAGGGTGCTGGCATTGTATAGCCCCGCGCTGGTCTCGCGGCGGATCATCATTGCCTCGCCCACTGCCTCGTCGCCAATCCAGGCGATGTAGGCATCCACGCCAGCAGCGCGGCTCATCCGACCAATCACGCTACGGGCAATCTCGCTGTCCGGCCCGCTGCGGCCAAAGCCTTCGGCGTTGAGGCGGGCGAACAGGATGGTTTCGCCCGCCACCAGCTTGCGTACCCCGATGGCGCTCTCATCTTCGGGCATCCGCCACACCCGGGGGTCGGCATAACGCAGCATCGCAAACTTGCCAGCAGGCATAAAACCGCGCTCCAGCAGCATCCGCCGCACCTGGTCGCCGCCCGGCACCGGCGCGAGGTGCAGGCTGCAGGTAACCTCCAGTTCGTTCAGCCTGCCCACCAGGCTGTCGAGCATCTCCTTGGTTACCGCCTCGTTCACGCCTATGCCCCACAACGAGTTCAGCCCGGCATTGCCTGCCACCAACTGGCAAACGGTCAGGCACGCGCTGCCGAACCACTCCACGTCGAGGCGCACCGTCCCCTTGCCCGCCATCGTGTAGATCTGCGCCGCATCGTCGCGGGTGGCGTTCTCCAGTTCGATAACTTGCTGCCGCAGTACGTTGTCCACAGTCCTCCCTCTCGATGAATTATGAATTGTGAATTGCAATGCTGCATCGCTTAGTTACGGTCAGTCAGCCCCAATCCCTAATTCAACATTCATAATTCAACATTCATAATTCACAATTAGCCTGCCAGCTTGGCGATTACCGCGTCGGCCACCTCGGAGGTGCCAGCGGCGGGATCGGTGCGGTTCGGCTTCATGTCGTAGGTGACATACTTGCCTTCGGCGATGATGTCGGCCAGAGCTTGCTCCAGCCTCTTGCCTGCTTCACGTTCACCCAGGTAGTTGAGCATCAGCACGCCGCTAAACATCATTGCCATTGGGTTGATCTTGTTCTGCCCGGCGTACTGAGGCGCGCTGCCGTGGGTCGGCTCGAACACCGCCGCATAGGTGCCAATGTTTGCGCCTGGGGCGAGGCCCAACCCGCCAATCAGCCCTGCGCCCAGGTCGGAGATGATGTCGCCGTAGAGGTTGGGCAGCACCAGCACATCGTATTGCTCCGGCTTCTGCACCAGTTGCATACACATATTGTCCACGATGCGATCGTCGAACTCGATGTCTGGGAAGCCCTTTGCCACTTCCTGGGCGGTGGCAAGGAACAGGCCGTCGGTCGCCTTCATAATGTTGGCTTTGTGTACCGCAGTTACCTTGCGGCGACCGTTGGCCCGCGCATACTCGAAGGCGTAGCGCACCACCCGATCGCTGCCGCTAGTGCTGATCGGCTTGATGCTGATCGCCGAGTCGGGGCGGATGGTTGCACCGTTGTGTTCCTTAATCCAGGCGATTAGCTCCTGCGCCTCCGGTGTGTCTTTGAAGAACTCCACGCCAGCGTAAAGGTCCTCGGTGTTCTCGCGCACGATCACCAGGTCGATGTCGGTATAGCGGGAGCGTACCCCTTTATAAGTCTTGCAGGGGCGGACGCAGGCGTAGAGATCCAGCGCCTTACGCAGGGCCACGTTGACGCTGCGGAAGCCCTTGCCGACGGGGGTGGTGAGCGGCCCCTTGATCGCAACCTTGTTGCGGCGAATGCTATCCAGCACCTGCTCGGGTAGCACGGTGCCGTACTTTTCCAGCACTGCCAGGCCCGCCTCCTGCACATCCCAGTTGAACTGTACGCCGGTAGCATCTAGCACCCGCTGCGTCGCCTTGCTAATCTCTGGGCCGGTGCCATCGCCCGGAATCAGGGTAACATCATACGCCATTGTATTGTCCTCTCTTGCCGAAGGTAGAGTGTAGAGTGTAGAGTGTAGAATTGGTCTGTGTGTTTGTGTGACAATTATAACGAACCGTACCAGCCTGGTCAAGCTGGGGAAGGTAATGGGGTGTGTAACGAGTTATTGGGTAAATGTAGGGGCGGGCGGCAGCCCACCATGGTGTGCTAACCAGCCAATAACTTGTAGCACCAATTAGCCAAGGAGATGCTATAGTGCTGTAGGGGCGGGCCACTGCCCGCCCCCATGCGTATTAAGTTAACTAGACAAAGGGAAGCTCATATGTCATGATGGGTGTAGAAACTTAACTCACTCACCAAAAGCAGCCTCCCTCATGGACAATATACCACATCTGGCTAGCCAGATGCAGCACGTCTTGAACA
>JANXYP010000237.1 GCA_025355955.1 Chloroflexota bacterium
TGATTGATACCCCCGGCTTCGGTGAGGAGGGGCGCGGTGGTGGCGACCGCGCCAACGTGGCGTTGCGCTCCGCTGCCGAGGCGGGCGCAATCGTACTGGTGCTGGATGCTGATGCCGGGCTGCGTCAGGGCGACTTCGAGCTATACAAGGCATTGAAACGCACCAACAAGCCGGTGCTGATTGCCCTGAACAAGATTGACCTGCTCAAGCGTGGACGCTTTGGCAGCGATGATGATACCGGGCGGGTACTCGATGCCTTCAGCCAGCAGCTAGGCGCGCCCGTGATCGGCATATCGGCGAAGAAAGGCACCAATGTCGCCGAGCAGCTAGTCCCCCAACTGATTGAGATGCAGCCTGCCCTCGCCGTGGCGCTGGGCCGCGAATTGCCCATCTTTCGTCGCCAGGCGGCCAACCGCGTGATCAAGCAGAGCATGGCGATGAGTATGTTGGTCGGCGCGGAGCCGATTCCCTTCATTGACATCCCCATGCTGCTTACCAAGCAGATCCAGCTAGTTTTGCGTATCGCCGCCATCTACGGCGAACCGCTGGACGCGAAGCACGCCCGCGAGTTGGTCGGCGCGATTATGGGCGGCTTCGGCCTGCGCTTCCTTGCCCAGCAGGGCGCACGCATGGTGGTCGGCGATGCGGCCAAGGCCATCCCCGGCGCGGGCAGCGTGGTTGCCGCCAGCATCGCCGCCGCTGGCACATGGGCAATGGGCCAGGTGCTGATTCAGTATTTCGAGAGTGGCAAGCGGTTGAGCGCGGCGGAACTACAGGCCACCTTCAAGCGGCTGTCCCGCGAAGCTCCGCCCATCAGCCTCGAACGCGACGATGCCGCCCCCGCCAACTATTACACCCCAGCGCAATACGAACCCGCGCCGGAACCGAAGAAGACGCGGCGACTACCGCTGCTGGGGTGGCGGGATAAATAGAGAAACCTGCAACCACAAGTCTGCTAGTTCGTTACATTAAATAGAAACGAAGGCGCTCATGTAAGGGGCGCACGCTCTACGCCTTGTGGATATAAACAGGGAGTGAAGAATTATGGCAGTCCAAGCTGAACCGCCTATGATCATATCGGTGCCGATCGCACAAGATGTACTTAAGAAGGATGAGCGGTATGATTCCTTCTTGCCCGGCAACCGCATTTTTAAGCGCACGCTCTTTGTGCTGCTTATCCTCGGCCTGCTTTATTTCCTCCAGCAAATCGTATCGCCAGATTTGCACAGCCAAAGTCAAGCCGCTACCGGGCCAATTTGCGGCGCTTGGCAGACTACCACTGGCCCTCGCCTTAGCTGGGAGGGTGACGGTGGATTCAACAGTATCAGTGCTATTTCACCGAATGATGTGTGGGTAGGTGGCGGCACGCATAGTGTGTTTGGCCCGCTAGACCAAGAGGGTGCTCAACCAATCGGGATGCACTGGGACGGAAAGCAATGGCAGGAAGTCTCTACGCCCAAGCCTGGTGATGGTAGCTACCTCGAAGCCGGGGCGGTAATAATGTCAATATCTGGCGTGGCTCCTAATGATGTTTGGGCAGTGGGCAGGAGTAGAAGTGCAACGCTTGCTATGCGCTGGAATGGATCATCCTGGAATGTTATTCCCAGCCCTAATGCTGGGGATAGCGAGAATGACCTGTTCGGTGTTGCAGCCATCTCTGCAAACGATGCCTGGGCAGTTGGTCAGTACACTAGTTACGCAAAGCAGCCTTACACTATCAACATACTGATCGAACACTGGAATGGTCTAAACTGGACTGTATACAACAACCCTGAGTTGGGTAGTGCTGAAGGGTCACTCAAGAGTATAAGCGTAATTTCAGCCAGCGACATATGGGCGGTAGGCGAAGCTAACGTAAAACCTCTGGCTGTGCATTGGAACGGAGTAAAGTGGCGTGTTGTCCAAATACCGGGTACGGATGAGGAACTGGAACTCAACACCGTTGCCGCTGCTTCTAGCAACGATGTCTGGGCCGCAGGTCAGAGCTACCAAGGTAGATACTCCATAGTGCATTGGGATGGTGCTGTCTGGCAGTCTGTGCAGTCCTCTGCGCCACAACTTCATGTGGCCTTCGATAGCGCCGTTGCTCTCGCCCCCGACAATGTCTGGATGATCAGGCGTACATGGCAATCTAGTGGAGATTATGATCAGGACCAACGCCAACTTATGCGCTGGGATGGCAAAGCATGGTCTGAGATAGCCCTGCCTACTTCAATGGCAAACGCGCATCTCACTACTATAACCAAAGATGCTGTGGGCAATGTCTGGCTTGCCGGTAGTGTCAGCGATGGGAAAAATAAACCTAGCTACAGCTTCGTTGCCCACTTTACGCCTTCCCCGTGTCCCTAGCACTAATTTGTCCTCACCCACGCCTATATGGTAGAATACTTACAGCATATGCCATCCCTACCGTGAAGGAGCAATCCCCTTGACCACTCAGCACTCCAATGGGCGAACAACGGTTCGCCCCTACGAACCCTCGCGCAGCCGCCTGCCTCGCCCGCTGATCATCACCGCCGCACTGGGGGCGGGCATTGCCGCTGCTGCGCTGGCCCGCTGGCAGTTCGACCAGTACGCCCTCGACCGTCTCACTCAGCCAGGGCGCTCAATGTTCCGCGCCGACCCTGCCGACTTGGGGCTAACTGGCTATCAGCGGGTCAACCTCACCACCAACGACGGCCTGGTGCTGCGCGGCCACTTCTTCCCCGCCTACAGCTATCGCGGATACAAAGCCAGCAACAACGGCGCAACCGCTGCTGAAGCCAAAGGCAGCGTTATTCTGTTGCACGGCTACGGCAGCAATCATGACACCTTGCTCGAATATGCCAACTGGTTGGTGATCGCGGGCTACAACGTGCTCGCCTACGACCAGCGCGGTAGCGGCCAGAGCGACGGCGAACGTGTCACCATGGGCGCACAGGAGGCTCACGACGTAGGCGCGGCCATCGAATGGCTGCTAGCCCACAGCTACGCCAAGATCGCCATCTGGGGCTTCTCGATGGGCGGCGCGGCTGCCATTCTCGCCGCCGCCGAATATACCGATCTCAAGGCGGTGATTACCGACTGCGCCTTCGCCAGCCTCCAGGAGGAGATCCTGAGCCGCATCCGCTACCAGGGCTATCCAAGCTTGATCTCTATTCCCCTCAGCCACCTGACTGCCGCCACCCTGACCGATCATCTGCAAGCTCAACCGGGCGAGTACGATGCCGTCAATGCCGTCAACTGGATCTCGCCGCGCCCGCTGCTGCTCATTCACGCGGGCGAGGACGAGGTGGTAGACCCATCCGATGCCTACGCCCTCTACGATGCGGCGGGCGAGCCGCGCGAGTTGTGGGTCACACCCCGCTCGGCGCACACCCAGAGCTACCACGATTTCCCCACCGAGTACAAGCAGCGGGCGCTGGCAACCCTGGAAAGGGCATTTAGTAAGGTGGAATTATGACTAAACGTGTCGCCTTCGACCCAGAGGTTGTTTATCGCGGCCACCCTGCGCCTGAACCATTCTACATGGCGGGCAATGGGACAGGCGTGCTGCTGGTGCATGGCTACAGCGGCAGCCCGCCGGAGATGCTGCCGGTCGCCCGCTACCTGCATGAGCGCGGTGGCTACACCGTAGCTGGCCCGCTGCTACCCGGCCACGGCACTCGCCCCGAAGATATGCAGCGCATCCGCTGGCAGCAGTGGGCCAACGCGGTCGACTACGGCTACACCAGGCTCGCTGCCGAGTGTGAGCGCGTCTTCCTCGTCGGCTTGAGCATGGGCGGACTACTCTCGCTCTATCAGGCCGAACGTCTGTCGGGCAAGGTGGATAGCAAGTTGGCGGGTATCGTCGCGCTATCTACGCCCATCTATATTGATAGCTGGCTGGCTCCCATCGCTCCATTCGCCAAGCACATTGTGCGCTGGCAGGGCAGTGAACAACGCACCATGGAGCAGAAGTCTAGCGTGCGCGACAAAGCAGCGGTGAAGGAGATCTGGAGCTACCTGCGTACTCCCAGCCACGCCGCTCATCAAGTATTGGTGCTGATCAAAAATGTGCGCCGCAACCTCGGCGTAATCAAAGCGCCCATCCTGATTATGCACAGCCATCATGACACCACCGCCCCGCCACCTAGCGCCCAGATTATCTACGACAGTGTTGGCTCCGCCGACAAGCAGCTAATCTGGCTGGACAACTCCAACCACGTCATCACCGTAGACCATGACCGCGCCCGCGTGCTGCAAGCCACCTACGATTTCGTTAGCCAACATGGTGGTTGATGCCAAGTGTTATAATAGATCTGAGTATAGGAGGTGTACTATGGTGCAGACTTATTCTGATACAGAACGTGACTTACAATCCGGTAGGCATCAAAATGGAAGCGGTATGCAGCCTGCGGAGAGTTATGCGAGGGCGTTGGAGGCAGTTCAGCACTTGCCCTTGCCGATGCTTACCAGCTTGCTGCATGAGATCGCCAACCAAATAGGGCAACAGACAAACTCTACCATGATGCCGGAAGCTGTAACCTCGCTTTCCAGCTTGGACGATCCTAAGCACAATAGCGTCGAGTTGCTGCTCGGCGGGATGAAAACTAATCAGCCACCCCCACCGATGAAGAGGTCGCAGAATGGCTCGACGAACATCGCATGGAGAAGTAGGGCCGATGAAAATCCTGCTTGATAATAACGTGCTACTTGATTTGCTGTTGGAGCGTGAGCATTTCGTCGAAGATGCCAAGCGGGTATTTCAGGCCAAAGATGAAGGCATGATCGCCATCTACATAACCGCCAACTCGTTGACTGATGTCTTCTACATTGGCAGACCTAACCAGGGTCAAGGAGATTGGCGGGGAGCGGGCATTGCTAGAAGCCTTCACTGATGTGATTACCTGCCTGAAAACACTGGAGATCTGCACAGTTGACCGCTTTGCGTTGGAGCAGGCTGCCGCACTGTCCGGCAGTGACTTTGAGGATGATCTGCAGACTGCCTGCGTGGTTATCGCTGGCCTTGATGCCATTGTCACCGGAGATGAAGGCTTTGCTGCCACCGCCATCCCGGTTCTCAGTCCCGCAGACTTGATGACAAAGCTGACAGTAAGCTAGCAGCACTGATGAAAATCGAACCACCTATCAATCATCCTGCCCTTCTCCAGCAGATAAATGCAGAATACGTTATTGACGCAACCTTGCTCACCTTCGTGCCGAAGGGCGAGTTGAGCATTGCTTACGTGCTGGACTGCGCTGATGGCAGCCGCTACTTCGCCAAACTGCTACCGCACAGTCGGCAGGCGCAAGGGTTCCGCGACAACCTTGACCTCTATCTAGCAATCACCACCGAGCTGTACAGCCGCCAGTTGCTAACCAGTGTGGTCGCGCCACTGCCTACTACTGATGGTCAATTGCGGTCAGCGTTTGAGGGGATGCCGCTTATCCTCTTTCCTTACGTTACGGGCAACAATTTGCCGGAAGATAGCAGCACGTGGCCCGCTCAGGTGCGTGACCAACTAGCCCGCGATGTAGCCGCGCTGCACCTTGCCACCAATCAGCTACATTCACCGCTGCCTGCATCATCGGCCTTCGACATCGCTTTTGTAGTGGAACTGGAACGCGATCTGGCGGCGCTGGACAATATTGGGCCGCATCATCGTCAGAGCCAGCAGCAATTGCGCGATTTGTTGCTGCCCTACCACCCCGCGCTGGCCGATCACATTGCCCACCTATTCGGCCTGCACCAGATTGTGGTGAATAAGCAACCTGAACTGGTGCTATGCCACACCGATATACATGAACTCAACTTGATCGTGGACGCACAGGGCAACGCCCATATCCTCGACTGGGAGGGTATCAGTCTTGCCCCCGCCGAGCATGACCTGCAAGCCTTCACCGCCTCCCACCTTGCCCACTTCCTCCAGGTTTACTGGCGGGCGGGCGGTATAAAGCAGATTGACCTCGCCCAGTTCGCCTTCTACAACTACCGCCGCTATCTCGCCGACCTGTATGATTGGCTAATTCGCATCCTCTATGAGAACAATGACCCAGCCCAGGATGAATATGACCTGGCGGCCATTCAGATCTACTCTCTCGATAAGCTGGTGACTGCCGAAGATACGTTGGCCCAAATTGCAGCGGGTATTCGTGCGGCTGGCACGGCCCCACCCCCAGCCCCTCCCACCAGGAGGGGAGAACATTAGAACTTTGTTTATACGTTGTTCAGCACTCAGCACTCAGCACTCAGCACTGGCAAAAATCCTGCTGATATGGTATAATAAGGTTACTGGCAACACACCAGTCCAAACATGGGGATGCCCGGTTTCGACAGGGGGTGAGGTTAGTAAATTGCAAGCCGAGGCGCTTGATACTCGTTAAACTCAGGCAAAAACACAAACGGCAACTATAATCAAGTCGCCCTCGCTGCCTAATTAGCCGCGACGTTGTGCTGCAATCCTGCCCCGACGGGCTGCAGCCAGCGTAATCAAGTTCGGGGTGCTTCAAGGTTGAGCGCAGCCTAAGCCTTGACTAAGACCAGGTAGCCTGCCTAAGGTAAGTTCGTCAGCGGACGTGCCATAGGCTAAAGCAAAACGCTGACTACGCTTGTAGTATATTTGCGACAACGCTCTTTGGACGGGGGTTCGACTCCCCCCATCTCCACCACCCGAAAGCCCGCACCAGTAATGGCGCGGGCTTTTCGTTCGCCTATGCAAGTCTGATTAAGAAACCCAGTTCGCGGTGGAACCCCTCGGCAGGCGTGCCTCCATTCTCGCGCAGGCTGCTCATCGCCTCCTCGACCAGCGTGATGAACTTGGGGTTATTACCCAACGCCTCGATTTCGGCACTTTCAATGGAGATTGTTACGCTTCAACTGGGCGTATGCGATTCGCCCCTACACCAGGATTGTTGCCCTCGATTGGTGGGATGAAGCTTCGGCAAGGCGAGTGTAGCCTATCCCTGCACTATCCACTTTCAACCTTCAACTCCCACCAAGCGCAACGCCTCCCGCACCTTACTATATGCTGTGATGCTGGCGATGGCGGGGCGTTCGGTGTCGTGGACGGCCTTCAGTTCGAGCGATAGCTGGTCGTCGGCGAACTTGATTAGCTTCATGCTGCGGTTGATGCCCGCCAACAGGCTGATCTCGCGGCGCTGCTCGACGCGCTCCAGGATCACCTGCATAATGGCGAACGACATGGTGCTGAGGGCGCGCAGCGACTGGTTGCGATGGATGCGCTGGCCGAGGTTGACCTGGCCGATGGCGCTGAGGCCGTAGCGCTCCAGCATATCAATCAGCAGGCCAGTCTCCACTCCGTAGCCGCTGAAGAAGGGGAGCTGTTCCAGCACCTCACGCCGCCCGGCGTATTCGCCACTGAGCGGCTGGATCAGCCCTGATAGCTGGGGGTAGAACAGGTTGAACAGCGGACGGGCAGTCAGTTCAGTGACCCGTCCACCACCCTCCTCGGCCAGTATCGTGCCGGACTTGATCGGACGGCGGTAGTAGCCCTTTACGTACTTGATGCGCGGTTCGGCCAGCAGCGGGCCAACCAGCCCGTAGACGAACTGCGGGGTCATGTTGGTGATGTCGGTATCTACCCAGACGATGATGTCACCCTTCAGCAGGTGCAGGCTCTTCCACAGCGCTTCGCCCTTGCCGTGCAGCGCTGCGCCCGCTTCGGGCAGCGCCTGCTGGTGGATGTAGACGGGGATGCCCAATTCGCGGCCAATCTCGCGGGTACGGTCCTCCGAGTTGCTGTCAATCAGCACGATCTCATCGAGCAGCGGCACCCGCTCATACAGCGCTTCCTTCAGCACGCTGATGACCTTGCCGACGGTGGCCGCCTCGTTCAGCGCGGGCAGGCCCAGGCTGATGGTCAGCCCCTGGCTACGCTTCAGCGCCACCAGCCGGTCGAGGTCGCGGAACTCGTTGGCGTGGAAGGTATTCTCCGCGAACCATTTGTCCACTATCAGCGACAGGGTTTCGGGGTCGAGCGCGAAGCTGCTAGTGGTGGCCGCCCGATACTGGCTGATTTCCGGGGCAACCGGGCGGCGGGTCTTGACCAGGGCGATGTTGCGTGGCGCGTTAATCAACGCGGCGGCGGGGATTGGCCCCAGCGCCCGGCTGAGGGGGCTGTTGCCTGGCAGCGACTTGCTCCGTTCGCTAGCCCCCACCCCAAGCACGGTCCAGTTGTGTCGCGCCGCCTCGCTGAGTACCGCCTGCTCCACATTGCGGCTGGCAACCTGCCGCCGCTGCACCCGCCCATTCGCTTCCAGGCGGGTGCGGAAGCGGCTGTAGGGCATCTCCTCGTACACCTGTTGTACCACTGGCAGATCCTGGCGCACCACGTGCAAGGTGGTGATCTTCCGCGCCGGTTCAGTGTGGCACAGCGCCTCGGAGATGTCGAGGGCCAGGTCGGCGTAGGGGCCACCGCGTACTGCTAGCAATACGTCGCCCGTCTGCCCGTCATCCTGTGTGCCTGCGCCGCGAACCAACACCATATCGCAGGGTGCGTCGGCTAGCGCCTGCTCAATCAGCGTGCTGCCAAGCAGCAGCGGTGCCTGGGGGTCAATCGCGTTGTCGAGGGCGATGACCAGCAGCGCGGCCCGCTCCTCTACCGCCAACTCGCGTAGCTC
Source organism: Chloroflexota bacterium (assembly GCA_025355955.1). Taxonomy (GTDB): domain Bacteria; phylum Chloroflexota; class Chloroflexia; order QHBQ01; family QHBQ01; genus QHBQ01. The sequence continues at coordinate 8,602 of JANXYP010000237.1, forward strand.
GACCCAACGTTCGCGCCCCACCCGCACTACCGTGCGAATGTTGGGCTTGCCCGGGCCGCTCACGCTGGCGTTCGCTGCCTCGGTTGCAGCTGGGTTATTGACTGCGGCCCTGCCGGGCAGCGCGGCGACCAGCTCACCCAACTGCTGGCGCAACTCTTGAGCGCGGATTGTGCCTTCGCTCAACGACTCCTCGCGGGCTACCTCCACCGTCGCGGCCAGCGCCAATGGTCTGCCCCAAGCTTGCGCCACCGCCACCGCCAACTGCAACGCCGCCGCACCTTGCTGCGGATGCTGCAAAGCTACGATTACACTACCCTGCCGTTCGTTGCCGCCTATCCCCACGTTCATGCTCTGCTCCTTTAATCAGCCTGCCCCATCAGCATCAGCGGGTTCACGTTGCGGCATCGTTGCCTCCTACCCCATCGTTGTTGAATTGTACCATGCAAACGAAGGTGCGGGCAAGAAGATGAGGCGCACTGCAAGCTGCAAGTTGCTGTAGGGTTGGTTGCACTCACCTATAGACAGCGAGCTAAGAAAGTAGGGAATGAGCTTGGGGGTCTGGGGGTTCAGCCCCTAGCGGCTCAAGCGCATCAATGCCCATCCTATGCTACCCCGCTGGCGGCGCGGCACGGTCAGGGATATAGCCAACCCACAGTATAGCGGGCGGGCAGCAGCGGTGGGCTGCACCCCCCAGACCCCCAGAGAGCCATCAGCATAAGGAACAAATCAGCATGAGGTACGTGGGCTGTTTGCTTGGTTTGATGCCAATGGTCGAGTGCAGCCCACCGCTACCTCTGCTTCATTACCGATTTTGGTGGTCAAAAATCATTAGGTGTGAACCGTTGTTCGCCCTGGTTGGCTATGCAAGAACGTGACGCGCACCCGATGCGTAGGGGCGGATTGCGTCCGCCTTGGTGCGCGACTGCCAAACTGTGAACTGCACCATTGATTTGGATTTGCGCCTAAACTGGGCAACAGGTATAATGAGCGCAACAAACCAGCGGCCTGTGCCGCAGAGGAGCCAGCTTTGCTAACCCGCGACATCTATGCGGCGATTGAACAGGAGCGACGCAAGGTCATCGTCGGCCAGGACGAGGCGTTCGCCCTGATGGTGATTGCCCTGCTCAGTGGCGGCCACGTGCTGCTGGAGGGCGTGCCTGGCACTGCCAAGACGCTGATGGCCCGCACTCTAGCTTATATGGTCAACGCCGAGTTCAAACGGGTGCAGTTCACCCCCGACCTGCTACCCTCCGACATAATTGGCACCAACGTTTTCGACCTCGCCACCAGCACTTTCAACTTGCGTAAGGGGCCGATCTTTACCGGGCTGTTGTTGGGCGACGAGATCAACCGCGCCCCGGCCAAAACCCAGTCGGCATTGCTGGAAGCGATGCAGGAGCGGCAGGTGACCATTGATGGCGTATCCCACCCGCTTCCCGCCGTGTTCATGGTGCTGGCGACCCAGAACCCCATCGAGTTCGAGGGTACTTATCCCTTGCCGGAGGCGCAACTCGATCGTTTCCTGTTCAAGATTGTGATTGATTATCCACCGACTGAGGCGGAGATGCAGGTGCTACGCAACTACAACAGCGGCTTCGATGCGCAGAATGTGTCCGCCACCGGTCTACGCCGGCTGCTTGGCGAACCGGCAATTGCCCAGGCGCGCACAGAAATAAAAGGCGTGCAGGTAGATGAGGCCATCCTCGGCTACATTACTGCGTTGGCAACCGAGAGCCGCCGCAGCCCCGATCTGGTGCTGGGTGGCAGCCCCCGCGCCAGCATATCGCTGCTGCTGGCGGCCAAGGCGTGGGCGGCGATGCAGAATCGCGGCTACGTCGTTCCCGACGACGTGAAGTTCCTCGCGCGCCCCGTCTACCGCCATCGCATCATCCTCAAGCCTGAAGCCGAAATCGAGGGGCTGACCGCCGACACTGCGGTGCAGCGCATCCTGGGGCGGCTGGAAGTGCCACGCTAAGGATTGCAGATTGCAGATTGCAGATTAGATAGGATACACGACCTTTTCTAACGCAACTAAAACGCCTGGCCTATAGCTTTCCTGCGGATCTGGTGGTATGCTAAAGCGGTTAAATCATATACCCCTTCCACCAGGCAGTGCAGCAAATCGTAGGGGCGGGTGGCTGCCCGCCCTGGTGCAACATCAACAACACTGATTTTGCCACTCCAACTAGTTGATCGGGTATTAGGAACGGATAACCCCATGACCAGCCAGGATCGTATCAAGGAAAGCGCACCCCAGACGGAGCCATCAGTCGCAGCCACTGCCGAGCAGGACGAAGGCACCAACCGCCTCGAAGCCTTCAGCGATGGCGTGTTTGCCATCGCCATCACCCTGCTAGTGCTGGACATCCATGTGCCAAACTTCAGCACCGATCTGGCAAACCAGAGCCTGTTGGATTATCTTGGCGATGAATGGCCGGTCTATCTTGCTTATCTAATTAGCTTTCTCACTATTGGCATCATCTGGATCAATCACCATGTGGTTTTCAAGTATGTCAAACACTCGAGCCGAAGCCTGCTCAACATCAACCTGCTACTCTTGCTGGCAACCTCGTTCATCCCTTTCCCTACCGAGTTGCTGGGCGATGCGATCAAGGCTGAGGTGCTGAATCAGGGAGTTCAACATAGCGCCAACTTGAACACCGCCGCAGCGGTCTACAGCGGCACGCTGCTGGTGATGGGCATCATTTTCAACTGGCTTTGGATCTACGTTAGTCGCGGCCACCGCCTGGTGGATGAGGGAATACCTGATGCTGTATTGAAAGGCCGCGAAAAGGCCAGCCAACTAGGTAACGCTTTTTACGCAGTTGCGTTCATTTTCGCCTTCATTAGCGTGCCGGTCAGCGTTGGCATTACCCTGCTGGTTGCGCTGATCTTCTTCCTACCGAACGCAGGCGATCGCTTTTAGCCTACAAATGAGAAACAAACATGATGCCGATGCAAACACAACCAGACCACAAGCAGAACGAATCAGTCCCGCCTGCCGAGCGCGACAGCGCCAGCAGCGAAAGCGCGGGCATGAGCCGCCTCGAAGCCTTCAGCGATGGCGTGTTCGCGGTGGCGATTACCTTGCTGGCGCTACAGTTTACTTTGCCAACCTTGAAAGCCAACCAAGACCTGGCCAGCGCCGTGTTCAACGATGCGACAGTAGGCAAATATATCAGCTACATCCTCAGCTTCGCAATTATCGGCATCATCTGGGTCAACCACCATATCACCTTCCGCTACATTCGGCGGATGAACCGCAAGCTGATCAGTCTCAACATCCTGTTCTTGATGTGCGTTTCGTTCATTCCCTACCCTACTGCCTTGCTGGGCGAATATATAACTAAACCTGACGGCTACTTCGCGGCGGAGTTCTACAGTGGTGTGATGTTCATCACCTCGTCAGTCTTCTACCTGCTGTGGATGTATGGGGTGAGGGGTGGGCGGTTGGTGGGCAGTGATGTAGATATGGAGCTGGTAAGGTCACACGCCGGGCGCGGCCTGCTTGCCCCAGGGCTGTACCTGCTCTCCTTCGTCATCGCTTTCTTCAACGTGGGGGTCAGCCTGGCGATCTACGCGCTGATTGCCATCCTGTTTATCGTGCCGCTGGAGACCGACCGATTCTAATTGCCTGGAAAGGCATAGCCTTGCCTGCTCTCAACCCAACTCAAAACTCAAGGCGGGCGGCAATCCGCCCCTACACCAGGATTAGCATCATGCGAGGCGACAGGGCGGACGCAATCCGCCCCTACACCAGGATTGACATCAAGGAGTAGATTTGCCTATGTTCATCCGAACTCAAAACTCAAAACCCAAAACTCAAAACTCAGCATTATGCCCATTCCGACCACAAGAGCGCTAATCGTGCTGCTGGGAGCCGCGCCACTGCTAATCCTCAGCCAGTTCGTGCCGCCAGTGTTCTACATCGCGCTTGGCTACGCGCTGCTATCCCTGTTGTTGCTGGTATATGACTATCGCAATGCAGCAGGGCCGCACGAGCTTGAGGTACATCGCGTCTGCGAGAGCAAGCTAAGTATTGCCGCACCCAACCCGATTACGTTGCGCCTGGTTTATCGCCCGCGCAACCCCAACGACAATCGCGCTGTAAGCTACCTGCTTCGTGACGAGCCGCCCTTCCAGTTCGCCCTCAGCGGCGCGGACAACCTCAGCGGCATGGTGCAGCGCGGCGATGCGGCCAGCAACACCTATGCGGCTACTCCCCACCGTCGTGGCGACTATCAGTTTGCCAACATCAACCTGCGCTGGCTCACCCCGCTCGGCCTGCTGCTGCGCCAGGCGGTAGTTCCCGCCGCGCAAGAGGTGAAGGTTTACCCTAACCTGCTGGAGGTACGCAAGTACGAATTGCTGGCCCGTCGCGATCAGCTTTACGAGGTGGGCCTGAAGCGGGTGCGCCAATTGGGGATGGGCAGCGAGTTCGAGCGGCTGCGCGAGTACAACTCCGACGACGACTACCGCCGCATCTATTGGCCCGCCACTGCCCGCCGCCATTTCCCGGTGGCGATGGACTACCAGACCGAACGCAGCCAGACGGTGATCATCGCGCTTGATGCCGGGCGGCTGATGACCTCGCCGATCGGCCCACTTGCCAAGCTCGATTATGCAGTGAACACCGCCTTGCTCCTCAGCTACATCGCCACCCTGCGCGGCGATCGCGTCGGTATCCTCGCCTTCGCGGACAATGTGCTGACCTGGCTGGCTCCGGATCGGGGACGCAAGCAGTTCATCACTGCGCTGGACACCCTCTACAACATCCAGCCGCAGGCCACCGAGCCGAATTACGCCACTGCCCTCAGTTACCTGGCCCTCAAGTTCCGCCGCCGCGCCCTGGTCGTACTCTTCACCGATCTGGTAGACCCCGATGCCTCGCAGGCGCTGGTACGCCACGTCAGCCGCCTGGTACCCCGTTACCTGCCAATTACGGTGACGATGAGCAACGCGCCTGTGATTGCCGCTGCCACCAACCCGCCCCAGAACTCTGCCGCAGTCTACGAGCAGGTGGTCGCCCAGAAGCTGCTGCAAGAGCGCCGCGAAGTCCTCGACATCCTCAACCAGCATGGCGTGCTTACCCTGGACGTGCCTGCCGACAAACTGAACGTGTCGGTGATCAACAAATACCTGGAACTGAAGTCGCGGGGAGCGATCTAGTTGCGGGGCTGTGGTATAATATCCTTATATAAAGGAGGCAATCGCAAATGGTTACTACACTGCCAGAGAAGAAGAAACTGGCGACTCAGCGGCGCACCCGCAGGCTGCGGCAACAGCGGCAGCCAAGTGCTATCAACCTGCCCAACGGAAGCGATGTGCTACACACAAATGGTGCTACGGAGAAGCCGAAGAAGCGGCTAACCATCTATGATCTGGGTTGGACGAAAGAGCAGGCGCTTGCCAACCACTTCCGCTATAAGATATTTGAGGAGGACTGGCACGCGCCGGGTATGGAGATATACGATGAAGATTAGGCGTGGCGATGTTGTCAGGGTCTACTACTAATATTCAAATCAAATAGACATTGAAAGGAGACCTGCGCTGGTGGTTCAGGATACCACTGTGGACACGAGACTCCCGCAGCTTATACTGGCGATGATAACCTCTAATCTGTCTCGAACAGGGCCAACACGAGTTATGTTCCATAAGAGCAGCTATGCTGGAAAGCAGATGGGATTGCGTCTTGACTCTGTAATAATGACCGATAACCTAATAACCGCCCTCATCAGCGATATAGACTCGATGCTCGGCTACTGCCCCGCCATGCACCTCGTAGATGCCGCCCTACGTGTCACCCTCGGTCTGTAGCCGCCTGCATCATTGCGACTACCCGCGCATAATCCCCCGCCGTATTCAGATTGACGAAGCTCACCAGTTCCACATCCCACTGCCGCAACTCGGCCTCTCCCACATATCGCACGTTAATTGTGGCCAGCAACTCGCGCAGGCTACGCACGTCCTCGGCCAGCAGCCGCTCGATGGTCGGCACGATGCGACGATGATAGAGGGCGCAGGCGGTTTGGGCTTTATCCAGCAACGGCACGATTGCGTCGTATTCAGGTTGCAATGGTAGCATTGCTTCGCCCTCTGTAGGGGCGAACCGTTGTTCGCCCTGCGCCGCCCCGCCTTCATTCTCTGTAGGGGCGAACCGTTGTTCGCCCTGCGCCGCCCCGCCTTCATTAGTCGCCAGGGTAAGCAGGCCACGTAGCAAGGCAGGTTGTAGCAGCGGCAGGTCGCAGGCAACCGCGAAGTTCCACTCACGCACCGCCTCGCGCAGCCCACTATATAGGCCGACCAGTGGCCCTTGCCCCGCCAGCACGTCTGGCACCGTCGGCAGGCCCAGCATCTCGCGGCCCGCGCCGACGATGATCATCTCTTGCTTCACCACCACCTGCGCCAGCGCACTAATCACATGGTCAATCACGCGCGGGCCATCGGGCGGTGGCAGGCGCAGCATGGCCTTGTCCTGCCCCATGCGGCGGCTCTCGCCCCCCGCGAGGATGATCGCGCCTGCTTTAATTGTAGATTGTGGTGCGTCAGTCATTAGTTTGCACTTTCGATGAGCATAAGTTGCATCTCAACATTCTCCCTCACCAAACCTCTCCCGCTGGGAGAGGCTTTTTGCCACACCATGCTTCTAACACTTGCAACTTGCAACTTGCAACTATCGTAGCCGCTCTACCGGTTCCTTCATTACCATGTAGCGGTAAATCTGTTCGCCAGTCATTTCGCTGCGCTGGCCGCGGATCTTGCGAAGCGCGGCCTTGAACTGCTCTTGCAAGTCTACGCCGGTGGCCTGGCGGGTGAGCATAAGAGCGCGGGCAGTGTAAGCGATCGCGTTGGTTGGCTCGATGCGGGCGAACTCGTCGAAGAAGAAGGCGCAACTGGTGAACATCAATTGGCGGTAATACTGCGCCTCCAGCAGCCAGGCTGCCCGCTGACTGTCGCGCTCGTCGAGTCGGTGGCTGGCGTGCAGGCGCACGAACTCGCCCGCCTCGATCTCGCCCAGCTTAACCCGAATGTAGTCGTTGCGGGCGGCGTTTTGGTCGCGCAAGAGCGGGCCACCCTCAGCCTCGTAGTATGCGTCAATCGCCTCAGCGGCGTGGGTGAGCGCGGCGCGAAACGGTTTCTTCCACTCGCCCTGACCAGGGTAGCAATTGCAGGCATCGCGCCAGCGGTCTATGCCGTGGTAGCAACTCCACGCCGTATTCTCGGCAATCTCTGCGTTGGTCATAATCGGATGTTCGCGCAGGTAGAGGGCCGGGTAGGTGACGCGCCAGTTGCGCTGCGGCGCTTCGGTCAGCAGCAGATCGCGCAGAAATCCGTCGCGGCCCTGCAAGTGGTGGCCGTAGTATTCGCCGTCGGTTGCAATGGTTACGATTTGGTCTTCCTCGCGCTTGAACTTGTCCCAGGCTGCGCCTAGCGGGAGGTCAATCTCGGCGAAGCGGGCGGCATCTTCGGTCAGCGGCGGGTTGTTCTGCAGGTTGCGCGACAGGCCGTCGTGGAAGAAGAATATGGCGATGCTGCGACGACTGGGCAGCCGCACAATATGCGGCTCACTGGTATCCACTGCGCTGTTGCGCGCCTGCCAGGGGGCAAGGATGGTGAACTTTATACCCGCATCGGCCAGCACCTCTAGCGTCTCGATGTCCACTGCCGTCTCCGGCAGCCACATTCCATCCGCCTTGCGGCCAAAGCGATGCTGGAAGTCGGCCAGCCCCCATGCCACCTGCGTCTGCTTATCGGCCCGGCTGGCAAGCGGCATAATCACATGGTTGTAGACCTGGGCGATGGCATTGCCCACGCCGTAGCGCGCCACGTTGCGCCGATCTGCATCGAGCATCGCGCTATAAACATCAGGAGCGTGCTGCTCCAGCCATCCCGCCAACGTCGGCCCAACGTTGAAGCTGATATAGTCGAACAGGCCCATCTCCGCCAGCGGGCGATAACACTCGGCGGTGATGCGCTCATTCCAGTTGCTGTACGGCTGTGCGCCATACTCGCGGGGGATCTCGCCGGTGAACGGATCCTCGCGGGGTGGCTGGTAGAAGTGGCCGTGGATAGTCAGATGGCGCATATAAGCCTCGGAGTAATGAATGGTAAATGGAAAGACGCACGATGCTCGCCTCAATACACCCCCTTGTGCAACTTTCCACCCATCCTGCGCGTTTTAATAGCGGATGTGCTAAAATACCTCATCGCTCCAATCGAACATCAGCGCCTGCACCTTGCTGCCTGCGGGAAGCAAGGTGACATCTTCGGGAACGACCACATAGGCGTTGGCGCGGGTGAATGTACTCATCACCCCACTGCCCTGCTGCCCGGCGCTGCGGGCGGTGTATTCGCCGCTGGGGTTACGCTCAACCAACATCCGGGCGTAGAAGCGGCGGCCATCACCGTTGCGTAGCGGCTCGGTCAGCGTAGCGGTAGCAGCAGGGAAGTCGCGCACCGGCTTGCCCTGCATCTTCTGCAAGGCGGGGCGGCCAAAGATGTCGAAGGTTACCAACGAGGAGACCGGGTTGCCGGGCAAGCCCAGCAGCGGCACACCTGCGAGGCGGCCAAAGGTCAGCGGCTTGCCGGGGCGCAGATTCACCTTCCAGAAGTTCATCTGCCCGCGCTCGTTTAGCACGTTCTTGACAATATCGTAATCGCCCAGGCTTACCCCCGCCGAGGTGACAAACAAATCCGGCTTGAGCGCGAGGCCCGCATCAATCTTGGCGCTGAGGTCGGCCACGTTGTCGCGGGCGATGCCCAGGTTGATCGCTTCGCCACCATAGCGGCTGACGGCGGCGGCGAGAGCGTAGCTGTTGCTGTTGTGGATCTGGCCCCGCAGCGG
>JANXYP010000247.1 GCA_025355955.1 Chloroflexota bacterium
TGGCTTATCGCTTTGTTAGCGGTGGTGTTCCCCTGGCGGGCCATCACCTGTCCCGCCAGCCACAGGAACGAGCCGAGCAACGTCAAGGTAGCTGGCACCCAGTCAGTGAAGTCGTGTACCCCTACACTATCCGTGTCGGGATTGGCCTGACCAATTGTAATCAGCACTGCGTCGGCAATGATGGTAATGACAGCCAGCACGGTGATGCCGATCTGCCCCCAATGCGCGGTAGCCACGCCGCGCACATCAGCGTCATGCGCGGTGAAGAACTGTACACCGAAGAGCAACAGCAGCAGCAGCGCCAGTATGAGATGGGCAAACGTGTTGGGTACATCGTCCACCGGGCTGAAGGTCGCCCCATTCCAGCCATGACCAACGCAAAGTATGATGAATGCCGCGATCTGTAGCTTGTAGACACCGTTACCCGTATTCGTATTCATGTTAGACCTGTCCCTTTCTTTGGAGGTAGAGTATCATGGCGCAGATAAGTGCACCACAGCCGATTGTTTGGCGGTTATAGCGCCGCGACTACAAGCGATTTCCGCATCAATCGCTTGCCATACGTGATGGTGACAATTGCCACCACTACCCACAGCGCCCCGGCATAAACCCAATACCACAGCGCCTCCTGCGCTGGGGCGATTAGTGTAGGACTGAGCATGACCAGAGAACCCGTCGAGCTTATATGTATCAGTTGAGCCAACAAAACGCTGCTAGTATTGGAGTAGACCCAGGCGATCAGGACTCGCATCGCAATCATGGCAACGATGAAGGCGAGCGCGTAGGGCAACCAGTATGTGCCGTGCGGACTTGCGGCCCCAAGAAAGTCAATCACCGGCAAGTGCCACAGCCCCCAGAGTACGCCCAGCAGGAGGCTGGCCCTCAACGGGCTTTGCTTCAGGCACATCTTAGGGAAGGCATAGCCAGTCCAGCCGATCTCCTCGAGGAACCCTGCAGGAATGCCAAACAGCAAGCCCCAGAGGAAGAGGCGAGGGGTAAAATCGGGCGACACCATGGTGCTGAGGGCTAGAAGGACGAGCATAATCAGTACTGGGGGAATGAGTATCGTTGCGTACCACTGTCCCCCCACGCGCCAGCGGCCCATGCGGGAGCGCAGATCCCGTAGCCCACTCTTGCCATCAGCGATGGCAGTCATAGCGATACCTGCGATGCTTGGCCCTAGCAGCATTACCGGGAACATGATCAGGCCATTTATGGTCGTTATCCTCGAACCACTAATCAGATTTGGCGCAACCACGAGTAGAGCGCCCAGCCAGGAGATGGTGTAGGTCAAAACGAAATAGCTGGCAATCTGATGGCGCTGGATGAATGACTTGAGGTTCATGGTGTCTTTCCTTTCGTAGTTACCCTTGCGTTATGGTAACAGGTGTTCATAACCTGTCATCATGACCTATTATAACTTAACCTTCGGTGCTTGTCAAGGGGTTTTCCACCAATTTGCCGAAAAAGGGGGGAATCGTGATATAATCGGCGTAGGTAATAATCACACTAACGGCTAAAGGAAACAGCCAATGCAGCCATCTGACTTTGATTCTAGCACAGCAGAGGCGATGCCCGATAACGCGCCATCGCCCGCCGACGGGGCCGGGCCGTATCCAACCGGCACGCAGGTAACCTGATTATATTGGTCCAGCCGCTTTCGCCCCGACAACGGTCAAGCCGATTGCACCGTTTGCCTTGCCAGAGGCTAAAGCTGAACTACCATCAATATATAGCAGCGGCCAGCTGATACAGCCCCCACCAAGTCCAGCTAGCTCTAGATCTGCTGATTTGCCCTTCGAGCCGTTTTTCGCCATTGGCGGCTCTTTCTCCGTCTTCGCTTTGTTTATGAGCCTGTTTATAGTGTGGAATGCGGCAACCTCACCCACCATATCAAGTAGGGAAGGCGAGACGTGGTTTACGTTGGCGCTTGCTGCGATCGGCTTGGTCATATGTTCGCTGTCATTTCTTAATGCTGAGGCTGGGGATGGCGCAGCGCGGTCAGAACCAGTACGCCGCCTGAGACGCATAGCGACCGTGGCAGATACGATAATTATTATCCTTGCGACGCTTCAGATCATCTTTTCATGGCTGCCCTAGTGGATCCAGCAATCCCCCACCAGGGCGGGCCACCGCCCGCCCCTATGTTCATCCAATAACTCGTAACACACCCGTTCTGCCGTCTGCGCTTGACATCGCTCGTTGGCGTGCTATAATAGCAGCACATCTATTCTAAAGTGGCGGTGTTCTATGTCCGACAGCAATAATGGTGGTTACGGCTTCCTCGCCCAGCGTGCGTACGTATATCTTCGCGAACAGAGCCAGCCCGTGGAGGAGGATACTCTCATCCGCCACGTGTTCAGCGCCTTGCCCGGCCAGAACTCGGCCAGGATCAACGTGGAGGTCTGGCGCGGGGTGCTGCCCGGCATCCTCGCCGATACCAGCCGCTTCCAGCCACTGGGCGGGCGAATGTGGGCGCTGGCCGGGGTGGGGGATGAAGCTGCGCCCATCGCCGACGAGCTGGCAAGCATGGAATACATCGCGCTAGACACCGAGACCACCGGACTCGAAGCGAGCAGCAACCGCATTATCGAGGTGGCTGCCCTGCACTACCTGCCCGATTGCAATGACAACAACCCCGCCGACAGCTACATCCGCGTGGTCAACCCCAGCCGCCGCCTACCCGCCTTCATCGTCAGCCATACCGGCATCAACCAGACTATGGTTGACAGCGCACCCTCGTTCGCCGCGCTTGCGGGCGATTTGCGGGCGTTCATTACCGAGCGCATCATTGTCGGTCACAATATCGGCTTCGATATGGCGTTTCTAAATGCCGAGATGCGTCGTCTGGGGCAGCCGCCGTTCGTCAACCCACGTCTGGATACACTGGCGATGGCGGTGCGGCTGGTCAACAACCTGGGCAAGCGCAACCTCACCAGCGTGGCGGCGGAACTGGGGTTGCCGGTGGGCATCCGCCACCGCGCCGAGGCCGATGCGCGGCTAGCGCGGCAGGTGTTCTGCCGCCTGCTGACTCTGGCTCGTGAACGCGGCATCGTCACTCGCGCCGCACTGCTTGAAATGGGCCGTCCGCTAGGCGCAGAATACTGGGGGAGACGCAAGAAGCCGGGCAGCCGCTTCGACCCGCAGGCATGGCAGTGGCCCACCGATCCGTTGGTACAAGTACGCGAGGTCGAGCCGGTTGGCGATTGGTTGGCATCGGTGCCGGAGCGGGCCGGAGTGTATATTATGCGCGACGAGAATGGCAACGCCCTGTACGTCGGCAAGGCGGGCAACCTGCGACGACGAGTTGCCAACTATTACTCCCGCGATGAAGGTGTACTGCGTGGGCTGGTGGGCTTGCGCGAGGCGACTGTGAAGCTAGAATTGCGTACGGTGGGCAGCGAACTGGCGGCGGAGTTGCTGGAACTGGAGCTGATCGTGCGCCTGCAACCGGGCTACAACACCCAACGCTCCGCTGCAGCCCCGCGCCATTACATCCGCCTCCATCAGCCCAAGCACGGCCTGCCCACGCTCAAGCCTGCTGATCAGCCGGGCGAAGGTTTCGGCCCTTATGCCAACCGCAGCGAGGTGGACGACACCTTGCGCCTGCTTCGGGCCATCTTCCCAGCACTGGCTTCAAAAGCGGCGGCGATCACCCCTGCGGCATACCAGGCCCAGCTAGCCGAGGCGATAGCCTACCTGCAAGGTGACGATGAACCCGCGCTGGCCCGTCTGCGCGACCGACTCTACGCCGCCAGTGCGACTCATGATTATGTAGCCGAGAGTGCAGCCCGCCAGCTGCTCGCCGAGGTGTTGCGCTGCCGCGAACGTGAGCCTCAAGCGGCGGCTCAGGTGAACGAGGCGATTATCGTGCTGCCCGCCTGCGATGATGAAGCCCGCGAGGTGTTCATCGTGCGCGAAGGCGAACTACGTTGGCACGGCCCGCTGCCCAGCACCGCGATCGAAGACGTGCTGGCCGCCCGCCTGGCCGAGTTGTGGATGGTTGCTGGCACATCCCCACCATCATCCGACCCGCAAAAAAGCCCCCCACCCATATCGGGTGAAGGGTTGGGTGGGCAGGTTGTTCCCATCCAGCTCTCGCTACTGGGCGACGCACCCAAGCGTAAATCGCACCGCGACGAGGTGAGCAATCTGGTCATCCGCTGGCTCTACGCTCACCCCACCCATGCAGGCGTGCTGCCGATGCCCACCGAGCGCGAGGCCACCCAGAATGCGCTTCGCCATGCGGCGCGGATGATTCGGGGAATTGATGAGGGATGAGCAAGTAGGAGAGACTTGCGTTTTGTATCTTGAGTAACAGTGGCAACCGGGGATTGTGCCTGCAGGTTAGGGTGTCGCGCCCAGCTATTAAGCTCATATAGTGCGGTGGGTTGGCTGTAACCATGGGCTGGCCTGAGCGCCAACGGGGGTGCAAACGATGGGCATTGATGCGTTTGAGCCTCTGGGGCTGACCCCCCAGACCCCCAGGCTCACCCCCTACTTTCTCAGCTTGATGCCTATGGGCGGACCATGGTTCACCACTACAGAAATTATGACATCACTAAAGGTAATTGGTGTTGCAATAGTCTGCTGCCAGGGCAGTCATCCCAAACCTCATCATTCATCACCTTCGGCAGGGTTGTCGCTGCGATCCGGAATAAGCGCAATCGTGGCGGCAGCGCCGATAAGCGCCAGCGGGATGAGCGAGTCACCGGGGCCAACCTTGTTGAGCAGCACGGCGACCCCACTGCCAAGCGCCATCAGCCCTGCAAGGGTGAAGAGCAGCACATGGCGGTCGCGGCTGCGTTCGTTGCTGCTGCTCAACTTGACCAGGTTGCGCCTTACCCATAGCGGGGTTAGGGCCAGGGCAAGGCCAATCGCAATCTCGACCAGCCCCACTACCAGCACCGCCCAATTGATACCACCATTACCATCGACGATTACGGTAATTGTTTGTGCCAGCGCCGAGTGCTGAGTGCTGAGTGCTGAGTGCTGAGTGCCATTGGCAAATGTGGTGAATATATGCGCCAGGGCCATAGTTTGCCTTTCTAACTATAAGCTATTGGCACAATTATACCACACTAGCAACGGCAAACCCATTTTCAAGCACTGCTAGTCCTAACCCCGCCAGGGGTGTGATGCAGTGCTGGTCATCATTGGCGGGGCTGTTCACTGTTGCGGATACCGGGTAGGCGTGCATCAGTGCGGCTGGGTAGGGTTGTAGCAGCGCCAGCAGTTCATCAGGTTCAGTGATCGTAGGGTCGAGCCAGCGTTGCTCCACCTCGCGGGGCATGATGATCGGCATCCGCTCGTGGACAGGTAGCACCAGATCGTTGCCGCCGGTGGTGATGATCGTATAGGTGTGTAGCTCGCGGCCATCCGCTCCGCGCCACACATCATATAGACCGGCAAAGGCGAATATCTGCTCCGCGCTGCCTTCAGCGCCGCGATTCTGGGCCAGGGTGAAGTAGAACGGCTGCCGCGCTGCGCGCCCCGACTTGCCGCCGATTACCTGCCACTCATAGAAGCCGGTGGCGGGAACCAGGCAGCGCTGGCGGCGCAGCGGCTTGCGGTAGCTAGACGCGGTAGCTACCGTCTCCACCCGCGCATTGATGGTCGAGTAGCTGGTCTTAGCCTCCTTCGACCATGCCGGGATCAACCCCCACTGCATCAGTTCGAGATGGTTATCCCCATCGGCGATGATCACTGGGTTCATCTGGCTGGGCGCAATGTTGTAGCGTGGCCCGGTTTCTACGCTGACATCAGTGGGCGGCACGTGGAACCGCGCCGCCACCTGGCTCGTATCTACCTTGAGGGTGTATCTTCCGCACATGGTCGGCTCCTTTCGGATTACAGATTGCAGATAGTTGTTTATAGATGATTAGAGGCTAAGTGATGAAACCGCCAAGTCTGCGCGACTTTAGCTATTTGCTCCACTACTAAGCTGCCTGGTCAGCCGCTGAGATGTTCCAGTTCGTCGTGTATAGCAGCGGTAAGTTCACGCAACTTCATGATGATAGGGATAGCAACCTCCTTGACAGTGATGCTACTATTATACCAGATATTAGACGTTTGCACCAATTATTAGGGTTACTTTGAGTGTGCGACACTTGCCTGCATCCCTAACCAGGGCGGGCTTCGTCCGCCCCTACGCTTGCCCGCTAACTCGTAATGCACCTTGAGTCGTTTGTTGGCTTGACAGCGCTTACCCTTGGTTCTATAATGCCAGCAATCTCGACCGTATTGGAGTTCACTATGAGCAACACCCCTCCCGAACCACAACCACAGCCCCTGCCTAATCCGCCGCTGCAGAACAACGTCAGCGGCACGCAGAACAACGTGGGTGGCGACCAGTACAATGCTGGCCGCGACCAGTTCGTGGGCAACCAGAGCGTCAAGGCGGTCAACGTCAATCAGGGTGGCGTATCTGCCAGTCGGCTCGGCTGCATCAGTGTCAATGTCGCCATCACCGTAGTCAGCGCCCTGGCGGTGCTGGCAGTTGGCAGTGTGCTGGTTCTCAACTTTGTGCTTACCGGCCCCAACCTGAACGGCATCAGCGTGGGCGGCAATCAGGCATTGCGTGGCCCCGGCCTGGCTGCGCCTATTGCCTCAGTAAGCGCGCACGGCTGGGCGGTGGGCGATAGAGGTGCGATATATTTCTACAACGGTAGCCAGTGGGTATCCTATCAGGGAACCGCTACTACCAACCTCAACGCGCTTTACTACGACGGTACCAACGGCTGGATCGTCGGCGATGGCGGGTTCATCTTTCATATCGGCCAAAATGATGCGGTTACGCCCTTCCGCAGTCCGACCAGCAACAAGCTCCGTAGTGTGGTGGGGGTGAACCCCGCCGTTGCCACCGACGATCAGGGTAATATCTACACCTTCAGCGGCACACTATGGCAAGCGCAAGCCGTTCCCAACCTATCTCAGCCGCAGCCAGCAGTTGCCATCCTCGGCGCGGGCGGCCTGCTGGTGGTTCACGCCAACGGCGTGATCCAGCCAACAGTCAATTCGCTCAACCCAAGTAGTGAACAAGGGATCTCCCCCACCGTCAACTCGGCAATTAGCTCACCGATCGTCGCCGCCGCCGCCCCGCCCGACAAAGTTGGCCCCAACCTGCTGTGGGCAGTGGGCGCGCACGGAAGCATCTACGGTTTCAGCAAAGGCAAGTGGGACAAGGAGACATCGCCCACCAGCGCCAACCTCAACTCCATCTATTTTGGCACTCAGGGTCACGGTTGGATCGTTGGCGACGGCGGGATAATCCTCGGCTGGAATGGGCAGCAATGGCAGCAAGCTAGTAGCCCGATTAGCGACAACCTCCATAGCGTATATGTCGGCAGCGGCAACGACTGGTGGGCGGCAGGCGATAAGGGCCATATTCTTCATCTCGAAGGTGGCGTGTGGCGCGCCGTGAAGTGAGTTGACTCCCGCCCACCGCTGCTGTATACTCTACCCCGCTTCAAGCGTATTGACACTAATACCCGATCACCCGGCAAACTAAGTTCTGATCTGCCTTACTCCCCCTCCTTGCCTCCCCCTTTGGGGAGGGATATTCAGAACCTTGTTTGCGAGGTACTTATACCAAATAACTGAGGCGCTGCCGCAATTCCGCAGGGGCGAAATACGGTTCGTGCAACCCGCTGCGTGAGCAACCGCCGCAAAGAGGAGCAGTATAACGATGGCAACCACAAGTGAATTGCTCGCCAAGGGCAAGCTGGCCGCTACCAGCGGGCAGAAGGATATCGCCCGTGAGGCGCTAGGTCGTGTAATCGAGATGGAGCCGAACAACGAGGAGGCCTGGCTGTGGCTTAGTGGAGTTGCCAGCAGCTTGACCCAGATGCGGGCTGCGCTGGACAAGGTACTCAGCATCAACCCCAACAATCAGCAAGCCCGCGAGGGCCTGGCCTGGGTGACTACCCGCGAGGCACAGATGCGGGCGGGCATGGCGGCGCAAGCAGCGCAGGCGGCACAGGCGGCACATATGGCAGCCACCTCTGCTGCTGCACCCGCTGAAGCCAGCGCGAACGCCCCTGTCGCCGCCGTACTTACCCACAGCAGCAATCTGCCGATCAGCGATACCTTCACTACCGAGGAGGAGGGTGAGGATGAGCAAGAGGACGAAACGCCGATTATCGCGCCTAAGCTGGAGGCGGGCGCGACTCCGCTGTACCCCAATGCGGGCCTACGCCTGCTACTGCTGTCGGTGGAGAAAGTAACCGGTGAGAAGGGGGTCAACGCCCTGCTCAATGCCAGTGGCCTGCACAAATACGTCAGCAACTTCCCGCCGAACGATATGCGCTTCGTCATCTCCTACGAGGATTACAGCTCAGTAGGCAAGGCGATGGAGGATTTCTATGGCCGCACTACCAAAGCTCTGCAACTCAAAGTCGGTAGCGAGATCTTCCTCTATGGCCTGAACGAGCAACCCCGCCTGCTTGGCGTTCTCAGCACGGCGATGAAGTTTATGCCGCTGGCGATGAAGTCCAAGCTAACCCTCAACAAGATGGTCAGCACTGCCCGTGGCCTCAACGTTCCCACCCACCTCGAAGAGGACGGTAACTCCTTTACCTACGTGATGGAGATCTGCCCCTACTGCTACAATCGCCAGACCAGCGTCGGCTGCAACGCGCTCTCCGGCACCATTGCCAAAGCGCTCAACTGGGCCACCGGCAAGACCTTCCACGTCGAGGAAGTGACCTGTCGAGGCAAGGGCGCAGCCACCTGCTCGTACCGCGTCGACAAAACGCCGGTAGAGGGGTTAAACTGAAGTGATTGATATTACTGCCTCACATAGCATATGAGCGCCAGATTGGTATAGGAGCGAATCGCATAGGCCTAGCCGCCCAGCCACTCTGCTGACTACCGGTTTGGTTGTCAAAAATCATTAAATAGAGCAAGGGCGAACAACGGTTCGCCCTTGCTCTATCTATAGCGGCATAGTAGCTAATTGGTATTACACCTCCGCGCCCAGGCCGGTGTTGGCCCGCACGTTCAGTTCGTTGTACTTCGCTTCGGAGGCTGGCTCATGGCTGAGGATGGTGCCGAGGTATGCGCCAATGAAGCCGAGCGGGATGCTGACGATGCCGGGGTTGGCAAGCGGGAAGATTGCTTTGGCTTGGATCAAGTGGCGGCCCGCTGTGAGTGTATCAGGGTCTACCGCCATAATGCTGGGGCTGATAATGATAAAAACCAGCGTAGCGATGATGCCGGTCGCCATGCCAGTCACTGCGCCAACGGTATTGAACCGCTTCCAGAACAGCGAGAAGAGGATAGCGGGCAGGTTGGCGGCAGCGGCGAGGGCAAAGGCCAGGCCGACCATGTAAGCGACATTGAAGGTGGGGCCGAGTAGGATAGCAATCAGGATACTGAGCGCCCCCACTACCAGCGCGGACATCCGGGCGACGAACACTTCCTGCCCTTTGGTGCGCTCCTCGCCGCCATGCACCACGTTGGTCCAGAAATCGTGCGAGAACGAGGTCGAGGCGCTGATAGTCAGACCTGCCACCACCGCGAGGATGGTAGCGAAGGCCACCGAGGAGATAAAGGCGAAGAAGATGTCGCCACCAAGGTTCTGGGCCAGCAGTGGGGCGCTCATGTTGGTGCCACCGTTGGTGGTTATGAAGCCCTTGCCCACGATGGTCGCCGCGCCGAAGCCCAGGAAGGTGGTGAGAATGTAGAACGTGCCGATGATGGCGATGGCCCAGACCACGCTGGTGCGGGCGATCTTGGCACTTGGCACGGTGTAGAAGCGCACCAGGATGTGCGGCAACCCTGCCGTACCCAGCACCAGCGCGAGGCCCAGCGAGAGCAGATCGAGTGCGCCCCAAGGCGGCTTGTAAAGCAGGCCGGGGTTGAGGTAGTTGGTGGTGACTGGCTTGCCCTCGACGGTGGACTGCACATGGGTGATGGCGTGGAAGAACGCGCCCAGGTCGAAGTTGAAATGGGCCAGCACCAGGATACTGAGCAGCAGCGTGCCGCCCATCAGCAGCACCGCCTTGACAATCTGCACCCAGGTGGTTGCCAGCATCCCGCCGAAGACCACGTAGATGATCATCAGCGCGCCAACCCCGACTACCGCCCAGTTGTAGTTGATGCCCGAATCCTTGAGCAGCAGCGCAACCAGTGTGCCTGCGCCTACCATTTGAGCGATCATGTAGAAGGTCGTTACTGTCAGGGTGCTAATCGCGGCCATCGAGCGCACCGGACGGGCGCTGAGGCGATAAGCCAGCACGTCGGCCATGGTGTATTTGCCGGAGTTGCGTAGCGGTTCGGCCACAATTAGCAGCACGGTCAGGTAGGCAACCAGGAAGCCGACTGAGTACATGAAGCCATCGTAGCCATTGAAGGCGATCAGCCCGGCGATGCCGAGGAACGAGGCGGCGCTCATGTAATCGCCAGCAATGGCAATGCCGTTCTGCCAGCCAGTAATCTGGCGGTTGGCGGCGAAGAAGGAGGTAGTGCCGCTGGTGCGCTGCGCTGCCCAGTAAGTAATCCCCAGCGTAATGGCGATGAAGATGACGAACATTATTAGTGATGTACTCACTTCGTCCCTCCCTTCTTGATGCCCAGCTTGGCAATGATGTTCTGCGCCATCGCGTCGAACTGGTTCGCCTTACGCAGATACAGGTAGGCCAGAATGAAGGTCATCAAGAACTGTGAAAGAGCGAACAGGTAGGCAAGGTTAATTTCGCCGATCACCTGCGTCTTCATCAGATCGGGCGCGTAACCCACTAGCAGTGGTAGAGCCATGTAGTAAACCAGAAAGAAGATGGTCGCAGGTAGGATGAAGCGGATCTTGGCCGCCACCAAAGCCCGAAACTCATCCGTGGCCGCAACCTGATCCCAGGTTGCGGCATTCACATCTTCTGCTGCCGTCTGCTCATGGGCTGGCTTTGGTAGGTCCCGCCCCAGCGGTGCAATATCGCCGGGGCCGCCGCTTACTGTGGTCAGGTCGCCAGGTTCGGGTTCGAGTCGTACTCCCCCTTGTGCCATCTCACTACCTCCTTCTCGTGCAATAAATCACAATCTGCGCTAACGAAGACCGCCCGTTTGCGACCTTCCAAGTTAAACGCGAGGATAGCACTCGACCTTATGAATGTCAATACTGATGAGGATGGTTTGATGATTTTGTTATAAAATCATTATAATTCCACCTTTTCCCCTAGCTGAAGCGCCGCTACTGCCGCCTCGACGCTATCTACCAGCGTGATCAGCGTCAGATCGCGTTCGTCCACAAGGAGGTGGACAGCAATGTCGTCGGCCACCGCCCGCCAGCTTGCCCCCACCAGGATGAGCGGCTTGCGGGCAAGCTGACCGACCTGCATCAGGTTCCAGGCCATAGCGATCTCCAGCAGGGTGCCAATGCCGCCGTGTACTGCGATCAGCGCATCGCTCTCCACCAGCCGCTCGACCCGACTTGCCAGGCTGGCGGCGCGAATCTCCTCGATTACCCAGCGATTGCGCGTCTTGGCTCGCCCGCCCTCGTCCCACCCCTCTACGGTAATGCCCACAACATGGCCGCCTGCCTCGTGCGCCCCGCGACTGACCGCCTCCATCGCCCCGCTATAGCCGCCGGTGCAGACTGTGAACCCGGCCTCGGCCAGCAAGCGGCCAAGCTGCTGCGCCTCGACGTAATCAGCGTCGCCCTCGCTGCTGCGGGCGGTGCCGAACACGCTCACCTGTTTTCTGTCCATTGCTTCACTCCTTTCTCTCGCGCTCATTTTAGCATAAATAAAGGCGCACCCTGTGCGCCCGATGAGTAAAATGGTATCTGAACAGGGAACAGTCCTGTTGGACTCAACGTAGGTTCACCACATACCATTGTATGAAGAGCCGTTGTGTATGAAAATGTTAAAAAGCCATGTTCCGCCACAGATCCATACTGTATATTCTACTATAGCAAGGCCAATACTGAATTGGCTCAATGTTCGGGCGAGTCTCGGTCTTTTTGAGTGATGATGATTACCTACAGATACCATTCCAAGCATAAGACCAAAAACTGAAAGCATTGGCGAGAAGATAGATGTACTTCCTTGCAATGTAAACAAGAGAGGCAGGACCAAGATGCAGCTACTCAAGCTTACAATCGCCGCAATCATTACGTAGTCAGCGCGTTGGCGAGTAGTGGGCAGCGGCGGCAAATTAGCTGGAACCGAGCCTGCATCAGCAGGAATTATAGGCTGCTTATTAAATATTCCGACGTTGGGAATTGCAGCATTAAGCGGGCCACGATACTGTTCAATCGTAACCCTATGCTCACTATCAGTATTTGAATGTTCATCTTGCATAATTCCAAACCTTTCGCTACTTGTCCACCCCTAATTATAACACAGCAGTACAAGAGGAAATCGGCCGATATTGTGGCTGATAGCTCTGATTGTCTGTTATAATCAGCGTATGGCAAGCCAGATTGTCGCTCCCGATAACGCTAATAGTGATCACCCCCCACCCCGAACCAGCCACCGCGCCGCGCTTGCATCGCTGCTGCTGGTGGGGGTTATCTATATCGTGTGCCTAATCCTGCTGCCGCACGATGGGGCGCAGTTCTGGTCGCCCGATGAGGGTGGCAAGTTCATCCAACTACAGAACCTGCGTCTCGACCCCGGCCTCGACACCAGCGTGCGCTACCCAGGGCTGCTGCTCGACCCCGATTACCACTTCGCTCCCTTCCCGTCACCCGAGTCGTTTACCCATGGCGGCAAGCTCTACCTGCAGTGGCCTCCCTTCCTGCCGCTGCTGACCTGGCTGCCGTACAAGCTGCTGGGTGGGGGCGGCCTCTATCTGCTGCCCTTTCTTGCTGGCCTCGGCACGCTCTGGCTGGCTTATCTGCTGTGTCGCTTGCTGCTGCCGGGCGCGGAGCGGGCCTGGACGGTCATTCCCCTGCTGGGGCTGACTACGCCACTGTTTGTCTACAGCCTGGTCTACTTCGAGCATAGCCTGGCCGCGCTGCTGGTGACACTGGCATTGTATGCGGCGCTCAAGGGGATGGCGCGCACACCCACCCAGCCTCCCCCGGCGGGGGAGGGGATGGCGCGCACACCCACCCGGCCTCCCCCGGCGGGGGAGGGGTATGGTTGGGGGCTGCTGGCGGGGTTGGCTTTGGCGGGGGCGATCTGGCTGCGCTCAGAACTCTACATCCTTGCGCTGGTGATGCTGATCATACTGGGGCTGCGGGTGGTAGCGCTGGGCGGCTGGCGTAGGCTGGGGGTATGGCTGGGCGGGTTGCTGGTGGGGCTGATACCTCTATGGGCGTTCTATATCCTGACCTGGGGCAGCTTGTTGCCCGCCCACGCGCTACCGTACTTCAGCAGCGGGCTGAAGGCGCGGTTCATCTCCACTGGCGGCCTACGCACCTTTCTGGGCAGCTTCCTGCTCGGTGTGCGCGACGACCTCACTGCCCTACCCGACCTCGGCCCACATATCGCACCAGCGCTGCGCTACACCTTCCTGATTGGTCTGGCCCTGTTCCTACTCGGCGCGTTGCTGCGCTCCGGCTGGCAGCGCGATAGCTTGTTGCTAGGTGGCTTCGCCGCGCTGCTGGCAACTGCGACTGCCGTACTGCTCGATAGCAATGGCTACAGCGCACTGCACGGCTTTTTGCTGCCCGCCCCCGCGCTGGTAATCGCCACCCTGCTTTTCCGCTCTGCCGTGTTCCGTCCACCTCTAAGCGACACAGCGTCACCGGCAACAGGCCCTACAATCTACAATCTACAATCTACAATCTACAATCTCCTGCGTTCCCCGCTGGCGCTGTTCGCCACTATCACCGTGCTGTACGTGGCGGCGCACACGCTGATTATTAGCGTGGTCAGCGGACTCGGCCCGGATAGCCGCTTCGAGTGGGGGCAACGTTACCTGCTGCCCGCCTACCCGCTGGTCGCCGTGTTGCTGGTCGCTGCGCTACCCCGCCTCTGGCTCGGCCTTCAGGATGATGGCAGACTACGGATCGGCGGCACGCTGCTGCGCGATTTGCTTGCCCTGGCGCTGTTGCTGTCGCTAATCGTCGGCATGGGGTTGGAGCTGCGTGGGGTGGCGGCGATCGGGGCGGCGCGGCAAAATAGCGCGGCCTGGACCCAGCAGGTGCGCCTCTCCACTCGTGGGCTGCCCAACACGCCGATTGTCAGTGATGTGTGGTGGCTGCCACAAGAGGTGGCGGGAGTGTATGACCAACGCCGCCTATACCTGGTCAACGATAGCGAACAACTTGCCGCCTTTGTGCAGCAGATGAAGGCGGCGGGACAGAACGGCTTCTGGCTGCTAACCACCGCCAGCCAGCCACCCGTCGTCACCGGCGCGACCCCCACCAGCGACATCATCGCCTCGGTCGCTGGTGTAGAGATGATCCGATACCGGATTCGCTAGCCAGGCGGTTAGAGATCCTTGTAAACAAAGTTTTGGCGGCGGGTATGCAGTTTCCCTCCCTGTAGGAGGGGTTGGGGACGGTGCGAGTTGCGCTGCACGGACCCTCTCCCAACCTCCCCCAGTGGGGGAGGGGTGATTCAGAACTTCGTTTGCCAGATACTCAGCACTCAGCACTCAGCACTCAGCACTCAGCACTCGTATACCCCCCTTGACAGATTGACCCAAACATTATATGATAGAACCCACAAAGGCAGCCAGTCTGCCAGGCTTGATTGCACCATCAATTATGATTGATGCAAAACAGCCCTGCAGTGACCGTCCGCCCCAGCCAATTGTTTATCAGAACAGTGGGTCAAGCGGGGAAGTAACGTACCATCGGTCACTGTCCGCTTTACCAAACGAAGTTAAGGGTCGCGCTTCGGCGCAAACGCCCTATACCCTATCCACCTTTACCAAATCACCCTCTAGGTGAACAGCGGCCCCACCGGCAGGACTACAGCATTACGCTAATTGCAGTGGGGCATCGCACCTTAAAAACCGAATAGGAGGTTCCCAATGTTTATGCTTGCATGGGCAATTCCCCAAATTGCCCAGGGGAGCATTCATTCCAGTGTTCTCCTCCAGCAGCGCGTGCCAATCCGCCCCGATGTAGTTGACCCTACATGGCTAATAGTCGGGCTGATCGTACTGCTAATCCTCGCTATCATCAGCATCGTGGTGGCCTGGATTGTCTCCAGTTCGCGGGCAAAGCAGGCGCTGGAGCCGCAACTGAAAGCGGCAACCGCGAACCAGACCGAAAGTGTGCGACTGGCGGAACTCGAAGCCCATCGCATCATCGAGGCGGCGCAAACGCAGCAGAAGCAGATCATCCTTGACGCTAAGGATGAGATGCTGAAGATACGTGAACGCATCGAGGTCGAAGCGCGGGAGCGACGTAGCGAAGCGCAACGTGAAGCGCAACGGATCGAAACTCGCTTGCAGCAAAAAGAGGAGAACATAGACAACAAGCAGGAGCTGCTGGAGAAACGCGATAAGGCCATCCAGCAGAAGGAGCGCGAAGCCGAGCGGCTGAGGGCCGAAGCCGAGGAGTTGAAGAACACCCAGGCTACCGAGCTTGAGCGGGTTGCCAACCTCACCGCGGATGAAGCCAAAGCGGAACTACTTGCTCAGGTCGAGCAAGATACCCGCGCCGATGCCGCCCGCCGCATCCGCATGGTTGAGGCTGAGGCCAAGGAGGATGCCGATGGCCGCGTCCGTCGCATCCTGGCGATCGCCGCCGCCCGCTGTGCCAGCGACTACGTGGCGGAAATCACCGTCACCAGCGTACCGCTGCCCAGCGAAGAGATGAAAGGCCGTATCATTGGCCGCGAAGGTCGTAACATTCGCGCCATCGAGCAGGCCACCGGAGTCGACCTCATCATCGACGATACGCCCGATGCTGTTACCCTCTCCGGCTTCGACCCGATTCGCCGCGAAATCGCCCGCCGCGCCCTCACCAAACTAATCCAGGATGGCCGCATCCATCCCGCCCGCATCGAAGAACTGGTACTCAAGGCCGAACAGGAAGTGGAAACCAATATGCGTGAAGAGGGCGAACGGGCCGCCATCGAAACCGGCGTGCAAGGTCTGCACCCCGACATCATCAAGCTGCTTGGCCGCCTGCGCTACCGCTACAGCTACGGCCAGAACGTCCTGCAACACTCAATCGAAACCTCAATCATCGCCGGGACAATCGCCGCTGAGATGGGTGCGGATGTGAATGTCGCTAAAACCGCAGGTTTCCTACACGACATCGGCAAGGCGGTGGATCACCAGGTCGAAGGCCCGCACGCGCTTATCGGTGCGGACATCGCCAAGCGGCTGGGGCGCTCACCCAAGATCGTCCATGCTATCGCTGCCCACCACGCCGACGAAGAGCCGCAGACGGTGGAAGCCTGGATTGTCATCGCTGCCGATGCTATCTCTGGCGCTCGCCCCGGCGCTCGCCGCGAGAGCGTAGACAACTACATCAAGCGCCTCGAAGCGTTGGAGACGGTTGCCAACTCCTTCGATTGCGTCGAACGTGCGTTTGCCATTCAGGCTGGGCGCGAGGTGCGTATCCTGGTCAAGCCCGACGGCATCGACGATCTCGGTATGGCCCACCTCGCCCGTGATGTAGTCAAGAAGATCGAGGATAGCCTTGACTACCCCGGCCAGATCAAGGTGACAGTCATCCGCGAAATCCGCGCCATTGACTACGCCCGCTAACCAATAACTTACCGCCCGACGCGGACCCACCCCTAGCCCCTCCCGGTGGGAGGGGAGCGATCAGAATATCGGTTACTCGGTGCTGCTCGCTCATAACTGAAAGAGCAAATGCGTATCCTGATGATTGGCGATGTAGTAGGCAAGCTCGGTCGTCAGACCCTCACCCGCTTGCTGCCCGCCATCCGCGAAGAACAGAATCTCGATTTTGTGGTTGCTAACGGCGAGAACGCCGCAGGTGGTTTTGGCCTTAGCGCCAGGACTGCTAACGATATTTTCGCCGCTGGGGTGGATGTAATCACCAGCGGCAACCACATCTGGGATCAGAACGACATCTACACTTACCTCACTACTGATGCGCCAGTGCTGCGCCCACTCAACTACAGCGCTCAACTGCCTGGTCGTGGCTGGATAGTCGTCCGCGACCGCGCCAACGCCCCGATCGGCGTGCTGAACCTTCAGGGGGTTGTTCTGATGCCGCAACACCTCGACAACCCCTTTGAGGCCGCTGATCGTGTACTCGGCTCCCGCGAAGCGATAAAGCCGCTAGCGATGCCCATCGTCGTGGACTTCCACGCCGAAACCACCGCCGAGAAGGGGGCGATGGCCTGGTATCTGGCCGGGCGGGTCTCGGCTGTAGTCGGCACCCACACTCATGTGGCAACCGCCGACCCACGCATCATCAAAGGTACCGCGTTCGTTACCGATCTGGGCATGACCGGGCCACGCGACTCGGTTATCGGTAGCGACCCGGAGACGGCGATTCGCCATCTGTTGCTGCAAACCCCCGGCCAGCGCAACGTAGTTGTCAGCGGCGTGGCGATGCTCAACGCGGTGGTGATCGAAACCGACCCGCAAACCCATCTGGCGGTAAGCATTACCCGCCTCGATCGTTTCATCGAATTACCCACCTGTGTGTGGTACAATAGGAGCAGAGCAACACCAAAATCTAGCGTAAGGAGAAGTACAAGCCACTATGGAACGTTCCTTCCAAGACCTCGACCTCACCCAGATTAAAGTAGGCGCAGAGTCCCGCTTCCCACCCGAAGATGGTGAAGCCAACCCCAGTGATATTGGCAACAACGCTACCCCGGTTGCCTCTGCCGAGACAGAAGCCACCGATAACGAACCAATGGCCGCCGCGTCACCTGCGCCGGTCACCACGTACGATACTGCACCATCAGCCCTACCGCCTGCCGCGCAGGCTAGCGATGAGGACGATGACGAAGACGAAGTGGTGCGCGATCCCCACCACCTTCAGGAGGGCATCCTCAAGGTCTCGTCGCACTCACGGCATAGTGCGGTCGCAGGCGCAATCGCAGGTGTACTACGCCACGACAGCAAGGCTGAAGTGCAAGCCATCGGTGCAGCTGCCTGCTACCAGGCGATCAAGGCGGTTGCCACCGCTCGCAGTTACCTGCTCCCTGAAGGCATTGACATTAGCTGCGTGCCACTATTCACCGATGTTACCATCGGCGAACACGAGCGCACCGCTATTCGCTTCATCGTCACCCGCCACATGGTCGAGCCGCCCCAACAGTAGCTCACCGCAAGGGCATGGCAATCGCCATGCCCCTTTTCTTTGCCCCTGATCCCCCTTGCCCTGTGTGGAAGAGGGTTGGGGTGAGGGGTAAATTATGGATAACGACATACCCAAGCGCCATGTTGGCGACTCGCCCAGCCTCGGTAGCAGCAAAGTAGACCTGCACACCCATACCACCCACTCGGACGGCGCGTATAGTCCGACCGCGCTGGTGGCGATGGCTGCCGCCGCCGGAGTCAAGCATCTGGCTGTAACCGACCATGACAACCTGGGCGGGGTGGCTGAGGCGACCCTGGCCGCCGCCCAGCACACTATCGAAATCATCCCCGGCATCGAGATGAGCGCGGATATGCCCGGCGGATCCGAAGTACATATCCTCGGCTATTATCTGGATGTCGACAATCAGGAGTTGCAGGCCGAACTGGTGCGCCTGCGTGAAGGACGCGAGGGGCGTGGCTACGGCATGGTGCAAAAGTTGATTGCGCTGGGGATGCCGATCAGCTGGGAGCGGGTGCTGGAATTGTCTGCCGGTGGTTCAGTGGGCCGCCCTCATGTCGCTCAGGCAATGCTGGAGCGCGGCTATATCCAGAGCAGCGCGGAAGCCTTCGACAAATACATCGGAGACGGCGGTCCCGCCTACGTGGATCGGGCCAAACTCTCTCCTGCCGAGTCAGTGGCGCTGATCCATCGTGCGGGCGGAGTCGCCAGCTTTGCCCACCCCATCTATACCACTGACTACCCTACCGTACTGCGCGACCTGGTCGCGCTCGGCCTCGATGGCGTGGAAAGTTACTACGGACACTACCCTGAAGCGGATCGCCAGACCCTGCTCACGCTGGCGGATCAGCTTGGCATCATTCCCACCGGCGGCAGTGACTACCATGGCCGCCCTACGATGAACGATACGCCGGTCGGTGGTGTCTACGTGCCAGTCGAAAGCGTGGCGCGGCTACGGGCGAAGGCTGAAACCTACCGCAAGCGGATCGCGTAATGTCTTCTGCAGGGCGCACTGAGTTTGCGCCCCTACAAACGATAACCTTGTGTAGAGGCGGGATTTGTCCCGCCCTAGCTCAAGGAAGAGGGGGATTAACCAATGGACGATGACCAGAAGCTTAGGATTGACCCTAATACTCCCGGTGTGCCGACTATCCCCAAGCCGGTAATCGAGCAGCAGGGAGTCGCGCCCACCGGCATCAACTACACCATCGTTGGCACCACCTTGCAAGCTGCCATCCTCAACTTCACCAACCCACAGCAGCTAGTCTACTCCAACTCCGGTGCGATGTCGTGGATGACCTCCAGCGTGCTGATGAACACTAACACTGGCGGCGGCCTGGGCAAGATGTTTGGCCGCATGGCCTCCGGCAGCAGCATATTTGTGGTGGACTTCAGCGCTCCACAAGGCCCCGGCACGATCGGTTTCTCCGCCCGCTTCCCCGGCAAGATCGTTCCCATCCTGCTCGGTCCCGGCCAGAGCATCATTATGCAGAAGCACAGCTTTCTGGTTGCCGAAAAAACGGTCGAGTTGAGCATCGCCTTCAACCAGAAGATCGGGGCGGGTTTCTTTGGCGGTGAGGGTTTCATTCTGCAGCGGTTCACTGGCCCCGGCCTTTGCTTTGCCGAGCTTGACGGCGAAATCATCGAATACGAGCTGGCCGCCGGTCAGACGATGAGCGTCCATCCCGGCCATGTCGCTATGTTCGAGCCGACAGTCAACTTCAGCATCGCAATGGTCAAGGGCTTCACCAACATCCTGTTCGGCGGTGAAGGGTTGTTCCTCGCCACCCTCACTGGCCCTGGCAAGATCTGGCTGCAAACCATGCCGATGATGCAACTTGCGGAAGCCATCGCCCATTATCTACCTCACAGCGGTGGTGGCGGTGAATCCGGCATCCGCCTCAACTTCGGCTAATCAGCGCTGCAGCATGACATGAGTCACCCCGAAGTTTGATCAACTAAGCCCCAGCCTGATTTGGGGGAGAATGTTGGAGCGCGACGGCGCTATAGCAAGTACATAAAGAATATCGTGCTTCCTGTGACCTAGCGGCAAGGCGAGATTTCTCCCCCAGCCCTCGCTGGGGGCTTAGTATTACAGCCTCACGTGGCATATATACGCAAGGTTGGTGTAGGAGTGAATCGCAAATGCCCTGCCGCCCAGTGTCAAAGCCAATCGCAATTACGTCATCTTGCCAGCCCATCTGAGGCTGTGATACTTAGAAATCTCTAAACTTCGGGATGATTCATGTCAACCGGCACATTCTACCTTCCACCTTCTTCATTGTCATAGAAAGGAGACTGCCTGGCATTCACCAGTAGAGCAGCAGCAACCAGTAGTATCATTATCCCCAACGCCAACGCAACCCCGGCAACCCCTTACTTTTTATACTCAGCCGGTTAGCAGCGGCAAACCATCTCTCGATCAGACATGATCACGCGCCTCGGCGCACGCAATATTAGGAGGTTCCCAAGTGAATATCGAGTTCGTCTTCCGCATCGTGGGAGCGGCGATACTCGGCGTGCTGACCTGGTTCTTTGCTGCCATCTACTATGCCGACAAGCAGCTGGGGAACTTTCCGGTCGGCTACCCGTTGGCGGTCGCGGCTGCGATCGTCGGTCTACTCGCTACCCCATACATCACCACTAAACCCTTCCACTGGTTGATCAGCCGCTTGCGCCAGCTCTCAACTGCCGACATCCTCGCCACCAGCTTCGGCCTGATCGTCGGGCTGGTGGTCGGCGCGCTGCTGGCTGGGCCGCTCTCCGCGCTGCCTGGCCTTGTCGGGCGGGTCGCCCCCACCACGGTGAGTATCTTCTTTGCCTACATCTTCGCCTGGTTGATCGTGCAGCGCAAGAATGACCTCAGCGACTTCTTCTCAAGTATCGGCCGCCCCTCGCTCATGCCAATCTCCAGCGTTACCCCTGGCATGATTGCAGCGGAGGGCCTGCATCCGAGCGAACGCTACATCCTGGTAGACACCAGCGCGATCATCGACGGGCGCATTGCCGATATAAGCCTGACCGGATTCGTAGACGGCACCCTACTGGTTCCCCGCTTCGTCCTCAACGAGCTACAACATATCGCTGACTCCGCCGATGCCTTGCGCCGTAACCGCGGGCGGCGTGGCCTGGAGATGCTCAACCGCTTGCAGAAAGAGGCAGTGGTACCAATCCAGGTTACAGATATAGATGCTGAGGGCGTAGCCGAAGTGGATAGCAAGCTAATCAAAATCGCCCGCCAGAATCGCTACCCGATCATCACCAACGACTATAACCTCAACCGCGTCGCCGAGCTGCAGGGTGTGAAGGTGCTGAACATCAACGAGCTAGCCAACGCGATCAAACCACTGGTGCTGCCCGGCGAGACGATGGACATTCATCTGGTGCAGGAGGGCAAGGAGGTGGGCCAGGGGGTCGGCTATCTTGACGATGGCACCATGGTGGTGGTGGAGAACGGCAGGCGGCATCTCGGCCAGGATATCGAGGTGCTAGTCACCCGCGTGCTGCAAACCGCCCAGGGCCGCATGATCTTCGCGCAGATGCCTAACAACACGTAGGCATGAGGGATGAGGCATGGAGGATGAGGCGCGGGAGGTATGAGCGATCTGGCGGCTGGGTGTACGATTCGCCCCTACGTCAATCCACTCATGCCTGATGCCTTGTACCTCATGCCTGAAAAGCATACCTTAGAGATTGGTTAGATACATCTTCAGAAAGTGGCGAAACCCAACCATAGTTGGTACAATATCGTATATACATTAGCCACTTTGCCAGCGTTACGACCATGGCGCTGGCAGCGATTGACCCCATGGCCTTGCTCGAAAGGATGGAGATGCCGTTATGATTCGCCTACACCTGTCGTTTTAATACCAAATAGCCGAGACGATGCTATAGTTCTGTAGGGGCGAACCGTGATTCGCCCTGCCTCAATCTATCGCGGCACCACCGCTAAGAGGAGATGCTATAGTTCTGTAGGGGCGAACCGTGATTCGCC
>JANXYP010000250.1 GCA_025355955.1 Chloroflexota bacterium
CAGCATATGCCGCCTCGTTCACATTGGTAGAAGATGTGCCGTCGTCACCGCCAGCAGCGATGACAATTCCACCAACACTGGTGCCGCCCACAAATAGCCGCGCTTCGTTCAAGTTTGGACCCGGCTGCCAACTGTTGGTTACGGGGTCATATATCTGCGTCAGGCTAAGAACTTGCGGTGCGGACATTATCGGCTGGTGAGTGCGGTCTCTAAAGAAGGGAGTTCCTCCGCCGTATACCCATAGCCTGCCCAAAGCCACCGCCGCGCCTGGTTGGTTGATGCCTTGGGGCAAGGTAGTGTGAGTGCTCCAGCTATCGGTGGGCGGATCGTAGGAGTAGAGGGTGTTGAGATTGTCGTTATACGAGTTACGCCCACCGGCAACATATAGTGTGCCGGAGATTACTCCCGACCCCGCCCCACCCAGCGCTACTGGCATATTCGCCTTAATCATATAGGTACCGCTTGCGACATCATACTCCCACAGTTGTGAGGTTACGTCGATGACCGAGTCGGTGTAATATCCACCAGCCAGGTAGATCTTCCCAGCGAAGTAACCGCTACTCATCGAGGCACTCTGCGATGGTAGCGGAGGGCCATAGCTCCAGGCATTAGTAGCGATGTCATATATCTGGGTGACGGTGTAGGTTCGGTTGAACTCGATGCCTTCTCCGCCAAAGACGTATATTTTGTTGTTAAGGGGGGCATAAACCGCCGAAGCTCCTGAGACTGGCTTAAGCAGCGGGGCGAGCGCTATCCAGTTGTCGGTGCGAGGGTCGTAGCGGGAAAATTGATTTAGCGTAGCGTTCTGATTGAAGGAGAAGCCGCCAGCGGCGTAGGCGTAGGCGCTATCGGCGGTCAAGGCCACGTCAATGCCATCTATTGGCACATGGCTAGTCAACCGCCAGGGGCTAGGATTGTCAACAGCCAGTCCTGGGCAAAATGCGGGGGTTGGTGAAGCGGTCGGGGTCGATGTTGGCGGCGTGCCAGTTGTAGTCGGGGTGGGGCAGAGCGAGCCGTTGGGTGAGACCTCCGTAGTGGTCAGCGTGGTGTTGGCACCACCGCCAATGGCGATGGCGTAGCCAGCCACGCTGGTGCCTGCGACGAACGACCGCGCTACACTAAGCTTTGGCCCGGCCGACCAGCTATCGGTGGTTGGGTCATATATCTCCGTAGCGGAACTCACGTTGGCCGGGTCGAGCTTAAGCGGCGCTGGTACCCGGCCACCGGGGTCCAGGGTACCGCCATAGAGCCAGAACTGACCATCAATTACGGTTGTGCCAGACCCATACACCCCGAAAGGCATACTTGCGCGCGGCGACCAACTATCATTCTGGATGTCATAGGCATACAGGGCGCTCGGAGAGCCGTAACCGCTGCCGCCTGCAGCGTAGAACTTACCAGCAATTACCGCTGCGCCCATATCCACCTGAGCATACGGGAACGAATTAAGGGTAGTGAAGTGGTCGGTGAGGGGGTCATATGACCAGAGCTGGTTATACAAATAGTAGTCGCCAAAGAGGTCGAGGTACTCTCCTGCTGCCAGGTAAATCTTGCCACCCCAGTAGCCCTCCGCCATGCCGTATCGGGCTCCGGGCAAATCCTGGCCCAGGCTCCAGGTGTTGGTGGCAGGGTCGTAAATCTGAGTGTCGTTGATGGTGCCGTAGGGACCGAACCCGCCAAAGACATAGAGCTTGTGGGTGATGGGCGAGTAGACTGCTGAAGCCTGGGTTACTGCTAGGGGCATGGGCGCGAGGGTGATCCAGCGATCTAGCGCCGGGTCGTAGCGGAAGAGTACATTGAGTTCAGCTTGCGTCTCCGAGTTAAGGCCGCCCGCAGAGTAAGCGTAGGTACCGTCTGATGCTGCTGCCGCTCCGTCAAGGTCGAGCGGCAGCGGGCTTACCTGCTGCCAGGGTGCGGCGGTGTTGACTGCGCCGTAGCCAGGGCAGGCGGTGTTAGTCGGACGCGGGGTGGGAGTAGCGATGCCATAGGGTACATAATCGGCGCGCAGTCCTGATGGCAGGTTGGGCTGATTGCAGGAGAGCTGGGTGTAGGAGGCGTTGTATAGTCCATTTCCTTCCTGCACCCCCCCGACCCTGTCATCCCCAGAATAAGGGTTAGGGGTAGTGCCATAG
>JANXYP010000259.1 GCA_025355955.1 Chloroflexota bacterium
GGGCTTACGGCTACATCAAGACTGCCACCTACAAGCAGTGGGTGGGCGGCTTCACCGATGGGATGTTCCACCCCGGCCAGAACGCCAGCCGCGCCGAGTTGGCGAAGATCCTCTACCTGGCGCTCACCTACCCGCGCGGCAGCGCTCGTTAGATGGACATATTTTAGCAAACTATCGGGAGGGCGCGGGTGATGAGCCTCGCGCCCTCTACTCGCTTAGGCGCAAACAGCGCCGTATCACAACCATATTCGCCAGGGCGCACAATGACCGCCCCCACGCCAGCCATTCGTTTATTCGTTTTAACGAAGTGGTAGACGGCAAAGTTGACAAAACTCCCAGCCATCGGTATAATACTCACACATAACTAAAAACAGACGCAGCGATGAAGGAAAGAGTAGGCAGCCACCACTGACGCACCAGCGAGTCCGGGTTTGGTGAAAGCGGACGCGCAGCGGCAGCCGAAAATCGTTCCTGAGCTGTTGCCCGAACAGTGATCGAGTTTCGTAGGGGCGGGTGGCGCTCGCCCAATCGAACCCCACACCCAGTAGACGCAACCGGCAGCCCACCGTTACCAGCGGGCGGAGGCGTGAACACGCGCCTCGCTGAGAGGGCCGCAAGGCCAACTAAGGTGGTACCGCGAGAGCTATCTCGTCCTTATGCGTGAGGACGAGATTTTTATTGCTTATAAACCCCTCCCCAATGGGGGAGGCTGGGTGGGGGTCCGAGAATGCAAGTAATGTATCTAAACCAGCAGCAGGCGCGACGGCTGAAGGCGGGCGACGGGCGGGTAGCCGAGGGAGTCAGCGTTTACTCGCTGCCCGAAGGCGGTTTGGGCGTGGAGACGCGCCTGTTCGAGCTTGCCCCCGATGGCGTGCTGGCAAGCAGCATGGGCGAGGGTGAGCGCCATTTCTTCGTCCTCTCCGGCGCGGGCGAAGTCAGCGCAGCCCGCAGCGAGACCACGCAACCGTTGGGACGCGGCGCGTTGCTCAGTCTCAATTCCGATGAGGGCTTCCGCATCCGCAACACTGGCACTAACGTGCTGCAGCTGCTATTCATCCGCCCAACTGGTGTAGCCCAAGACGAATCAGCCGCCCCACCAATAGCCGCCGAATTGCCCGCAACTAAGCCAGCGGTAGCTGAAGCGCTGGCATCCGCCCGCAGACAACCCGATGCGCCGCCCGCTAATGCTGCCCGCAGTGGCAATCGTCAGCAGCCCACCCAGGTGCGCGAGGAGCCTGCGCCCTATGCCTCGTCTGAGCCAGCAGACCTGTCCGCCGCAGTGGGCAACACCGCACTGCCCGCTGAGGATGATGGGGCCGAGCAGAGCCGTCACTTCCGGGTGGTGTTCGAGGGTGGCATGGACGAACAGGGAAAGGGCTTCGGCAGCTATCGCCTCTATCCACCACCAGTGGTTGGTGGCCCACGCCCCACGCCGATCAGTGAGCCGGTAGAGTTCGAGGAGATGAGCGCAGCGCAGGCCGCCTACCAAACCCTCATCCACGCACTGGAAGACCTGGCCGCACGGCTGCAAGAGGAAGACCAGCAGCCCGACGACTGGCAGGTGGACATCAGCGGCAACAACCGCACCGTCGTCCGCCAGCTGCAGGGCGAAACCACCCCCAAGAGCGCCAAAGCCCAGGAGCTACTCGACGAGGCCAAAGCCATCCTCGACCAGTTCGGCGGCTACACCCTCAGCTTTAATGCGGAGTTACTAAAGGCAAATGGTAAATGGTGAATGGTAAATGGTAAATGGTGGATGAGCGGGTGCCATGTAGGGGCGGGTTGCACTCGCCCAGCAGCCATCATCGTAGGGGCGGGTTGCACTCGCCCCGATGGGAGTTCGGTAGCATGAAGATAATTAGGATGTTGGAGCAAAAGACGCTGATGGTGCAGTCCAAGCCGGGGCAGCAGGCCAGCGGGGTCAAGGTGCGCCTGATCGTCGAGGGCGAGATTAGCAGCCCCGGCGAGCGGTTGTTCGAGATCGGCGCGGGCGGTGTGCTAGCCAGCGACAGCAAGAACAACCAGAGCCGTCGCCAGTTCTTCGTGCTGCAAGGCATCGGCGAATTGGCAGCGGCGTGGGGCGAAGGCGGTGAGGTGCTGGGGGTTGGCACTATGGTCAGCTTCGAGGCGGGCGAACCTTATAGCATCCGCAACATCGGCGACGCGCCGCTGCTGCTCATTTATCTAGTCGAGCTTTCCTCCAGTGAAGCGCAGGCGGCCCAGCCAGAAGCCGAGCGGCCGCTCAAGTCGGAGCCAGCGCCGACCAAAGCTACCCTCCGCCCCGACCTTCGCAAGGCGCTGATTTACTTTGATGGCGGCGAACCAGGTGGCAACGCCGGTAAAGGCACGGTCAGCTACGGCAGCTACGGCATCTTCGTGCCGAACGACAAGGGTGAATACAAAGAGCGCAAAGCCGACGAGGTAGTGCGCCACGAGTTCACGGCGGGCCTGACCAACAATGAGGCCGAGTATCTGGCGCTCATTCGCGGGCTGGAAGACATTACGCGGCGCATCGAATCGATAGGCCAATCGCCCACCGACTGGCACCTTGATGTCAAGGGCGACAGCAAGCTGGTAGTCGAGCAGGTAAACGGCGCGTGGAAAGCGAAAGCTGCCCACCTCAAGCCGTATATCAACCAGGCGCAAGCGCTACTAAACCAATTTGGCAGCCACACATTGACGTGGCACGACCGCAGCAACAGCGTGCGCGTTCTGGGCCACTAACCCCTCCCAGAGGGGGAGGCCGGGAGGGGGAGTTGCAAGCGCAGGCGAGTGCAACTCGCTCCTACAATTTAACGCAGATGCTACATTTCATATTTTACACGGGGGTGCAATTATGTTTCGAGAAGTAAGCAGCAGCCCAAACTTCAGCGCGATGGAGCATCAGACGCTGGCGTTCTGGCGCGAACACGATACACTAAAAAAGCTGATGGCGCAGAACGCGGATGGGCCGGTGTTCAGCTTCATTGATGGACCAATCACCGCCAACAACGCGATGGGCGTACATCACGCCTGGGCGCGCACCTACAAAGACCTCTACCAGCGTTACAAGGCGATGCGCGGCTACCATCAACGCTACCAGAACGGCTTCGATTGCCAGGGCTTGTGGCTGGAGGTCGAGGTGGAGAAGGCGCTGGGCTTCAACAGCAAGCGGGAGATCGAGGCTTACGGCCTGGATCGATTCGCCGAGCAGTGCCGCGCCCGCGTAATCAAGTTTGCCGAGCGCATCACCCAGCAATCAATCCGCCTGGGGCAATGGATGGACTGGGATAACAGCTACTACACGATGAGCGATACCAACATCGAGTACATCTGGCACTTCCTCAAGAAGGTGCAGGAACGCGGCTGGCTGTATCAGGGATCACTAAGTATGCCCTGGTGCATCCGTTGTGGCACATCCCTGGCGCAGCACGAGCTGGCCGATGCCTACCGTGATGTTACCCATCGCAGCATCTACCTCAAGCTGCCGCTAGTTGACCGCCCTGGCGAGTATATGCTGGTCTGGACTACCACGCCCTGGACGCTATCCAGCAACACCGCGCTTGCGGTTCACCCACAGCTAGAGTATGGCCGCATCCTGCAAGATGGTGAGGTGTACTACGCCTCCACTGGTAGCTTCAAACACCTGAAGGGCGGTTACGAGGTTGATGGCGTAGTCAAGGGCAGCGAGTTGGTCGGCTTGGCCTATCATGGCCCCTTCGACGAGCTTGAGGTGCAGCAGGGGGTAGAGCATAAAATCATCGCCTGGAACGATGTCAGCGACGAAGAGGGCATGGGCGTTGTTCACATCGCCCCTGGCTGCGGCGCGGAGGACTTCGGCCTCAGCCAGCAGTATGGCCTCAGCGTGATCGTGCCGATTGACGAGGCGGGCAACTACTACAAGGGTTTCGGCGAATACAGCGGCAAGAACGTGCGCGAGGTGACTAGCGAGGTATTCCGTGACCTAACTTCTAAGGGCTATGTGTACAAGATCGAGGATTACACCCACCGCTACCCGGTTTGCTGGCGTTGCGGCGAGGATCTGGTCTTCCGCGTGGTCAACGAGTGGTTCATCAGCGCCGACGGTGGCAGCCAGCCGGAAGATGGTGGCATTCGCCCGCTGATGAAGGTGGCAGCCGACAAGGTGCGCTGGATCCCCGAAGCCAGCGGCAAGCGGATGCAGGGCTGGCTCGATAATATGCGCGACTGGTGCATCAGCCGTAAGCGCTACTGGGGTCTGCCCCTGCCCTTCTACAAGTGCGAGGCGGGCCACTTCACCTATATCGGCAGCCGCACCGAGCTACGTGAACGCGCCACCGATGCAGCGAAGGTGGACACGCTGAAGGAGCTGCACCGCCCCTGGATTGACGAAATCACTATCCACTGCGCTTCGTGTGGCAACGAGGCCATCCGCGTGCCGGAAGTGGGCGACTGCTGGCTGGATGCGGGCATCGTGCCGTTCAGCACGCTCAAGTATCTGGAGGATAAGAGCTATTGGCAGAGCTGGTTCCCCGCCGAGTTCATCACCGAGATGCGCGAACAGGTGCGACTCTGGTTCTATTCGATGCTGTTCATGTCGGTAACGCTGGAGGGCGTGCCGCCTTACCAGAACGTGCTTACCTTCGAGGAGGTGCGCGACGATAAGGGTGAGCGCCTCAGCAAGTCGAAGGGCAACGGCGTGCCTTACGATGAAGCGGTGGAGAAGATGAGCGCCGACGTGATGCGCTGGATGTATGCTGCCAACAACATCAACAGCAACATCAACTTCGGCTACGGCGTGGCGAAAGATGTCACCGCCAAGCTGCTGACCCTGTGGCATACCTACAGCTTCTTCGTCACCTACGCCAATCTGGACAATGTGGACGTGGGCAAGCTGAACGTGCCGCCTGCCGAACGCAGCGAACTCGACCGCTGGGTTCTGGCTCGCCTAAACCTGCTGGTGAAGCAGGCGCGGGCCGAACTCGACGACTACGACTCCGCCAGCGTGACTGGCAAGATCCAAGAGTTCGTCGAGGATCTGTCCAACTGGTACGTGCGCCGCAGCCGCCGCCGCTTCTGGAAGAGCGAGAGCGATAGCGACAAGCTGGCTGCCTACGCCACCCTGTATGAATGTCTTACCACCCTCTGCAGGGTAATGGCTCCAATCATGCCGTTTCTCAGCGAGGAGATGTATCAGAACCTGGTCGCCGCGCAGGACGCGGATGCGCCGCAGAGCGTCCACCTTTGCAAGTATCCCGAAGCCGACGCGGCACGGATTGACGAGCAATTGCTGGCCGATACCGGGCTGGTGATCAAGGTGG
This sequence comes from Chloroflexota bacterium, assembly GCA_025355955.1. Lineage (GTDB taxonomy): Bacteria > Chloroflexota > Chloroflexia > QHBQ01 > QHBQ01 > QHBQ01. The sequence continues at coordinate 5,280 of JANXYP010000259.1, forward strand.
TAGGGCTAGGCCGCGCTGCCCGCTACAAGTCGGGACTGAAGGTGCGCCAACCGCTTGCCGGTATCACCGTGCGGGTACGCAACCCGCAGGAGCGGGCCGCGCTGGAGCAGCATCAGCAACAGGTCATCGAGGAGCTAAACGTCAAGGCGGTCAACATCACCGTCGATGCCAGCGAACTGGTGAGCTACATCATCAAGCCCAACCTGCGGCTGCTGGGCAAGAAGTACGGCAAGCAGCTACCGTCAATCACCGCCGCGCTAACCGTCGCCGATGCGGGCGCAATCGAGCGCAACATCAGCGCGGGCCAGCCGGTCAACCTCAACGTGGAGGGGCAGAACATCGAACTGCTGCCCGATGAGGTGTTGGTCGAAACCAGGCAGAAGGAAGGCTTCGCGGTAATGGAGGATGAGGGGCTGGTTGTGGCGCTCGACACCAACCTGACCCCCGAACTGAAGCTGGAAGGCACCGCCCGCGACCTGGTGCGTTACGTGCAGGATATGCGTAAAGCGGCCAAGTTCAGCATCGCTGACCGCATCCGCCTCTACGTCTCCGGCAACGGCCCGACCGAACAACTGCTGGGCAGTGACCTTGCCACCTATATTGCTAACGAAACCCTTGCCCGCGAGGTGCAGCGGGTCGCTGATCCTGCCGCCCTGCCCACTACTGCCTACACGCAGGAGGTGGAGCTAGACGGCAGCCAGGTGCTGCTAGGCATCGAGCAGACGGGAGAGCAGGCAGGCGATGTGCGGGTGGGGGAGGATGAGTAACAAAATCCCCTCTCCCCGCCGGGGAGAGGGTTAGGGTGAGGGTATGTGGGTTACATCACCAATCGTTGGTGTAGGGGCGAATCGCATATGCCCCGGTGAAGCGCATCAATGCCCATTGTAACCTACTGCCCCGCCCCAATGTTGATGCTTACGATGAACATTGATACGTGGCATGAGGGCGAACGCCATCCGCCCCTACGCTTGATGCTTACGATGAACATTGATGCTTGGCACGAGGGCGTATGCGATTCGCCCCTACACCAATGATTATGCTTACGATATGCTAAACAGTTGTGCGTCCCTCTTTCAACTCTCCACATTGGCAGCCCACAACCGCATATGTTATACTACACCACAAACGCAATAGGATAAGGAGCAAAATGTACGATAAAACGACGTTGGACAACGGCCTTCGCATCGTGACCGCGAATATGCCACACACCCGCAGCGTGACGGTGATGCTGTATTACGGGGTGGGGTCGCGCTATGAGGCGAAGCGGCTGGGTGGCATCAGCCACTTCATCGAGCATATGGTGTTCAAGGGAACGGAACGCCGACCCTTGCCGCAGATTATTTCCGAGGCGATCGAGGGGGTGGGCGGCTACCTCAACGCCAGCACCGGGTTGGAAACCACCAACTACTACGCCAAAGTGCCGAGCAAGCACTTTGCCATGGCCCTCGATGTGCTGACCGATATGCTTGACCGCCCCCTGTTCAAGCCCGACGACATCGAGAAGGAGCGCCAGGTCATCATCGAGGAGATCAACGCCACCCTGGACAGTCCCTCTGACCTGGTGGGCGAGCTGCACAGCGAACTGCTGTGGGGTGACCAGCCAGTGGGCAGGCCGGTGGGTGGCACCCGCGAGAGCGTGGGCGCTGCTACCCGCGACGACTTGCTCGGCTACCTCAAGAGTCACTATGTGCCGCCCAATCTGGTGGTCAGCGTGGCGGGCAATATCCAGCATGAAGAGGTGGTAGAGCAGGTAAACAAGGTGTTCGGAGGCTACCCGCGTGGTGAGCAACCCCCCGCGTTCAGCGCTGCAACCCAGCCAGAGGCGAGGTCACGGGTGCTACTGCACCAGAAGGATACCGAGCAGGCCAACCTGGTAATGGGCCTGCCCGCGCTCTCTGCCTTCGATCCCGACCGCTACAAGCTGGATCTGCTAAACGCCATTATCGGCGATGGCATGAGCAGCCGCCTGTTTGTCGAGCTGCGCGAGAATATGGGTATCGCCTACTCGGTGGGCAGCTACACCCGCAAGATGTCGGACACCGGCGAGTTTGGTATTTACGGCGGCATGGACGTGGAGCGGGCTAAGGACAGCATCGTCGCCGCACTGGCTGAGATGGCAAAGATCAAACGTGAGCCGGTTGGAGAGGACGAGCTAAACAAGGTCAAGGAGTACCGCAAAGGCGGCATGGTACTCGGTCTGGAGGACACCGCTGGCGTGGCGATGTGGGGTGGCGGGCAGGAGCTACGCTACGGCCGCATCTACAGCGTGGACGAAGTGACCGCCGAGTTGGATGCCGTCACTACCGAGGACATCATGACGATGGCGAACCGCTACTTTGTGGGCGATCGCCTTGCCCTTGCGGTGGTGGGGCCATACGACAATGAGGCCGAGTTTCAGGAGTTGCTCAAGATCGAGTGAAGACTTTGGCATGGTTCTACCCCGCTCCCTATACAGAGAGCGGGGTATTTTACTTCAGAAGACCAGTTCGCGTACTTCGGCAATATGATGAACCACGTTGACATCATAACCTATCAGAGTACGGATAGTATCACCAACGCTAGCGGGGTCGCCGCTGGTGTAAAGGGTCATATCATGCAAACCTCCGCTCTGATTGGCAGGCGCTTCCAGGTCGCGCTCGGCCAGGACGCGGGCGGTCTGGCGGGCGACAGCGGGGCCGGAGTCGATCAATTGCATCCGACCGCCGCTAATGGATTCGATGGCCGTACGGAGGAAGGGGAAGTGGGTGCAGCCCAGCACCAGGGTATCAACACCTTGCGCCAGCAGGGGGCCGAGGTAGCTGGCAAGCAGGGCGCGGGTGGCCGCGCTGTTTACCTCGCCGCGCTCGACTAGCTCGACCAGGCCGGGGGGAGCGACCACGCTCACATCCACCCCCTGGGCAAACTGGCTGATCAGGTCGGCTAGCGCCTGGCCTTTGGAGGTAGCAACGGTGGCAAGCACCGCAACCTTGCCGCTGCGGGTGGTCAGCGCGGCGGGCTTGACTGCTGGCACCATCCCCACAATCGGCGTATCCGGGTAGGCAGCTCGAACGTGATGCAGCGCAGCGGACGAAGCGGTGTTGCAGGCGACCACGATCAGCTTGGCCCCTTGTGTAATAAGGAAGCCGACGCTGGCGATACTAAGGGCGCGGATCTGCTCCACGGGACGCACCCCATAGGGGCAACGCCCGCTATCGGCGTAGTAGATAAGCCGTTCGTGGGGCAACTGGCGGTCAATCTCGATGGTGACCGACAGGCCGCCTATGCCACTGTCGAAAATGCCGATTGGTCGTGGATCCATAAAGTTGCTTTCCCATCATGGTGCGGTGATGTCTACTGCCTTGTTCACGTTGCTGATGGTGATCAGGACATCATTAGTGGTGGTAACGCTGTGGATCTGGCGGGGGCGCTGGTCGCTCTTCGCCACCCACAGGTCAACATAGAAGCCGAGGCTAGCTCCCACAATGTAGCGATAGTGGGTGCAGAGTTCGCCCCCAATGTCCTCATCGCCCACTACGGTCATGTCACCGAGCAACGCGCCCAGGCCGGATGTCTGGTTGGTAAGCAGTTGGATATACTGCTGATAACGGGCCGTGCCGCCGCTGGCACGGCTCCAGCCAACCGTGCTGCTGCGTGAGTATTGGTCGTCGCCAATAATAATGTACTGCACACTGCTGCTGCCCGTGCTGATGCTATTCTGGTTTACCACTCGCGCCTTGTTCGGGCGCACGATATCGCCCACATCGCTTATGGTTGTGGTAATACTTTTATCGCTGGTAATGACATTGGTGTAGCTGAAGTGATAGCTGTTCACATTGTCATAGTTGGTGAAGGTGAGAGCAGTTGTCGCGGTCACACCAGCGCTAGCCTGGGGGGTGGGGGTGGTAAGCACAGTAGGGGTGGTAACTATAACTGGAACGTTGAAGTTGCTCCAGTCAAACTTGATATTGACTTTCAGGCCGCTGGAGGAAGTACCGCTGGTAGCCATACGCCGGACGGTTTTATCAGGAGCAATCCAAAACTCAAACGCGCCCATCGCGCCGCTATTGTTGCCATAGAGGGCCTCGACATTAACACTGAAGTGGTGGGTGGCCTGGCCCGCAATGGCTTCGTTGCCCAGATCCTTGATCGAGGCGGCGAACTTTGAAGCAGATACACTGCTAACATAAGTCCAGATGTCGATAAAATAGTATTTGACGTTGGCAAGCAGATCGGTCGTGCTAGGCTGCCAGGTCTTACCGCCGTCGGCGCTGTAGTATTGCTGACTGCCTATCGTGATCAGGTTGAAAATCTGGCCGGCCTGGTTGTAGGCAATGGTGCTGGAGCCAGAAGTCGACACGTCGCCGCTGAGGGTATATGATACCGTGCTGCTCTGCGAAATCTCTTCGATATGGAAGCTACTCAGACCCTTCATATAACTGGCGGCATCGATCAGTGTCTGGGCTAGAGCGACCTGATTGCCAGTAGGGGTGCTGGCGGGCGTGACCGTAGCGGAGACTACGGTGGTGGTGGTAGCGAGGGGAGTAGTCTGCGCCTGGTTGGGGGAAGTCTGCGCCGCACCGCTCTTGTCGTGGATGCGGATGCTGATAATCTTATCGCCAACCTGCATTGCCTGCACCATGTTCATGCTTGAGGTTAGCTGCCCAATCAAGGTGTAGCCGCCCGTGGGCGTGCCACTCGCGTCGAGAGTGGTGTTCAGGAAGCTGAAGTCCCGCCCGCCGTTGGGGTCGGTTGCTTTGGTGATGAAGAACTGACTATCATTGCTAAAGCGAATATCGTTGGTGCGGGCAATGCCCACCGAACCTACTCCATAGGGTATTTTGTTCAATTCGGTGGGGATGTCGCCTCCGCCGCTGCCGTCGCCTTTGGGGTCATTGCCCTGCAACACCCAGTTCTCCACCCGATGGAAGGTGTGGCCGTCATACTGCCCGGTGTTCGCCATATTCTCGTAGACCGCGACGGTGTTAGGCGCAGCATTGGGGTAGAGGTCGATGGTGATCAGTCCGCGGCTGGTTTGCACATCCATCTCTTTGGTGGCGACCCCTTTATCCACGTTGATCAGCAGCGGGCCGGGTGCGGGGGTGGTGCGCGGCATGGCGGTGGGCAAGGCAGGCGCAGTAGGCGTGGCAAGGGGGGTCGGCGTAGCAGGCGTAGGGCTGAGGTCGCAAGCGGCCAGCAACGTGATCAGCAGCAGGCTGAAGATGAACGCCTTACCGTAGCGGGCGTAACGCAGGGGATTGGTCATTGGTGGTTAATCCTTCGCAGGCGGCGACGAAATCACGGAACAGGCGACCTGCCCATGAATGATCGTCCCACAGATATTCGGGGTGACATTGCAGCGCATGAACAAAACGGTCGTTGGTGGACCACTCCACTGCTTCGATCAGGCCATCGGTAGAGACGGCGGACACCCGCAGCGGTTCGGCAACGCGACGCACCGCCTGATGATGGAAGGTGTTGACCGCCAGGTTGGAAGCATCGCTGATGGTTGCCAGGTAGCTATGCGGCGCGATGATGATTTCGTGGCTACCTTGCTGCGCGGGGATTTGCTCCTCGCGCTGGTTGTGGTTTGCCGCAGCGGGCATCTGGCTGGCGATGTCTTGATACAGGTCGCCGCCCAGCGCGACGTTCAGCACTTGCATCCCGCGGCAGATGGCGAGGATGGGCATCTGGTCGGCAATTGCCCACTCCACCAGCTTGAACTCGATCACATCGAGGTCGGGCATCATCACCGTGCTAGGGTGAGGCGCTTCGCCGTAGTAGGCAGGGTCGACATCCCAGCCGCCAGGCAGCAACAGACCATCGAGCAGGGCATAGACGCAGCGCAGCGCGATCTCATCGTGCAGGATGGGGATGATGATCGGCACGCCGCCCGCCGCTTCCACGGCGCGGATGTAGGTCTGGTTCTGGCCGTAGCGTGGCGCGTGTGGCACATCGCTGCCGCTGTAGTCGGCGTGTTCCTGATCGTCGAGGGCGGTGATACCGATAATCGGTTTGCTCATCGTAATTCCGTTCGTCCCGTAAAGGTGAAAGCGGCGATCTTCAGCGCAGGAACGCAGATGGTGCTATGGCTGCCGAACAGCAGCGGGTCGCGGCCAACCTGCTGCACGTTGCTGAGGGCGCGCAGCAGGCTCTCGGTGTAGCGCAGGTTCTTGATGCCGCCCGCCAGCCTGCCGTCCTCGATCAGATAAGCGCCGTCGCGGGTCATACCCATTACGATCGCCTTGCTCTGATGCACAACCCTATTATACCAAAAACGGGTGACGTAGATGCCACGTTTGGTGCTGGCGATCATCTCAGCCTCGCTGGCCGAGCCAGGGGCGAGAAAGATATTGGCGGCGGCTGGGCCTTCCGATGGTGGCGGGGTGGCGTGGCCGGTGGTCTGTCGCCCATCCTTGCTGGCGGTGAGCGAATCGTAGACTACCTCGCGGGCAACGCCATGCTCGAAGAAGGTAACTCGCCCTTTGGGCTGGCCCTCGTAGTCGAAAGGGGTGGGCAGGCCGTGCCGATCGCTGCCATCATCGTATAGGGTGAGCCGCTCGCTGATCAGCTTTTCACCGAAGTGGCCGACCAGCAAGCTGCTGCCCTCCTGCACATCCAACGCCCCCAGCGCGATATAGGCTAGCATCCCAATCAACTCAGAGGTCGCCAGCGGCGAGAGGATCACATCGTACTCGCCCGCCGCAATGCTGCGCTGATCGGCCGTCGCCAACGCAGTGCGGGCGGCATGGTCGGCGACCCCGATCGGATCTATATCGGATATGGCAGCGGAGTGCGCCTCCCAGTAGCCCGTGCTGAATGCGCCAATCTGGGTGGTGGTCAGGCTGGCGTGGCTGCTGCCGTGGGTAGCCTGAACCCCCAGCGAGTTGGCGACCCCCAGCCAGTGGTAGCTGGTGGCAAGCGCGCCCGCACAGGTAAGGCCATCCTGTTTCGCCCGCGCAATTACCTGCCTTACCCCTTCGGCCCGCAGCGCGGGGCTGGCCGCGCGGGTCGCCTCGTCGTAGGTAGGAGCTTTAGGGATATGTTGTGGGCCTGGCAGCGACTTGAAATCGGGGTTGGGCGGCTGGTGGCGGGCGATCTCGGCGGCACGGGCAACCACTGCCCGCAGCGACTCGTCGTCGAGCCGATTGGTGGTGGCGACTCCGATTTGCTGACCCAGCACGGCGCGCACGCTGAGGGTAGCATCCTCGGAACTAACGCTCTGGTGGATGATGTTGTTGGCATAGCGGGTAAGCGCGGCCTCTTCGCCCTGTACCACCACCTCAGTCTGGTCGGCAGTGGAGAAGCCCAACGCCCGCTGCAAGGCGATAGATAGTTGTTGCTCGTCAAGCATCTTTCTTCCTCGCCCGCTCACGCAGGCGGCGACTCTTCATCTCGCCGCCAGAGCAGTGATCGCAAGCACAGGGCTTGCTATGGTGTGCATTGGGGAAATATCGCCAGCCGGTGGTCTGGGGCAGGTGACGCAGCTTGTGGATTGTCGCTGCTGAGATGCTATGGGCAATGATCACCTCGTAGCTCAGCGGGTTCTGCTCGCGCATCAAACGATACACCGCCTGATTGATGGTGATTTGCTCGTGAGTATCGTTGTAGCGGCCAAACCAGACCAGCTCATCGCCCGCGATGCGAAAGTAGACCGCCACGATGGTGTTAGCTACGCCCGGCTTGCGCTTCAGCCAACTGCTGTGTTTCATCTCGCGCAGCCATTGATGCGTAACCACATAGTTCGGAAGCACTGGCATACAGTAGACCGCAGCGGGCAGGGTGATTGGCCCTTGTGCAGTCTGCACATGGTCGGAATAGCCATGTAGGCCGTTGGCAAGGATACGCTTGGCCTGGCGGGCATCGGCGAGGTGTACCATGAGGGGCATAATTTCATCACCCCAACCCGCACGTTGCGAAAGCGGGCGGGCGACGCGCCGTGGCCGATGCGCCCGATCTGCTGCGGTTCGCCCTTGCCGCACATAGTCAACCCGTACAGTTGCCAGGAGGCGGCATCGCCGATTGCGTCGCAGCTACCCCAGAAGTCGGGGGTAATGCCAGTGTAGGTGGGGTTCTTGAGCAGGCGGGTGAGCCTACCGTTCTCGATTAGGTAGGCGATCTCCGCACCGAATTGGAAGTTGAGGCGGTGGTCGTCAATGCTGCCGCTCTTGTTGTTTGCAATCCAGATGCCCCGTTTGGTGTCGGCGATGATGTCGTCAATATCGCTGTCACCCGGCTCAAGACTGATGGTGGTCATACGGCTGATGGGTAGGTGCTCCCAGCTCTCGGCGCGGACGGAAGGTACCGACGGCACACCTGCTTGTTGCGCGGTCTCCCGCGAGGTGATGTACGCCTCGAAGATGCCGTCGCGCACCAGGAAGGTGCGATTGCCCGCCTGGCCCTCATCGTCGTAAGCGAAGCTGCCGATGCTGCGCGGGGTGGTCGCATCAGCAGTGAGGTTGACGATGGGGCTGCCATAGCGAAAGTGACCACGCTTGTCCAGAGTGAGGAACGAGGTGCCAGCGTAGCCCGCTTCGAGGCCCAGCACGCGATCGAGTTCGACGGCGTGGCCGCAGGTCTCGTGGATGGTGTGGACTAGCTGTGAAGGGTGTATAATCAGGTCGTACTCGCCAGCGGGGCAGGGGTCAGCGGTGAGCAGGTCAACCGCTTCGCGGGCGATGTCGGCGGCGTGTTCCACCAGTTTGAGAGCGATGATATGCTCGTAACCGGCGGCCAGGGTCTGGCAGCGGGTGGGCAGGCCGGGGTAGGTACGCACCTGCATATCGCCATCACCGACCGCTGTGGCGGAGATACCTGCGCCGCTCTCGATGCGGCGCTGCTCGATGTAGCTGCCCTCGCTAGTTGCCAGCCGCTTGTGTTCGCGGCGGAAGTCCATGAACGCCTGCGACACCTTTACGCCAGGGGTAGCGTGGATGATGTCGTCAGCCTCGGTTAGCAACTGCACCTTCTGGTCGAGCGACACGGCGAAGGGGTCGATATCAAACGGCGTGGCAAGGTCCGCAACCACCGCATGGCGCGATGGCAGGCGCAGGCCCGCACCATTTACCGCCGCGCTAGCGCGGGCGATGTCGATCGCCAGTCGGACAGCGGATTCCAGGTGGGCGGCATCGAGGTAGGCAGTGGCAGCAAAGCCCCATGCACCGGCAACCAGCACCCGCACGCCGACTCCCGCGCTAATCTCCGTATCAGCACGATCCATATGACCGTTCTTCAGTTGGATGCGTTCGTGTTCGCGCTCCAGCGCACGGATTTCGGTGTAGGTTGCCCCGCCGCGTTGCGCTGCGCCCAGCGCCGCTTCCAGCAGTTCGCGCATCTTGCTCCTCGACCATCGCAATATTATGCCCCAGTGTAGCACCGTTGCCGCAGGGTTGTCAAGGAAAATTAGGAGTGATCTACAGCAGGATGGCTGGGCGGCAGTATGGATGAATCCCGCTCCTACAAATATCGGTCGCACCGTAGAGACGGGATTTTATCCCACCCTGGTGAAGCGTCACTTTCGTTGGCACGATGATTGCCATAACTTCTAAAACGTAGGTTTGCTTAACGCCTCGCCCCACCATGCGTTCGATTACTGTTCATTTTCTGTTGTATGTAAGGGCGGGTTGCCACGGCCTCTTGCGGATAAGATCAAAAGCTGAAGCAGTCGGGAAGAAGGTATGGTATGAAAGAAGAGCCGGGGCTGCGCCCCCAAACATTGATGCTGTATACTGCGGTGGTAGGCGTGACGCTGCTGGGCGCGCTCGCCCTGTACAAGCTGATTGACCTGATCGTGCTGTTGGTCTTCTGCATGATCGCAGCAACTGCGATCGAGCCGCTGGTCAACCGCTTGCGCCGCGGGCCGTTCAACCGCGCTCAGGGCATCCTGGTGGTTTATACCTTTATTTTCGCCGTCATCGTCGGCATCCTGCTGCTTACAATTCCGGTGCTTGTCAATCAGGTTTCTACCCTGGTTACCAACCTGCCACAGTTGCAGAAGAATCTGACGCAGGCGATTAACGGTCTCAATCTCGGCTACTTCAGCACTCAGATCACCACCTTCATCAGCAAGTTTGATTTCGGGCAGGTTGCGCCTTCGCTGGGGCAAGGGGCGGCGGGTGCAGTAATCGGGGTTGGTAGCGCCCTCTTCACTGGCATCCTCTCCTTCGTGCTGATCTTTTACTGGATGACTGAGCGCACCTCAGTTAAACGCTATGTGGTCTCATTCTTCCCTGCAGCTACCGGCCAGCGCATCCGCCGCATCTGGGACGACATCGAACTGAAGGTGGGTGCATGGACGCGCGGCCAATTGATACTGATGGGAACGGTAGCAGCCGCTGCGCTGATTTTCTATTCGCTACCCTTTGTTGCCATACCGTATGCGCCAGTGCTGGCAATTATCGCGGGCCTGATGGAGCTTATCCCAGTTATCGGCCCCTGGATTGCGGCGGTGCCAACCCTGCTGGTCGCTTCGACGGTCGGTTTCGATAAGGTTATTATTGTGCTGGTCTACTCCGTGCTGATCCAACTAATTGAGGCGAACGTGCTGGTGCCTCGCATTATGAAATCTTCGGTGGGTATCAGCCCGCTGACAGTGATTGTGGCGTTGCTCGCGGGTGAGGCACTGGGCGGCATCCCCGGCGCACTGCTGGCCGTACCAATCGCGGGTGCCATTCAAGTGGTGATCGAGGATATGCGTACTACCGCTAGCCCTGCGATGGAGAAGGTGGTTGGTTCAAGCAAGGAGGTAACCGCCACTGCTATTGCAGCCAACGGAGTAGATGAACTGACCGCTGCCGAGCTAGAGCACGCAGGGCTTGGCCCTGCCCAGCCGGTTACATACGCCACCACCTTCAACGTCCAGCCTCCAGCCTACAATAGCATCGCCGACCTGGCTGCTCAGGTCACTACTCCCGACCAGTCGGCTTTGCTCTATGCTGCGCTCGGTCCCGGTACTCAGGTAGGGCCAGTGGTGCAAACCATCCTGCCCACCGATGGCACTACCATCGGTAAAGTTAGCACCAGCGGACCCGCGCTCACCACCATCGCCACCAGCGCATCACCCACTGGCCCGCGCACCACGGTTGTGACCCAGGCCAGCGACGGCCAGGCGGTGCTGACCACCGAACCCGCAGAAGCGGAGTGATAAGTTTTGAGTTTTGAGTTTTGAGTTGAAGGCGATGCAACCACATTGAGGCGAGAACCCTCGCTTGGCACCGATATGGTACGTACGGGCGGGCGATGGCCCACCCTGTATGGGATGCAACCACATTGAGACGAACCCTCGCTCGGCACGATATGGTACGTAGGGGCGGGCGGTGGCCCGCTCTGGTGGGGATGAGGAGCGCGATGACGATTAACATACCGAAGCTGGGTGGCGAGTACGTGGAGGTAGAGCGCACTCGCACCTACTATAGCGACTATCTGGCCGAGGGGGATGCACCAGCAGGGCCGCATACCATCGTTGGGCTGAACGGATTGGCGGGATCATGCGATAGCTTCTGGCCGCTGCTGGCCGAGTTGCCACCCGGCTGGCGCTGGTTGCTGCCCGATCTGCCTGGTGGGGGCAAGAGTGGGCGGTTGCCAGTGCGTCACGACCTCCCTGGTTATGTCGCCTGGTTGGAAGCCTTCCTCGATCACTTCGTGCCGGACGAGCCGGTGGTGCTACAAACCATCGCTACCGGCGCAGCGATCGGGTTGGAGTATGCGTGGCTCTTTCCCCAGCGAGTACGGGCGCTGATCCTGCACCTGCCTGTATTCGACGGCACAGCCTTTAGCGCGGCGCAACGTCGCCTGGTTAGCACGGTGGCAAATAGTAAGTTGGGCCAACGGTTGCTGGATGAATTGCGCCACAATCAGGACTTCATGCTCAAGATCATTGCCCACGAACCGCCGCAGGCCATTCCCGAGATGGCGATGCGCGACATCGAGCATAAGCAGCAAGCCGATCTGCCTGCGGTTGGTGAGTTCCTCGCTGCGGTGATGCAGAATGATGCGCTGCCCAAACTGGCAAAGCTGGATATGCCGATGCTGATGCTAGCCTCGGCCCACGACTTTAGCGCGCCGCTACCGTTCGTGCAGCAGGTCATCGCCCAGCGTGGCAACCGCCAGCTATATGTGGACGAAGGCGGCCACTCGTGGAATGAGGAGTTCATCACCGCGATGAACAAGGAGTGCCGCGCGTTTCTGGATACGCTGGGTTAAGCTGCTAAAGCGGCCTTCGTTCAAGGCGGGCAGTACCTCACTCTGCAGCGTCTCCAGAGTGGTCAGGTCGGGGAAGCCACCGCTGCCCAGCATGAAGTAATCCACCCCCAGTTCGATGAAGGGCTGCATCTGTGCAATGATCTGCTGTGGCGTGCCGATGAAGGCGTTATCCGTGCTAATGTCCAACCCTTCGTTTAGTCGCTTCACTTCGGCCTCAGTGGAAGCACAGACGCAGCCGCCAAACCAGGTGCGGCGTAGGGTCGAGGGGTCGCGCCCCACTTCGTTGCAAGCCCGCTCCATCTCCGCGTGCTGTTCGCGATAGTCAGCAATCCCCGTCCAGGACACATTCCACCAGTCGGCCTCGCGGGCAATCAGGCGCAGCATTCGTGGCTTACTGCCGCCAATCATCAACGTCGGCAGCGGGTCCGGCTTCGGTTCGCAGAAGGCATTCTCCACCCGATAATACTTGCCTACAAAGCTAGCCTGCTCTTCACTCCACAACGCCTTGATGATCTTAACATATTCCTCAAGCTGGGATACGCGCTCACCGGCTGAGGGGAAGTCGTAACCATAAGCCTTATACTCCGGCTCGTGCCAGCCTGCCCCTAGACCAAGAATGAAGCGTCCGCCGCTCATATACTGCAATGTGGCCGCCATCTTCGCCAGCAACGCTGGGTTGCGGAACGACTGACAGATAACAGCATGGCCGAACTTCAATTGCGGATGTAGCCCCGCCAGATAACTCACTGCGGTCCATCCCTCCAGCAACTGACGGTCGTCAAATTGCAGGTGGTCGACGTACCAGGCCGACTCGTAGTGACCGCTAATCAGATCCAGCCCCTGCCGAAGCCCATCGAGCAGCATCCCTTGCTTGCTCTTGTCGCGGATGCCACCGGGCATGGACCAACCAAACGTTATCTTCGCCATTGATCAACCTCCGATCTTCGACCAGGGCGGGATAAATCCCGCCCCTACATAATTGCTCTACCCTTTAGCCTCCGCTATCAGCCGTGCCGCCAGTTCGTTACCCATCTCGATGCTGTAATTCTGGCCGCGATCATGGGGGTAGACCTGGAACATATTGGCGAGGTAGACGTTGGGCAGCGGGGTGTCGTGGGGCGGGATGTGGTCCTTGAACTCCACCGTGACCACCGGCTGGGCGTAGGCCGCCTGCCAACTGTACACCTGCGTCACCCAGGATCTGTCGAACTGGGGGTTCAGCTTCTTGATATAGGGGGTGTACTCTTCGAGGATCTGCTCACCAGTCTTGCTGAAAAGCGCATCATCCATCGGCAGGTAGTTGCCGAGGTAGAGCAGGCGGCTGCCGCCATATTCGGCGCGGTCGATCAGGTTGGTATGTTCCACCGCCGCGAGGAAGGGATAGTTGGGTTCGAGGATGCTCATCCAGTAGGTGCGGGCGATTACCTGCTGGTTTAGGGCAAGGATAAGGCAGTGTGCGCCGTATGCCTGCCCCCAGTTGTACTTCGCGGCGTAATCGGCGGGCAGCCCCTCGGCTAGCTTGACGAACAGGCGGCTGGGGAAGGTGCAAACCAGGCGATCAAAGGTCAACTCACGACCATCCTGCAGCTTGACTGCTACCTTGCCGTCGGGCAGGCTGGCGATGCTTGTAATCGTCTCGCCCAGCATGATCTCGCCCCCCTTAGCGCGGATGCCCTCCGCCAGGCGGTTGTATATCTGCTGAAAGCCCCCATGCAGGTAGCCTAGCTGGGTGGTGCGATCCTTGATGCGCGCCCATAGCCAGCTAGCCACGATCGTATCGGCTACCGCGCCAAACTTGCCCGCCAGTTGTGGCCCCCATACTTTATCGTAGGCGGGCTTGCCCATCCATTTCTTTACCCACTGGGCGGCGGTGACGCGCTCCAGCCGATGATAGTTACCTTCCAGCTTGAGGTAGGCCAGGCCAGCGGCGAGCCGGAAGCGGCTGAACAAAGACAACGGCTTATATTTCAGCACTGCCACCGGCGAGTCAAGTTGCACCGCCTTGCCGCCAACCCACATACTGGTAACCGGGCGTAGCCACTCCAGCTTGTCGCCCAGGCCCAGCTCCTTGATCAGCGCCTCGATGGTGGTGTCAGTCTTGAAGATGTGGTGGTAGAACTTCTCTAGGTAAGTGCCGCTATCGCCGACCAGGAAGCCAGCGGCCAGACCGCCAACCTCAGTTTCCCGCTCGATAACGGTCACTTTGTCGCCCGCGTTGGCGAGCCGATATGCGACGGTCAGGCCCAGCGCGCCTCCGCCCAGAACTCCGGTGTTCAAAGTTAAGTTAATCTCCTTTAGATTTGTTGTAGCAATGAGGTTGGGCTGAACAAGGGCATTCCCGCCCCAACGAAACTTGGATCTCGCGTTATAATTGCATCAAGATGGGCGATCAGTACACTGGCTAGCTGAAGGTTATCTTCTAGATTATTCAAGCATGAGACCACATAACTGATGGCATCAATGGCTGCTTGTGTGTCTCCAACAATCTTTTTACGATGGCTACGCCCAAGATAAAAGATGTTCGGCAGTGATGAAGCCGCCACATAAATGTTTATTTTACCAGCATCGTGTGCCTGCAATACCTTAAGAGCATCGGGGGCAAACGGTTGGCGGGCGAGGAACGCATCAAGTAGCACATTAACATCAAGGAGCACCCGTAGGGATTGTTGCATCATCCGTACCGCTCCAGTCAGGATTCCTCAAGCATCCGCACTACCTCGTCATCGCTGGGGGCAGGTACACCCTCAACTGCCATGCGGCCATATATCTCTGCTACGCTGTTGCGCTTTCTTAGGTTAGTGGCCGCTTCCGGCACCAGAGTGGTGATGATATACTGAGCAAGGCGGGCGCATTCTGCAGAAGGCCAGACCTCTATCTGGTGAAGCACATCATCGTAATTAGTAGCTTGTTCCGACCCCGTACCATTGGCAAGAGGCTTTACTTGCGCTATAGACATCGTGATTGCTCCTTTCTGTCTACACACCTCATTGTAGTATGGCGGTGGATTCTCGTCAAGCCCAGAGCCAATGTGCTACGGTTAATTATTGAGAGGTATAGATATATTCGGAGACGCTCTTTTCGGTTTTACCCAGTGCGGTATGGACCGCTTCGATCAGCTCGTAGATGTCGAACGGCTTCAGCACGATGCGAACCCCCTTGGCAAGAAGATGGCTCTCCATCTCCTTCACCTGCCGAGTTGCAGCGGTGCAGATGATCACGGGAATACTAGCGATATCACTGCTCATCTTCAGCATCTGCAAGATACGCCAGCCCACCAGTTCACCATTGATCATGTAATCAAGGATGAGCAGATCGGGTTTGATTTCGCGGATGAGGTCAAGGTCTTGAAACGCCGCCATCTGGCTGATTACTTCATAGCCTTCCTCATTCAAAAGCTCCACATAGAGGTTCAAGATCTCCTGGTTGTCGTTCATCGCAAGGATGCGCTGAATCATGGCTATCCGCCTTTCCATGCTCACAACTGGGTTTACGCTGGTCTTCCGTGCAGTAGCAACCGTTGGGCCAGGGTATTGACCACCTTATCGCTAGTCATGAGCTTAACCGCACTGAGCAAGTCGCTTATATCGAATGGCTTCAGCACGATCATAACCCCTTTATCGGTCAGACGGCCCTCCAGCTCCTTGACCCGCTGGCTGGCCGCCACACAGATGATGATCGGGATAGTCGCTAGATCGCTGCTCATCTTCAACTTCTGCAAGGTTTGCCAGCCATCCTCCTCGGCGCTGATGATATAGTCGAGGATGATCAAGTCGGATTCTACCGCTCGCAAGGCTTCGACCTCACGCAGTTCAAATGTACGCAGAGCAACGGTGTAACCAGCGCCAGTCAGGATCTCACTGAACAGCTCCAAGATCTCCTGCGTGTCGTTTACAACCAGGATGTGCTTTGGCAAACTATTTTCCTATTTTGCGGCGAATGAGAGGGGCAAGATGCTACTCAGCAACATAAAGTATTATAACACCAAGGACCGCATTTAGCAATGGGTCAAGTAATGATAAACGGCTAGCGTCAGTAAGGTATGAAACTGGCACCGCTAATGGCTCTGATGCTGACCGTTTGAGCTTGACTTTGCCAACAGCAGAGGATCCTTGTCCAGCGCGGCCTTGGCGGCGGTGACCAACTCATCGGAGTCGAATGGCTTGAGCAGCACCACTATTTCTTTCTCTTTTAGATAACTATACATCTCTTCCAGGTGGCGGCTGGGCGCAATGCTAACAATGAGGGGAATGTTTGTCAAATCATCAGTCATCTTCACTATCTCTAGCGCCTGCCAGCCCTCATCCTCCTCGCCAATCTTATAGTCGAGGATGATCAAATCGGGGTGGGAGCGGAGTAGCGCAGTGGTATCGTTCAAAGGAAACGACTGGGTAGTAATATGATAGCCCTCAGCATCGAGGATCTGCTTGAACAGGGCCTGTATCTCTTCGGTGGCATCTATAACATAGACATTCTTAGACATAACCTTACCCTTCTTTCTGCCGCTATGATGATAACTTACTCGTCTATGAGAGGGATAACTCTCAATAATCATGCCACTGATTGCCAGAACTAGCTTCCTATTCATTGGGTGATATTTCACCGCTCCTACGGGGCTACTTATTGCGAGCTTCAGCATCCTTATCAGTGGATGAGGCCTTCTTAGTGGGGGCAAGCATCGCGCTGACGGCGGTAATAAGATGGTCGATGTTGAACGGCTTAAGCACCACCGTGACATTCATCGCCTTGAGGTGGCCTTCCATCTCCTTGACCCGATTGCTGGCGGCGGTGCAGACTACAATCGGAATATCGCACAGGTCAGTAGTCATCTTCAGCTTCTGCAAGGTCTGCCAGCCAGCATCCTCACCGTTCATCAAGTAATCAAGGATAATCAAATCAGGTTGGGCCTTGCGTACTTCGTCGAGTTCACGGATGGCATAGGAGAATAGCGTAACCTCGTAGCCCTCGTCAACCAGGATGTCCTCGAACAACTCCAGGATCTCCTGCGTATCGTTCACCACCAGAATGCGTTTCGCCACAGCTTTTTCCTCTCTCTACGTTCGGCTATGAACTGCAATTTTGTTTCTATCGAGCAGCGGCGCAATTATAACACAGATCGGCTATTTTATAAATAAATGATGCACTGGGGGTACCAGTTAAACTTTTACATGACCAATCAGGTTGAACAATGGTTCGCCATATAGACATCTAGCTAAACTTCGCCTCAGCCTTGATGTATTGGCTGCCCGAAGTAGTTGAACAACGGTTCGCCCCATAGACATCCAGCTAAGGAAACAGGTCAGCGCATATCTTATGCTGATTTGTTCCTAATGGTGGTGGCTCTCTGGGGGTCTGGG
>JANXYP010000274.1 GCA_025355955.1 Chloroflexota bacterium
CGACAAGCTGACCCTCTACTTCGATATGTCCAAGATGCACGCCTTCGACCCCACCACCGAACTCAACCTCCTGCGCGGTGATGCGGCTGTTGAGCGCGAGAAGGCCGAGATGCTCAAGCCGGAAGAAGCAGCGGCGATGGCTAGCTCGCACTAGCCTATTCCTGCCTACCAGAGCGCGTAGCCCATCAAAGGTTACGCGCTTTGTTATATTCGCTGATCTGTAGTATAGTAGCAGTGATGAGCCAAAGCTGCTACAGACATCCCACTATCCTTGCCGCTGCCACCTGCATCGAGTGCGGGCAGCCGATCTGCGCCGCCTGCATCGAGCGCTGGCACGGAGAGGTATTCTGCCTGGCTGATTACGCCACTGCCAGGCATGGATCAGGCCGGGTGCAATCCCGCCCGCTGCCCAGCTACCGCGCTGTCACCCCACAGGGCGTGCCGATTACTACCTATCGCGCTGCGCCGGTCGCTACGGTTGCGCCAATCCTTCCACCTGCCCAGCTCCCCCGACCTCGCCAGCTTGCCCCGCTTACCAATGCCTCTACCCTGTCGCAGCAGC
The DNA here is from genome assembly GCA_025355955.1 of Chloroflexota bacterium. Taxonomy (GTDB): domain Bacteria; phylum Chloroflexota; class Chloroflexia; order QHBQ01; family QHBQ01; genus QHBQ01. Next base: position 563 of record JANXYP010000274.1, read on the forward strand.
CATCGTTCCGTCTACCCCGCTTCAATTCGGTGATCTGGTCGACCCTCGGCCTGGTCGCCAGCGCCGCTGAGATGGTGTCCAGTCTTTTTTTCTATCGTTTGCTCGGCTCCTTCTACTAGTTGCGTAATTCGCACGCAAACTCCTACTTGATGCATATGACACTTTATCAGGCGTTTACCCTAATATTCATCACAACCCTCACCATTCTGTACAGTGGCGTGATTATGCTTATGCAGCGGCAAGCTGACCAGCCAGTCACCACTCTGCGAGTTCGACATATCGCTCGACGGGTCAACTCTCCCCTGCTTGCATATTTGTTCGGCGGCGTTGCCATTGCTATCAGCATCTTCGCCGTCGTCACACTGCTCATCTTCATCGCAAACCTCAATGCCATCCCCGAAGGGCTGAACTGCTGTGGTTAATTTTAGTGTTCAAAGAAGGAAGCCGAATACGCCAACATTGATGTTTACGAGCGGCATTGATGCGCTTCATGTGGGCGGATGCCATCCGCCCCTACATCGGCATGGAGGTTACGATGGTCATTGATGCGCTTCACGCGGGTGGATGCCATCCGCCCCTACATCGGCAATTGATGTTTACGAGCGGCATTGATGCGCCTCAAGCGGGCGGATGCCATCCACCCCTACATCGGCAATTGATGTTTACGAGCGGCATTGATGCACCTCAAGCGGGCGAACGCCATCCACCCCTACATTGGCATTGATATTTACGAGTGGCATTGGCGTAGGTCGGCAGGGCGGGCCACCGCCTGCCCCTACGTCAACGTTGCTGCTTACGAACGGCATTGATGCGCTGCATCTGGACGAACGCCATCCGCCCCTACGCTGGACGTAACCTCATTCGTCATTCACCATTTACCATTCACCATTTACCATTCCTCACTCCCCACTCCTCACTCCGCGATTGCGTTGCCTTTTCCCCCGCTTACCGTTATAATAACCTGGGTAGGCTACGAAGACGAGACTGGAGGAAACAAAGGGATGGAAGATGGTGTCAATATAGCCAGAACCGCAAGCGCTAGCCCGCAGGATCGGGAGCAGGCGCAGAAGAACGCCGCATTGCTGGTGGGCGCGATGGAGCCGCTCAAGTCGGTGCCAGCCCCGGCTGCCGCATTCGACCAGGTTGCGAACACCGAAGAGGCGACTGGCATCGTGCGCGAGTCGGCGCGGAGCGGCACGCGGGTGGGCGAGATCGGCGGTCCAGAGACAGTATTCCGCCAGGATGTTGCCAGCCCCTCAGCTACCATCATGGTCACCGCCCAGCAGGTCAAGGAGCATCCCCAGGTCAATGTCTTCATCCAGCAGGCCAACGACTTCCTCGGCGTGATGGGTTATACCGAACACGGTTTGCGCCATGCCTCGTTGGTGGGCAGCATCGCCCACAACATCCTGCAGCGGCTGAATTACAGCGAACGCGACTGCGAGATCGCCTACATCGCGGGCTACCTGCACGACATTGGCAACGTCATCAATCGCCACTGGCACGCCCAGAACGGCGCGCTGCTGGCCTATAGCATCCTCAGCGAATTGGCGATGCAGCCGGAGGAGGTCGCCCTGATCATCGGCGCGATCGGCAATCACGACGAGGGGGATGGCGTGCCGGTCAGTCACATCAGCGCCGCCCTCATCATCGCCGACAAGTCGGACGTACATCGTAGCCGCGTGCGCTCCAGCGACCCGCTCAAGTGGGACATCCACGATCGCGTCAACTGGGCGACCACCCGCAGCTTTGTGCGCGTAGACGATGAAAACAAGCGCATCAACCTGGAGGTGCAGATTGAAACCAGCATCGCCCATGTGATGGAATACTTCGAGATCTTCCTGTCGCGGATGCTGGTCAGCCGCCGCGCCGCGCAACTACTCGGCTGCGAGTACCACCTGATTATCAATGAGACACAGCTTATGTTAGTTATGAGTTATGAGTTATGAGTTTTGAGTTGTAAAAGCGCGTGCATTGAGTTCCAATTCGGAACTCTCGGCAGTTAACTCATAACTCAACATTCATAATTCCTCGAAGGGGGCGATGGTGAGCCGCAAGGATTGGCGCGAGTTCGATTGGCCGCTGCTGCTCTGCGCGTTGGCCGCCGCAGGGTTCGGCGTGCTGATGATCTTCAGCACCATTAGCGGAGTCACGAGCGGCACCGTGCTACGCAGTTTGCCGATGAAACAGGCCATCTACGTCGCGGTGGGGCTGGTTGGCTTCTTTGTGCTAGTCAACATTGATTACAAGCTGCTGATGCGCCTCAGTCCGCTGATTTACGTTGCAATTTTGCTGTCGCTGGTAGCAGTGGCGGTATTGCCACAGAGCGGGCCGGTCTACAGTCCCGACATCCTGGGTGCGCGACGCTGGATTGATTTTCCAGGTGGTGATATACAACCCAGCGAATTCGCCAAAATCGCGGTGGCTTTGATGCTGGCGAAATACATGGGCGATCACATCAACGATAGCAAGAAGGTGCGCTTCCTGCTTATCAGCCTGGTTATCGCGCTCATCCCTGCCGCAATTGTCTTCAAGCAGCCTGACCTCGGTAGCGCGCTTACGATATTGGCAATCTGGCTGGTGATGGTCATTGCGGCCCACCCGCGCTGGCTATATCTCGGCCTCGGCTTTGCGGTGATGATACCAGCCAGCGTATACGCCTGGAATAGCGGGCTGATCCAGGATTACCAGAAGAACCGCCTGCTTGCCTTCCTCGACCCGGCTGCGCCTCAGTTCTTCCGGGGAGAGGGCTACAACTTGATCGTCGCCCGCAGCGCGATTGGCAGCGGCGGATTGTTCGGCCAGGGATTTATGCACGGGATGGTCAGCCAGGGTGGCAACATTGGGGTCCAACACGCCGACTACATCTTTTCCAGCGTTGGTGAGGAGTTCGGCTTTGTGGGCTGTGTTGCCCTCGTCGTGTTGCTCTACCTGATTGTCTCGCGCTGCTTCGCGGTTGCCAGTAAAAGCAAGGACGAGGGTGGGCAACTGCTCGGCGTAGGTATTGGCGGGATGCTGTTGGTGCAAACCTTCGTCAACGTGGGCATGAACATCGGCATCCTGCCGGTTACTGGTATCCCGCTGCCATTCGTCAGCGCGGGTGGCTCGTCGGTGATTGCCATCCTGTTTGGGCTGGGCATTCTGGAGAGCGTTGCCATCTACCGCAAGAGCGGGGTTTACGATTATACTAACTACGAGTACGACGAACTGGTTTCGCCGAACTCCCGACCCAGCGCTAGGGGGCAACGGGTGACGGCGCGAGGAAGGTAGAATGTATAGTGTGGAAGGAAGTATCAGATCGCCGTTCTACATTCTACATTCTATACTCTACATTCCAAAAGGGGGTAATAACATGAGCGGAATAATGGGTACGCTGAAGGGCTGGGGCGATCGCGCCAGCTTCGAGGCGGATCGGTTCATGCGGGCCAACCGCGTGCGTAGCGACATCACCAAGCTGAAGAAGGACATCGAGGCGGCCTACGCGCAGGTCGGCCACAGCGTGGTGGAGATGCACCAGACCGGGCGGTTGCCCGACGCGGCCACGATTGACGATGCCGTAGCCCGCATCCACCAGATGGAGCGCGATTTGCAGACCAAGGATGCCGAGGCGCTCAATGTCCAGAACGAGAAGTGGGTAGAGCCGACCATGCCTCATTCGCAAGTAATCGAGGGCCAGCCAGTAAGCGCCTTCCCCAATACTTATGGCGGACCGCCTGCGCCCCCGCCCCAGCCATACGCCCTGCCCACCGGCAGCTACGCGCAGCAGCAACCGGCGCAAACCTATCAGCAACCGGCGCAAACCTATGAGCAGCCCGCGCAGAGCTACCAGCCGCCCACAGCGCAGCAGAGCTATCAACAGCCGCCGCAGAGCTACCAGCAGCCAGCGGTGCCGCCCGCGCCCCCACCCGCCGCCGTCTCCGCGCCGTCCGACACGATGACCCAGGCGATGCCGATCCGCCACTGCAGCAAGTGCGGCACCGAGTTGCGCCCCGCCGCCCGCTTCTGCCCGGTGTGCGGCACACCCGTGCCGCAGGGTAATGGCTAGCCCGCTCAAACCCTCCCCCAGCTCGGGCGGGGGCTGGTCAATCAATGACCTGCCGCACCCGCCTTCCTTGCGCTTGCTGGGTTGGCTGGGCGCGGCCCTGTTTGCCATCGCCATATTTGCCAGCCTACTGTTTGCCTTGCTGCTGCAGCGCGTCAGCGCAACGGGCGATGCTCCCGCCCACCTCGACACGGCCATCGCGGCCACCGCGCCGATTACCACGGTCAACTTGCCCAACCCTGCGCCAGTGGTGTTGCTGCTAATCGGCGATCTGCGGGCTAGCGATAGCAGTTGGCTCGATCTCGACCCACTGCCCGCTGCCCGCTGGCAGATTGACAGTGCCGCCCGGCCCCCTTCCGCCTATCTCACCACTCTGCTTGACGGTTCATCCCAGACCAGCCCGCTACACCCCTCAGCATCACGTTCGGTCGAGGATGCGCTGAAGGGGCCGCTGACTGATACCCTCGCCACCACGCCTCTACGTACTGTGATGGTTAACTTCCAGCCGCGCACCGATTCGGGCGACAGCGGTGTGGTGTGGCGAGTGCAGCACGATGTGCAGAGTGGTCAATACGACTTGATTATTGCCACCCTGCCTGGGCTGCGCGGCTGTCATGAGGCGAGCATCTACTGCCAGGGAGTGGTCACCCAGCTCGGCAGCGACATCAAGCAGACTGCCTCTGCTGCCAGCAGCGTTAGCGGCACACTGGTTGTAGTTGGCGACTACGAAGCGCCCAGCGTAACTGATGATTATATATCGCAGCAGAGTGCGAATAGTCGGCCAATGCTGCTGTTCAGCGGCCCACTGATCAAGCCGGGCAACTATGGCACGACCAGCATTGGCGATGTTGCGCCGACCATCGCTGCGCTGCTAGGCGGGCCGCCGCCCGTTCTGAGCGATGGGCAGATCCTATGGCCTGCGCTAAATCTGGCCGCCGCTAGCGCTTCGGTCGCCGAATACGACCTGGCCGCGCAGCGCTCCCGTCTCGCTGAGGCAACCGCCGCGCTAACCAACCAGCCGCTGCCGCTTGCCAGCGAGTTGCGGGCTGACCTGCGCGCCGCCTATGAAGCGTTGCTAGTTCCCGATTACCCCAGCGCTACCAGCCTTAGCAGCCATGCCTTCAGCGCCGCCACGCAGCAGCTTGCTGCGGTGCAACAAAGTGCGGCCAATTTGGCTACCTGGCCGCGCCTGCCCATCTTGCTGCTGGCTCTCACAATCCCCCTTGTCGCCTTCATAAGGTGGCGGCGACAGCTTGGCTATGCCCGCCCCATCGTATTCTACATCGTGCTTGCCCTCACCAGTTTGCTGCTGCAGATCTCACTACTGTTGCTGATCGGTTATTTCATCACCCTCGATTACAGCGCCCTGCCCACCGACTGGTTCGATCTAGGCGCGATCGAGATCAGCGCATTGGTAATCGCCGCACTGGGCCAAGCCCTGCTAGTCGGCGCGGCAGCGCTGCTTTATAACCGCGCCCATCGCCGCGCCCTGGCTCCAGGCCCGCAGCAGACCCGCGCCAGCGAGGTAGCAGTCTGGCAACTGCGCCTTGACCTGCCACTATCGGGGCCGGTACTGTGGGGAGCGGCCTACACTGCCGCGCTGACCTTGCTTGTCTTGCTCACTATCACTGCCGCTGCACTTTACTGGCAGTACGGCTTCGCCCCCGACTTCCCACCGCCCGATCGTAACGCTACTCTTGCTTTGCTCTGCGTCCTGGTTCTCAGCGCGGCCAATGCCCTGTTCGCTATCTTCCCCGCTCCACTGGTTGCTATCGCGGTCTATCGCCTCACCCACCGCCGCAAGCCCCACCCACTGCTGCTGCGCCCGCCTGCCAAGAAGGGCAAGCACGAGCCGGAGCCGCTGCCTTATCAGCGGGACAAGTGGGGGTTAGTTGACGTGGCTATGCAGCTAATATATAATCTCTATGTCAATCTAGCAGTCTTTGAACTTTGTTGAAGGAAACTTAACTCATGACCCTTATGCTAGGCGATCCCGTAGGAATGAATCGCGACAGTGTACATCGTATGATCCAGCATATCTGTCCCGAAGCTAAGTTTCAGGTAGATGCTGATGGGGTTGTGATAATCAAGGATGGGGATTTCTACACCCATGAACGAGAGGCACTGCTCATACCGGGCTGTAATTGCCTAAGGGTCCTAATCGCGTCGGATAAAATTGTTATCATCGTTGTTCGACAGGATCTAAGTAAGGTTGGTGGCGGTCGAACTGATCCCGCCAATGCTGATAGAGGCACGAATGGTAAGGGTAGCGATGCGGTAGTGAATATTGAAAACCGCAATCGTTACCGTCAGCGTAAGCCCGATATTCGGGATTGGATAGATGTACCCGACTGGGTGATACTGGCGCATGAGTTGTGCGGTCATGCGTTGCCTCTAACCCTCGGCAACCATCCAGAATGGCGACCAGGCAAGCCTGGCTATAGACAGGGTTGGCATCGTCAATCTCAACTCGTGAAGATGACATCCGCCAAAATCATGGTCTACCGTCACACGGCACAGATCACGACCTGAAACCTCAATTAGATAGAGACACTGAAAGGGGATCTCTATGAATAATATACGTCTATCTGTGATGTTCGCTGCTGCTGCGCTCTTCGTACTCATGTTGTTTCAGCGCATCAAAGACCCAGCGAACGAAGAGTTTCCTGGCCTTACCCACCCTCCACATTTCGACCACGCAGAAGCAGTGGTTGACAACGTGGAGAGGATCAAACCAGGAAACACCAGGCAGGTCGTCAAGCGCCTCCTTGGTGAAGCCGACAGTGTGGCGGACAGAGAGTGGGCGTATAACCTGGACGAACACTCTGGCTATATCGTCAACTTCGATAGCGCAGATCGGGTCGTGTCAGTTCATGCCTGGTTGAGCTAGAAACCCGCTGGCACGACACCTTCATATCTGGTAATATGGCTCCATCATATCCTCGTGATGGAGCCATAACCATGCCCGAACCACAAACCCCACTCGAACTGGTGTTCGTCGCGCACTCGCACTGGGACCGCGAGTGGTACCTGCCCTTCCAGCTATTCCGCGCCCGCCTGGTGCGGATGATTGACCGACTGCTGCGTACAATGGAGGCCGACCCCGCCTATACCTACTTCATGCTCGACGGCCAAACCGTAGTGCTGGAGGATTATCTGGAGGTCAGGCCGGAGCGCGAGGCGGAGTTGCGCCGCTACATCAGCGGCGAACGGCTGCTGGCTGGCCCCTGGTACGTGCAGCCCGACGAGTTCCTGGTCAGTGGCGAGGCGCTGGTACGCAACCTGCTGCGCGGCCACCGCATCGCCCAGCGCTTCGGTGGGGTGATGAAGGTGGGCTATATACCCGACCCCTTCGGCCAGGTCAGCCAGATGCCGCAGATCCTGCGCGGCTTCGGCATAGATAGCGCGGTGTTCTGGCGCGGAGCTAGCGACGACGTGACCTGCACCGAGTTTCGCTGGCAAGCGCCCGACGGCTCCTCCGTCTTTACCATCTTCATGCCCTACGGCTACTGCAACGCCCAGCCGTTCTCCTTCTCGCCTGCGGCCGCCCGCGCTCAACTTGCCGCCCAACGCGAAACCATGACTCCGCAACTCAGCACTCCGTTCATGCTGATGATGAACGGCAACGACCATGTGGAGCCTTCGCCCGCTGTTCCCGCCATCCTGCGTAGCCTGGAGGCCGAATTGCGTGGCGAGGGGATGCGCCTGCGGCTCGGCACCCTTGCCCAGCTAATCGGTGGGGCCAGGCAGGCGCTGGTGGAGGACGACAGTGCCGCATCCGCCCTGATCACCCATGTTGGCGAGTTTCGTTGGTCGCGGCGCAGCAAGATCCTGCCCGGCGTTCTATCGGTGCGGATGTGGATCAAGCAGGCCAATTGGCGCGCTCAGAGTTTGCTCGAACGCGCCAGCGAACCGCTGGCCGCCTGGCAGTGGGCGCTGCTCCGCCATTACCCATCCACCAGCCGCGACATCGACGTTGCCACATATCCCGAAGAGATCAATGACCGCCTCAGCCGCAACCAGGCGCTCACCCAGCTTGCCTGGAAGTATCTGTTGCAGTGCCAGCCCCACGATAGCATCTGCGGTTCTGGAGTGGACGAGGTGCATGAGGAGATGCGAACCCGCTTTGCCAATGCCATGCAGGTGGGTGAGGAGGTCGCGGAACTCAGCCTCAACACCATGGCCGATTACGTGGACAGCGCGTCGCTAAACCCTGATGGCGACGGCCTTGCCGTGATCGTCTACAATCAGGCCAGCGCCCGTCGCGAGGTGGTCAACACCACGGTGCCATTGTCGCTGCCTCAACCGCTGGGCCAATTTACCCTCCACGACGAAAACGGCGCGGAGATAGCATATACCCTGCTCGACATCAGTGAGGAGCAGCTACTGAGCATGGATGCCACCCCCCAGCAGGCAATTGGCGCGTTGGCGGCGGAGGCCGACGGCAAGGTGGCAAACATGATCATCAGTGAGGCGCTAGTACAGCCCGCATCTGAGCCAGGTGTCTACAATGTGGACATCCTTGCCACCGAGGTTGGCGTGCCGAATGTCGCCGCAGTGCAAGCCGCTGCCCGCCTGCTCGATGCCCTGATCAGCGCGGGCGAAGCGACCCGCTTCCGCGTGCGCGCCCACAAGCCCGCCGAGGCGACTATTCGCTTCGTTGCCGACCTACCCGCTTATGGCTATCGCACCTATCTGCTGCGTCCCGGTCCGCCGCCCGCAACGTCCGCCCCACTGAATGTGCAGCAGGTGGCTGTTCCCGGTCGCAACGTTACCCCCGCGCCCGCTACCCTGGTGCCAATGCCCACCACCATGCAGCGTGAAGCCACCCGCACCGTCCACCTGCCTGCGGCAATCGAAGGGGTGATAAACGCGCTACCGCGTGGCCGCCGCATCCGCCGCGTGGTACGACAGTTCGGCCAGCAGCCGCTGCGCCGCACCTGGCAGGAGGCGATGCTGTATACCATTGCCAATGAGTTTTTCCGCATCACCGTCGACCAGCGCACTGGCTGGCTGGTTGTTACCGACGCGCATACTGGCCGCATACTGGTCGAGCGCGGCAATCGCCTCGTGGACGGGGGTGATGCGGGCGACGAGTACAACTACTCGCCTCCGACCAATGACACCATTATTGATCGCCGCCCATCGCGTGCCGCTGGCGGCGCATTGCCCGCGGTCGCTATCTCGCTTACGCCTACCGCGCAACAGCTAACCATGCGCTATGTCCTGCGCCTGCCCGCCCGCCTCAGCGCAGACCGTCACAGCCGCAGCCAGGAGACGGTAGATTGCCCCATTGTCACCACCATCAGCCTCTACCCCGCCGTGCGTCGCGTGGACTTCAGCACCACCGTTGACAACTGGGCCGAGGATCATCGCCTGCGTGTGTCCTTCGACCTGCCCGCCTCCAGCGAATACTCGTTTGCCGAGAGCGCCTTCGATGTAGTGCGCCGCCCCACTGCGCTGCCCGCCTTCGATAGCGCCTGGCAGGAGCAACCGCAGCCCACCCACCCGCAGCAGAGCTTCTGTGCCGCTGGCGACGGACGGCTGGGGCTGCTGCTTGCCAACCGCGGCTTGCCAGAGTATGAGGTTGCCAGCGAAGGCGACAAGTCCACAATCTATCTCACTCTACTGCGCTGCGTTGGCTGGCTCTCTCGCGCCGACCTGCCCACCCGCCCCGGTCATGCCGGGCCGGGGCTTGCCACCCCCGGCGCACAGATGTTGGGCCGCCATAGCTTCGAGTATGCAATCGTACCCCATGAGGGTAATTGGCTCACCAGCCGCGCCTATGCCGCTGCCCATCACTTTACCACCCCACCACGTACGATTACCACCCACCTGCACGGCGGCCCACTGCCTCCCACCGCCAGCCTCATCGAGGTCGAGCCACCGGAACTAATCATTAGCAGTATCAAGCGCAGCGAGGATGGCAATACCCTTATCGTCCGCGGATGGAACATCGCGGAACACGAGCTAACCGCCCGCCTGCGCTGCCGCTTTCCCTTTGCCACCGCCCACCTGGCTAGCCTCGAAGAACTGCCTGGCGAGGCACTGACTGCCGATGATGAGGGTTGGTATATCCTCACGGCGCGACCAAAGCAGATCGTCACGATTATGTTTGGAATGTAAACCAAGCGTAGGAGGTACGGAAAACCACGCCCATCATCTGCTACCTATACCGTACCATGCGTAACTCCTAATATTACAGCCTCACTTGCTGGGCAACATAGCGTAGTTACGATTGGCCTAGACACTGGGCGGCAGCGGCAGGGCGTATGCGATCCGCCCCTACACCATTCTGGCGCTTTAACGCCAACTGAGGCTGTAATACTAATACCAATTAGCCGAGCAGATGGTATAAATTGGGCCAGGGCGAACAACGGTTCGCCCCTACAGAAATTATAGCGGCACCAAGGCTAATTGGTATAAGAACTGTTAATTGCACCCCAACATACCAAAACTGAAATCTCATATGTTATAATGGCGGCACGAACCCACCCCCAGCCCCTCCCGCCGGGAGGGAAATGAGCAGGAGCGTATAGATGGCGACCAGTTCGCGTAAACTCGACCATGTACGGATTGCCAGCCGCGCCAGCGCCGAAAACAGCGGCCTGAGTGGGTTTGGCGATGTCACTCTGGTGCATCGCGCCCTACCGGAGCTGCGTAGCGCCGACCTCGACCTGCGCGCCGACTTCCTCGGCCATCACCTGAACTACCCGCTGCTGATTACCGGCATGACCGGCGG
>JANXYP010000303.1 GCA_025355955.1 Chloroflexota bacterium
CTTTGTCACCGATGACGGCGCGGAGACCGATCTCGACCTTGGGCACTACGAGCGCTTCACCCACTCCCGCCTAACACGCGAGAATAACTTCACCACTGGCCGCATCTACGAGCAGGTCATCGCCAAGGAGCGCCGCGGCGTTTATCTCGGCAAGACGGTGCAGGTCATCCCGCACGTCACCAATGAGATCAAGGCCGCGATGAAGAAGATCGCCGCGGATGTCGACATTGCCATCGTCGAGATCGGCGGTACCGTCGGTGACATCGAATCCCTGCCCTTCCTGGAAGCGATTCGCCAGATGCGAAAGGATGCGGGCCGCGAGAACGTGTTGTACGTCCACGTCACCCTACTGCCCTACATTGGCGGCAGCGGCGAGGTCAAGACCAAACCGACCCAGCACTCGGTCAAGGAGCTACGCAGCATCGGCATCACGCCCGATGTGATCATCTGCCGCAGCGACACGCCGATCGAGCAGGAGATCAAGGACAAAATCGCCCTGTTCTGCGATGTGGAACCAGAGGCGGTCATCGGTCTGCTGACGATGAAGAGCATCTACGAGGTGCCGGTGGTGCTGGAGGATGAGGGGCTGGGCGGTTACATCGTCGGCAAGCTGCAACTGGTGTGCAGGGAGCCGGATCTACGCGAGTGGCGGGCGCTGGTGCAGCGCATCCACCGGCCCAAGCGCAGCATCGAGATTGCCCTGGCCGGTAAGTATACCGAGTTGCACGATGCTTACCTCAGCGTGGCCGAGAGCCTGCGCCACGCCGCGCTGCACAACGATGTAGACGTGGAGATCCGCTGGGTTAACAGCGAGGACATCGAGCGCGAAGGCGCGGACAAGCTGCTGGCCGGGGTGCAAGGCATCCTCATACCGGGCGGGTTCGGCGATCGCGGGGCGCAGGGCAAGATCGAGGCGGCCCGCTACGCCCGTGAGAACCTCATCCCCTGCCTGGGCCTCTGCTACGGCTTGCAGATGGAGGTGATCGAGTTCGCCCGCAACGTCTGCGGGCTGATTGGCGCAAACAGCACTGAGATTGACAGTCGCACTCCCCATCCGGTGATTGACGTAATGTCCGATCAGCGCGATATCGCCGACCTGGGCGGCACGATGCGCCTCGGCCTCTACCCCTGTCAACTCATACCGGGGACGAAGGCGGCGGCAGCCTACGGAGAAGGAGTGGTCTATGAGCGCCATCGCCATCGCTTCGAGTTCAACAATCACTACCGCGAACGGCTGGCGCAGGCGGGCCTGATCGTCAGCGGCGTGTCGCCCGACGGCAGGCTGGTGGAGATCATCGAACTGCGCGATCACCCTTGGTTCGTCGCCACCCAGTTCCACCCGGAGTTCAAGAGCCGCCCCAACCGCCCCCATCCCCTCTTCCGTGACTTCATCAAGGCGGCAATGTCCACCGCGCCAAAGGTGGATCAGCGCCCCCGCGAACTGGTGCCGGTGGTGGCCTGAGCATATCAGTGCTGAGTGCTGAGTGCTGAGGTAGGGACGCACGGCTGTGCACCCTGTCGCCCATTACTCATGCTAATCGCAGCGGCTTAGGCTGAGTAGGGGTAGGGGCGCACGGCTGTGCGCCCTGGCGCGTTTAGCCAACGGATTGTAAAAACGGATAAACGGATTGGGATAGGCGCAGGGGCGCATGGCATACCCCCGCTCGAAGCGCATCAATGCCTGTCGCAAGCCGGTAATGTAGGGGCGCACGGCTGTGCGCCCGCTCGAAGCGCCCACAATGCCCGTCGCAAGCCTGTAATGTAGGGGCGCATGGCATACCCCCGCTCGAAGCGCATCAATGCCCATCGCCAGCATCAATCCTGCCCCACCAGTTCCGCGTCTTCCGCGCCGCTTCCGCGTTTTCCGCGATTCTAATCACCTCATACCGATAACGCCGCCGATAAACGTTGGTGGGTTGCAACAGGGCGGGCCACCGCCCGCCCCTACGAATTGCTATAACTCAGCACTCAGCACTCAGCACTGCGCTAATTCCCGGTGCTATCCACCGTCTTGGTGCCGGGCGGGGCGAGGTCGGCGCTGACCTGGTAGATGTTGGGCCACGGCTCGAAGCGGCTGAAGAACGAGTCGCTGCGCGTGCCGTTCGCGTCGGCAATCGTGCGGGTGATGGTGGCATCAATGCCAACGTGGGCGAACTCCACCTGCTGCCTGGTGCCAGGGCCGAAGCTGGGGTTGATTTCGTACTGGTTGGGTGGCGGGTTGACCCGATTGCCGGAAGTCGCCCCACTCATCGTCACCACCCGGCCCGCCGGTTTGGTGCCATAGAAGTTGACGGTGAGGTTCTGGGCATTCATGTCGGCAATCGCTTCGACCAGGATATAGTTGCCGGTATCATTAGTGAACTTGAGGTCGGTGCCGGGGTCGAACACCGCCGCATCGAAGCCCACCGGGCTGCCGTCCTCCTCGTACCAGGAGACCCGATAGGCGTGCTGGTGGCGCTCGACCATGGGCAGGCCGCTCCAGAAGGCGGCGCGGAAGGCAGTGGTGCTGACCTGGCATACTCCGCCGCCCACATCCTTCTGGGTGCGCTCGGCTACGATAACATAACCTTCCACGTAGCCGCGCTCCAGGGTGATACCACCGAGAGTATCGAGGAATGAGAAGGTTGCCCCCGGTGGGATGATCGCGCCGTTGAGGTAGCCAGCCGCCACCTTGATGTTGGTGGCGCGAGCGGCGGTCGACCCGTGGAAGGTACTCTTGCCAGTGCCGAGCAACTCCTTGATGCCCAGACTGGTGATGTCCTTGCTCGACACGGTGGGGGTTAGCACCGTAACCGGCACCTGGGCAACGCGGTTGGCCTGGCCGGATGGCACGGCGGTCTGAAGCTGGGTGCGTAGCAGGTTGACCGTATCGGTGATCAGCACCGCTGCCCCGTCGGTACTCTCGGCGGTGACGTTGACGCTAGTACCGTTCCAGGCAAAGCGGGCGTTCTGCGGCGGGCGGTTGAGGTCGGCGGCCACCTTGTCAGCGAACTGGCGCAGTTTGTTGTCGGGCAGGGTGAGGGCGAGATGCTGGGTTTGCTGCGCGTCCACAATGCGGCTGAGGGTTAGCCAGTTAGCGATGGTTGGCTTGTCCACCACCCAGGTGCGGTCGGCGTATTGCAACACTAGCGGGGCGCTGAGGTCGGCGGCGGCCTGTTGCTGCACCTGTTGCACCTCGGCTGCGCCTATTACCGGCGTGGTGACATTGACTGCCAGCGCAACCTGGCGGCTGGCGATGGTGTTGAAACCGCTCTTGATGCGAGTAATGCTGGCATATACGTCGAGGGCGGTGCCATCCTGAGACTGCGTCACCTTCAAGGTGCCGTCGGGGTTGACCTGCACATCGCCTTCAACCAACTGCTGGTTAACCTCTTTGGCGATGCCTTGCAGGTAGGCGCTCAACTTCTGCTCATCGAGGCTGATGGGGATGGCGACGACGGTGCCGTGCTGGTAGGCGTTCCATTGTGAACCAAGATCAGTGAACAGCGCGTTGCTGCGCCCATAATGGTAGGCGGCCTGTAGCGTCGCTTCGGTATCCACCTTCAGGCCGAGGGCGTCCATCGAGGGTGTCCACGTCTTGCCATCGTAGGTGAGCGTCAGCGGCTGGTCGGTGAAGGTTTGTAGACTGCTGTTGACTCGATCAGCGGCCTGGGCAATAGTCAGTCCGCTGAGATCCTGGTCGAGGACGTGGACACCCGGGTAGATACGGTCGCTGTTGCTCTGCTCGAAGATGGCAATTGTAGCGAGTACCAGCACGGCAGCAACTGCAACCACAACCGCCAGCCAGCTGATCAAGCGGGCGGCCAGGTTCTCGCGGGGCGCACGGCGGGGGTGGGCGGATTGTAGATTGTAGATTGAAGATTGAAGATTGGGGTCGAGATTGGCGGGCGGTATCCCGGCACGGCCACCTCTTGAGCCTTGTGGCAAGCCTACGTTGGCACGAGGAGCCGCAGTAGGGCGTGAACGAGGCAGAGGGGGTTGGGGCGGGCGTGGTGAATCGACTGGGCGCGAGGGTGGGATGAAACTGGGTAGCGGCGCTTCCGATTTTGGATTTTGGATGGGGGATTGCGGATTGTTGGTGGCGGCTGATGCGCCGTCGCCATCATAATCAGGGCCAGGGGCGGGGCGGGGCATCATCGCGGAGTTGAGCCGTGAACGTTGAGTGGGGTTGGTGGGGCCAGACAGCTCGAAGCGGCGAGATGGTTCGCCATTGCTATGTTGGACCGAGGTTACGTTTAGAGGCGAAGCGGGCGCATCAGCTTCTACCGCACCTTCGTCGGCGCTCGTTGGCAAGCCGTTGGTATCGTAGCGCCCGCGGCTACTTTCATCGTTGCGGTAATCATCGCTCATTGGCGCGACCTTCCTAGTCTGCAATATGGGATGTACCACCCCATTCAGAAGCAGAGCGCGTGCCACCTGCCCCAACATCCCACCGGGGTGAGCGCCGCCCGCCCCTACAACTTCTCGCCTGGGTGAGCGCCGCCCGCCCCCAACCCCTCCCGGCGGGAGGGGAGAATATCACGACATCGTTTGTAGGATACTCAGCACTCAGCACTTAGCACTCAGCACTCAGCACTCACCATTCATATTTCCAGTTGCAGTTCCGCCCGACCGATGCCAACCGTGTCACCACTACGCACCTGGGTGGGCGCGGTGATCTTCACCCCGTTGACGTAGGTGCCATTGGTGCTGCCTGCATCCTCCACCCACCAGTTGCCATCCTCGCGGATGCTGATGATCGTGTGTTCGCCAGAGGCGAAATCGTCGTCAACCTGGATAGTGTTGCTCAGGCGGCGACCGAGGGTGGTATACGGCTCCAGCGGCAGACGCTGACCGGGCAGCAGTTTGGCCTGCCCCGGTTGCACCACCACCAGCGTGCCGTAGGCCGACTCCTCTGCGCCAACTCCGGTATCGATCAGCGGGCGGGGCTGGGCGCGGCTGATGTCGCGGCTGGTGACGCGGATTACCTGGAATAGAAAGAAATAGAGCAGGAAGATGAACGCCACGCGCAGCACGACCAGCAGGACATCGAAAGGTAGATTTTGCAGGTTAGGCAAGGGCAAGGCTCCTATAGCTCCTCCCCCTTCGGGGGAGGTTGGGAGGGGGAGAGAGTCGCGCTGCACGGACCCACCCCCAGCCCCTCCCGCCGGGAGGGGAGATGCCGCTCCTCCCCCTTCGGGGGAGGTTTGGGAGGGGGAGAGAGTCGCGCTGCACGGACCCACCCCCAACCCCTCCCGACGGGAGGGGAGTTCGAGTTACTGGAACATCAGCTCAAGGCCACCCAGTGAGATACGATCGCCGATGGTTAGTGGCGACTCGGTGATCTGCATATCGTTGAGGAAGGTGCCATTGGTGCTGCCCAGATCGAGGACGCTGTAGCGGCCCGCCGCCCAGCGGATTTCGGCGTGGTGGCGGGAGACACGGGCATCATCGATTACGATTTCGTTGTCGAGGCCGCGGCCAAGGCGAGTGAGTGGCCCGTTTACCGCGAAGGTGGTACCCTGCTTTCTGCCAGCGGTGATCACCAGCGTGCTGGCTCGTGGGGTGGCAAGGTACTGAGGCGGGATGCGCATCGCACGGGTGCGCTCGATTTCGCCTTCCAGTTCGGCGGCAGCGGCGGGATCAATGCGGGGATCGACAATGCGCCCGCCCACGCGGATGTCACGGCGGCCCACCTGCTCGTTGGCGCTGACCCGCACCAGCGGGGATCGGGTGGTCATACGGTACCCGCGCTGCTTGGCGATGCCAGCGACGTACTCGGCCAGTTCGTGTTCCAGGCTGGCCTTGAAGCCCGCGAATTGGGCGTAATCTTCGGGGTTCAGTTCCAGTTCGTAGGCATTGGGAACGAACACCTTACCAACGCTGACCTGTCGCCCGTCATCCATCGCCCGCTCCAGCTTGTGGGCCAGTTCGGCAGGCTGGATCTTGCTGCGGAACAGGCGGGTGAAGCTGCCCTCGAACAACCCCTCGAAGAATGCTTCGAAGTGCTGCAGCGGGTTGACTCGTTGGGTGGGATCAGCGTTGCTACCGCGCCCACGGCTGCCACGCCGAGTGCGCCGCTGGGGGCGGGCGGGCGGGTCAGCAGCATCAGCAAACTTCGCATCCGGGATGGCGGGTACCACCGATTGCGCCGCTGCATTATTCTGGGCAGGGTAATCGTAGTTTTCATCCGGCTGGTCGTACGCGCTGCCCGCGTCGGGATTTATCAGTTCAATGCGGGGGTGGTTCGCTTCCATAGATAGAACGCTTCCTTCTGGTCAGTGATAAATGTACGTTTATATAACGCAAACCAGCCCACGAGGTTACTCGTTGACAGCATCAATTATACGACAGCGAAGCGGGCAGGTCAATGGGTGATTTTCGGGTATAATTAGGGTAGGAGGGGATGGCAATGGCTAGGATTGGCAAGACAGTAACACTGGTCGGCGGGGTGGAAGGAGCGCGCTGGGCGCAGGCGATGGTCGCCAACCTGCCCGCCAGCGAACAGAGCTTCGTGGTCAATACTGGCGACGACTTCAGCTTCGTCGGCCTACACCTCAGCCCTGATCTCGACGCGGTAATGTACACCCTGGCGGGGCGGGTCAACTCGGTCAGCGGCTGGGGGCTGGCCGATGACACCCTGTCGGCGATGACGATGCTGGCTGACTACGGTGCGGCGCGCTGGTTTCGCCTCGGCGACGGCGATATTGCCACCCAGATTGTGCGTACCCAGCGGTTGCGCGACGGTCTGACCCTCACCGATGTCACCGCCGAGCTTGCGGCGGCGATTGGAGTAGAGAGCAGGCTACTGCCGATGTGCAACCAGCCAGTGGCTAGCGTGGCGCACACCTCCACCGAGCAATTGCGCCGCGCTGCTTACTGGTGGGCCAACCAGCCGCGCCCCGATATTACCGGAATCAGCTATATCGGCATCGAGGCGGCGCAGATCAGCGACGAGGTGGCCCAGGCATTGCGCGAGGCCGATGCGGTGATAATCAGCCCAGCCAATCCCATCTTCAGCATCGGCCCGATTCTTGCGCTGCCAAGGATGCGCGAGTTGCTGTCCAACCTGCGCCAGCCGCGCATCGCGATCAGCGCGGCGGTGGATGGGCAGCTAATCGAGGGTGGGGCGGAGAGCGTGCTGGCCCAGCTAGGTGAGGAGGTGTCCGCCTACGGCGTGGCCCAGGTTTACGCCGGGTTGATTGACGGGCTGGTCATGGACGAGCGCGATAGTGAGCAGGAAGCCGCCATCCGTGCCCTCGGCATCCGCGTGCTGGTAACTAATCTGGCAATGGCCGACGAACGTGACCGCGCACGGCTGGCGGACGAAGCGCTGGCTTTCGCGGCAGAGTTGGCGAGGAGCAA
Organism: Chloroflexota bacterium; assembly: GCA_025355955.1. GTDB lineage: Bacteria > Chloroflexota > Chloroflexia > QHBQ01 > QHBQ01 > QHBQ01. Next base: position 7,345 of record JANXYP010000303.1, read on the forward strand.
TTAATATGTATACTCTCAAATGGTGGCAGCAGGCGGTATTCTACCAGATCTACCCGCGCAGCTTTGCCGATGGCAATGGCGACGGCATTGGCGATTTCCCAGGCATGATCTCTAAGCTCGACTACCTCCACAACCTCGGCATTGACGCAATCTGGCTCTCGCCCCATTACCCCTCGCCCTTTCTGGACTGTGGCTACGACATCTCCGATTACACTAGTGTAGGCGCGGAGTATGGTTCACTCGCGGACTTCACCACCTTCCTGCATGAGGCCCATGCGAGGGGCATCCGTGTCATCCTCGACCTGGTACTCAACCACACATCCAATCAGCATCCCTGGTTCCTTGAGTCACGCTCCAGCCTCACCAACCCGAAGCGCGACTGGTATATGTGGCACGATGGCAAAGACGATGGCCCGCCGAATAACTGGGTCTCCGGTTTCGGCGGCTCGGCTTGGGAGTACGATGCGATCACTGAGCAGTATTACTACCACTTCTTCATCAAGGAGCAACCGGACCTCAACTGGCGCAACCCCGAAGTCAAGCAGGCGATGTGGGACGCAGTGCGCTTCTGGCTGGATTTGGGGGTGGACGGTTTTCGGCTCGATGCCATCGCCACCATCTTTGAAGACCCCAACCTGCCAGATGCCACTGCGTCTATGACCGATGTGGAACTCCTCTGCGCTAGCGTGGCCGCCGCTACCGATGAGGAATGGCAGGGCCTGTACGAGCAATACCAGCAACTAATACGCTTCCAGATTCAGCAGCCGGGCATTCATGAACTGATGCAAGAGTTGAGGACGCTGGTGGACGAATATCCCGGCGACCGTGTGCTGGTGGGCGAAGAAGAGGACATCGCCTACTATGGCACGGGCGATAACGAGCTGCACCTGGTGTTCAATTTTCCACTGATGCGGGTTGGGCGGTTGACTCCGGCAAATATTCGGGCTAATCAGGCGATGCGTTTGGCGGAACTGCCGCCCAGCGCGTGGCCCTGTAACACGCTGGGTAACCACGACGTATCCCGCGTACGGAGCGCATTCGGTGACGGACACCACGATGCCGAGTTGGCGCGGCTGCACCTAGCGCTGGGTTTGCTGCTCAAGGGTACGCCGTTTCTGTACAACGGCGAGGAGATCGGTATGACCAACCTCGAGTTGATCGATCTAAGCCAGTTTCGCGATACACCTGCCATCAGCCAGTATCAGATGATGACGCATCTGTGTGGCATGAGCGCTGCAGAGGCGCTGAAGGCAGTGGCGGTGAGTACCCGTGATCGCGCCCGCAGCCCGATGCAGTGGCGTGATGCCCCTAATGGCGGCTTCAGCCCGGCGGGTGTGTCAACCTGGCTGCCGGTCAATCCTAACTATGCTGCGGGAGTAAATGTCGCTGCCCAAGAGGACGACCCTGCTTCGCTGCTCAACTTCTACCGGCGGATGCTGCGTCTACGTCGCTCAACCCCGGCCCTAACCGCGGGCGACTACCAGGCGCTCCACCCACAGAGCGAGGCATACTTCACCTTCCTGCGCCGCGACCCGCATACGGAGCAGACCTGCCTCGTTGTACTTAACTTTTCCAGTGAGGCGCAGACTTCAACCCGCGACCTCGGTGGCAAGCAGCCGCGCCTGCTCTTCTCTAGCCATGCACACGACCAGCCCCTCACCCCGGATCGGCTCGACTTTGCGCCATTCGAGATATTTGTTGCTGAGTTGGGGTAACACGTTCAGCTTTGACAGCCGCTTGGAGCATATGTTAGACTCTGGCTGTAATCTCACATTGATACACAAACTAGCGGGATATGTAGACGCACAATTGCGAAAGGAGCGGCAATGGGGAATAAGGGCAAGGCGCTGAAGGTTGCGCTGGGCGCGGCGGCAGGGATTGGCGCGCTGGCAGCGACCAATGCGGTGATTGACGCGCAGGTGGG
>JANXYP010000343.1 GCA_025355955.1 Chloroflexota bacterium
TTATGCTGCCTTCAGTACGAAGTGGTGTTACATTTCGGACTGACCAGCAGGTAAGGCTCTCACCAACAGTGTCACGGTAGACCGTATTTCCCAGCGTCTGTTATTCGTTCACGCTTGCTCTTACCACTCTTCAATTGTTAACGTGCTAGTTTTGCCAGTTCCAGGATTTCAGGGGAACAAAAAACCGACGCTTACTTTCGGTAAGCACGTCGGCTGAGAGGTCTTCACCTACTCAGTTGGGTATCCACCGGCTTGACGCTAATGGATGCTCGGCTTGTTGGCCGCCGCTTCTCCTTGTTGGTTCACTTGTTTTGGTACGTCAGCGCGTCCGCGCCAACGCGACACCACATTCCGTGACTTGCGTCACTGGCAAGGGTTATTATACCCCATGTGCCGACTTGTGTCAAGGAGTTTTGCCACCAATTTTCTGCGAGTTTCCACCCATAACGCATTTCTCATAAAATTATGAATTATCTTTGTTACATCGGCCAGCTTTCGACCTCATCCCGCGTTACCCGCATTAGATACGACGGCCCTGGCTCGTCGGGTACGGTGATGGTCTTGAGATGCTTGAACCCCGCCTTCGCGTATGCCTTCTTTGCCACTGCGTTGTCCTCGTCGGGGTCAATGATGCAACTGATCACATCGAGGGTTTGGAACACTATCTCGTGCAGGAACTTACGCAGAATGTGGCTACCTAGCCCCTGGTGCAGATAATCGGCCTCGCCAATGAACAGGTCTACACCGGCGGCGTTCTCCGCCTCCGCGATATCCTCCGCGTATTCAGGATAGTCTTGGATGCGATAGCACTGGATGTAGCCGATTGGCTGGTCGGCGTAAGTAATGATGTAGCTCTGGTTCGGCTCCTCGCCGGTGATGGACGGAATGTACTGCTTCTCGATGTTCTCATAACTGTGCTCTTCTTTTTCAAAGTACCATTCAGTCACGAAATCAGTGTTCAGCCAGCGGTGCATCTGCGGCAGGTCGGTCATCTTCAGCGGGCGAAAGCCGATATTCGTAGGATCTAGCATAACTTTTTCTCTCCCGTAGGCCAAACCATGCGCCAGAGTTGCGGATACTCGATCACCAAACCGTCCGCATTCACGGTTAGCTCGGCAGTGAAGCCACTCTCGACACTTTCGTACCTGTAACGCGCAGATTCGGGGCCAAGCTCGATGCAGGTATAGCGCTGGCGCATCGGCCTCACCTCCATCGTCTCCGCCGCTATATAAGCGACCAGTATTTCTGCCACCTCGCCTGGCTTCAGCCCTAGCCTTCGGTTTGGCAGTGTGTTGGTAAAGGGCGTAACCGAAATGTCCACATCTATGCAGCCATCGAGCGCCGCGATCGGTCGCCCGGCAGCGTCAGTCCAGTGGCCCGCGCCGTCGGCGTACAGCTCGATTTGCCGCCCTGCCTCGCCCATTTTCGCCAACGCCACCGTCCTCACGCGCCAGTCCGCATCGCAATTTAGCTGATAGCGCAGGCGAATTGGCCTTTGCCCGTCCATAGCGATAATCAACCCATCGGCGGCAACGCCTTCATCGTCATGCTCCAGACGCAGGTGTTCAAGCCCAGGCGCGTCCAGGCGTGACCATATGACTTCACGATTGTTTCTCAATGCTATCTATCACCTCTTCGTTATTGTATCCAACTGCCAATGCCGAACGTTGGGGTTTGTTAGGGTAGCGATTATCTGTGACTAAATATTAGACCAATTCCAGTAAGTAATGCAGCATAAACGTAGGGGCGGGCTGCGCTTACCCTGGCTCAATTTACCGCATCACCTGCTGGAATTGGTATTAGCCCTGCGGGGAAGTTTCGCACAAAATCAGCTTTTCGACGGATTTGCCTCCTGCCCCCGTGGCGGCCAGATGCCCGCCAGGGCGAAAGCGTCGTCCTGCGGCGCATAGCCCAGCAATGCCCGCGTCTCGCTCAGGTCTAGGAAGGTGAAGCGATTGTTGCTGATCGCGTGGACGATGGCGTAGGTGATGCCATTTGCCGCCAGGCAACAGTCGAGCATCCGACACATATCATCTTCGGTCACGGCACGGGCAAGGTCGGTGGGGTTGATGTCGCGGTGGCCTGCAATCTCCTCGCGGGCGACCACCCAACCGATGCGTACACAAATGGATGGCAGTTGGTGGGCATAGGCGAAGCAGGCAGCGGTGGACTCGCCGAAGCACTTGCTCACCCCATACATATTCAGCGGGCGCACCGCCTGGCCGCTGTGTACCTGCACCTCATCCTGATAGCCCAGCACTGCCTGGCCGCTGCTGGCGTAGATAACCTTTTTCACCCCTGCATCAGCAGCGGCTCGGTACACGTTGTAGGTAGACTTGAAGTTATTGTCGAGCAGACTGGTGTAGAAGTCGGCATCTGGATGCGGATCCGCGCCCAGGTGGATGATGGTATCCACTCCCGCGACAAGATTGGTAGCGAACTCAGCATCGGCCAGGTTGCCGATTAGCCAGTCGCCATCCTCCTGATTATCTGGCGGCTTGATGTCGCTGAGGCGAAGTTGGTAGCCGTGGTCGCGTTCGCTTAGATGACGGCGATAGAAGCTGCCGATGCGCCCACTCGCGCCGGTAATCAATAGGATGGGGGGTTCGCTCATTACTTCTCCTTGGTGGGCTTGACCTGGGCGATGCGCTGGTTACGGCCAGCGGTGCGCTGACGGGCGAAGTTGACAATGCGGCCCAGCGTCGGCTGTGGCTGCGCTGTCCCATCTTCACTGGGCAGCGGCGGGTAGGCATAGTTCATCACCACATTGGCGGCGGCAGCAGCGGGTATCGCTAGCAGGGTGCCGAGCAACCCGGCAATCGAGCCGCCTGCCAGCACCGCGAAGGTGGTGACGATGGGGTGAAGATGTACTGCCCGCCCTACTACCAGCGGCATCACCACCTGATCCTCTAGCTGGCGCACGATCAGGTAGGTGACTAGAATCCAGATTGCCCCGCCAATACCTAGCGCCGGGGTTGCCAGCGCGACAACCGCAGCCACTGAAGCAGCAATCGCGGGGCCAACCAGCGGGATGATTTCCAGGAAGCCGCTGAGGATAGCGATAGGCAAGGCATAACGCAGGCCGAAGACGAAGTTCAGGATGAGGAACATCACCAGCGACATCAGCACAATTAGCAGCATTTGGCCGCGCAGATAGAAGCCCAGCACGCGATGGATGTTGCCCGCAATGTCGCTGATACCGGCGCGGCGTTCTTCCGGTACGAAGCGCAGCAATGCCCCGCCCAGTCGCTTGCCGTCGAGCAGCATATAGAACATCACCAGTAGCATTAGGACAGCGTTGAGCAAACCCTCGGCGATCGACCTGGCGATATTCAACGCGCCCGATGGCTGTTGCAGAAAGTCGTGTACCGAATTGTTGATGCCATCGGCCAACTGCTGCGCCGTGACCGTAGTGCCGAGCAGGGTAATGTCGTTGCCCCCGGTCATCTGCTGCACCGCATTGCTGACAATATCCGGCCCTTGCTTGCCCAGATCGTTAATCTCCTTGCTCAACCGACCACTGAGCAAAGAGATCGCCAGCGCCAGGCCGCCAATTAGTACGATGTACAGCCCCAGGATAATCAGCGCACGCGGCACATGGACACGCCCTTGGATGGAATCCACCAGCGGGCTGAAGATATAAGCCAGAATCGCGGCGAGAATAAACGGCGTGATGATGCCCCGCGCCATGTAGAGCAGCAAGGCGGCGAGGATGAAGAACCCCCAGCGTTGCGCGAATGTCAAAATTGAACCTCCTATTATAAAGTAAGCGGCAACCAAGTTGCGCCATTATAGCATAACTGATCCGCCCCCGCCTGCCGCGCATAGTTGCGCCGCAGCATCCCACTGGCGACCTTCATTCCTAGCCGCGCGTAGAACGGCTGCAAATTGGCATCGCAGAGCAGGTCTACCATATAGAGATTATCCAGCTTTGCCAGCATCCGTTGAGTCAACTCCCGGCCAATGCCGCGCCCCTGATATTCGGGAAGCACCTCCAGTAGCGGGATGTAAGCGCACAGCACGCCGTCGCTGATCGCGGTGATGAAGCCAACAACCCTTACCCCGTCCTGAGCGAGTACCATCTCGTCACTGCCCTGCAAGAGACGCAGGTGCGATATTGGCGAAGGCGGATTGGGCCAGCCGACGAAGAAGCCTTCTAGGTTGGCGGCGCGGACGTTATCGAGCGTATCGTTATAGGTAATCATCCTCTCCTCCTGTTCGCGGCACAAAGCCGTTCAGTAGCATTGACGCTTCTAGCTGGCGGTATTATAATCGAAGTGCTTACTGCACGAAAGATTAGTCTGTGAGGTAATCTACCCCTATGCTCACGTCTCAAACCTCAAAACTACCCCGCCTGGGCTTCCTGGGCGTAGGCTGGATTGGTCGCAACCGCATGGAGGCGATTATCAAGAGTGGGGTGGCCGATGTCGTTGCCATTGTGGATACCAGTGCCGAGCTTGCCGCTGCCGCCGGTCAGCTAGCGCCGCAGGCCGCATTGCTCACTTCATTCGACGAGTTGCTGGCAAGCGCTGTGGATGGCATCGTCATCGCTACACCTAGCGCGCTGCACGCGGCGCAAGCGGTGGCAGCCCTGCAGCAGGGCAAAGCGGTGTTCTGCCAGAAGCCGCTGGGCCGCAACGCCGTCGAAGCCGCCCAGGTTGTCAGCGCCTCCCGCAACGCTGATCGCCTGCTAGGGGTCGACCTCTCCTACCGCTTCGTCAGTGGTATGGCCCAGATCCGCGATTTGGTCCACTCTGGCACTTTGGGCGACATCTATGCAGTCGACCTACTCTTCCATAACGCTTACGGGCCAGACAAAGCCTGGTTCTACGACAAGCATCTATCGGGAGGCGGCTGCGTCATCGACTTGGGTGTGCATCTGGTCGACCTCGCGCTGTGGACGCTGGATTTCCCCGCTGTAGTGAACAGCAGTAGCCGCCTGTTCGCTGCCGGGCAGCCACTCACCGCCGCCCCCGATCAGGTGGAGGACTACGCCCTCGCCCGCCTCGACCTTACAGGAGGCGCAGCGCTGCAACTGGCCTGCTCGTGGCGCTTGCCCGCAGGCCGCGATGCCATCATTCAGGCAACATTCTATGGCACAAAGGGCGGCGCGACGCTGCGTAACGTGAACGGCTCGTTCTACGATTTTGTCGCCGAGCGCTATCATGGCACCGCTACGGAAACCCTCGCCTCACCGCCCGACGACTGGGGTGGGCGGGCGATCGTAGACTGGGCAACTCGCCTCGCTAGCAGCAACCGCTTCGACCCCGCTAGCGAACATCTTGTAGCCGTGGCTGCTGCACTTGATCGTATCTATGGAATCTAATGGCCTTTTTCTTGCTTATATTTTGTTATGCTAGTCTATGGATCACCGCCGTTCTTTCACTGTCTGGATTAGCATATCTGTCAGTAAGGTGGGCGAATGTCCATCACCGCAAATCGATTTATGGTACTTTAGCAAGGAGGCTAAATCATGGATGACAAGATCAAGGGCGATGCCAACCTCGTCAAGGGTAAGGTCGAGCAGGGCCTGGGCCGTGCGACTGGCGATGCCGAGACCGAAGCTCATGGCAACGCCGACGAGGCGCGTGGCCGCGGACAGCAGGTAGCCGGTAATGTGCGCCAGGGGCTGCACAATGCGGGCGAGACCGTTGGTCAGGGCCTGCATGAGGCTGGTCAGAACATTGACGACGCATTGCACGGCCGCTAGTCGTTAAGCCAACTTAATACCTTGCATTGAAACTAAACCCTGCCAACTGGCAGGGTTTAGTTCATTGTGCTAGGCAACTTGTTGGGCAGCGCTTTCTATTGTTTTGCCGTCCGGTTAGCTGGTTGGCGGAGGTGTGCGTCATGTTCTTGCAGAGCAAGCATTTAGCAGGGTCAAGCCGTTGTTCGCCCTGGTCAGGTCTGCAAAAACGTGACGCGCACCCGCTTGACGGCAGCCAGCAGCCATGCTATATTATCGGCGGCAGGCGAGTGCTTGCCTTATGTTAGCGTAGGTTCACTATATCAGGAGGGTGCAATCATGGACGACAAGGTGCAGGGTGCGGTTGACAAGACAAAGGGCAGCGTCGAGCAGGCAGTCGGCCACGCTACTGGCGATGCCAATCTGGAGGCGCAAGGCCACGCTGATCAGGCAGCGGGCCATGCCGAGAGCTTTGTGGGTCATGTCAAGGATGCGGTACACAACGTCGAGCAGGATGTCGCAGGCATTTTCCATCACACTGGTGACGCAGCTGGGCAAGCAGCTAATCATGCTGGTCAAGCGGTAGACAACGCTGGCAATGCGGTCGAGGATGCCACCAAGTAGGTAGCGCTGTCACTTACCCACAGCGAACCCAGCATGGCCGCTGGGTTCGCTGTTTTTTACCGCAAATCGAGTCATCGAGATTTCCTCTCATTTTACAATTTGGCGCTGGCAAAGAAGTTGCTCTTGTGGCACGCAGTATGGCAGCGTAAGCCAATTAGCCGAGGGCAGGGTATTATTTCGTTATAGGCGAATCGTTGGTCGCCCCAGCCAATTTACACCGTATCCAAACGTAATTGGTATAACATTGCCACTCAATCCCTATTGGAGGCACAGCTGCTTGGACATCGCGTTCTTTGGTTCCAGCCTCGTATCCGCCTACTGGAACGGCGCAGCCACCTACTATCGCGGCATTATTCGCGCCATGTATGAGCGCGGCCATCGCATCACCTTTTACGAGCCAGATGCCTATAACCGCCAACAGAACCGCGATATCCCCGACCCTGACTGGGCTGAGGTGATTGTCTATCCCGGCGTGGGCGAAGACGGCGTGCGCCGCTGTCTCGAAGATGCCCGCGATGCTGACCTGATCGTGAAGGCTAGTGGGGTAGGCGTATTCGACGAACTGCTCGAAGCCGCTGTGCTAGCGCTGAAGCGGCCCGCCAATATCGTTGCCTTCTGGGATGTAGACGCGCCCGCCACCCTCGACCGTGTGCATACCAACCCCGAAGATCCGTTTCTGCCGCTAATCTCTGGCTACGACATCGTGCTGACTTACGGTGGCGGCGACCCGGTAGTAAACGCCTATAAGATGCTCGGCGCACGCGACTGTGTTCCCATCTACAATGCACTCGATCCGGTGACGCATCATCCGGTGCCACCTGACCCCCGCTTCACCGCCGATCTCGGCTTCCTCGGCAATCGTCTGCCTGACCGTGAGGCGCGGGTAGATCAGTTCTACCTCGATGTCGCCGCCGCACAGCCTCAGCGTCGCTTCCTACTGGGTGGCAGCGGCTGGGGCGACAAGCTGTTGCCCGCCAATGTCAACTATGTCGGCCACATCTTCACTGGCGACCACAACGCCTTCAACTGCACCCCCCAGGCGGTGATGAACATCAGCCGTACGAGTATGGCCCGCTACGGCTTCTCCCCCGCCACCCGCGTGTTCGAGGCGGCGGGTGCAGGTGCGTGCATCATCACCGATTACTGGGAGGGCATCGAGCAGTTCTTCGAGCCGCAACGCGAGATTCTAGTCGCGCACGATGGTCAGGAGGTAGCCGACCTCCTCGCCGACCTGCACCCCCGCGAAGCCGCCGAAATCGGCCAGGCCGCCTACCATCGCGCCCTCGCCGAACACACCTACGACCACCGCGCCGCGCAGCTGTGTCGAATTTTGAATGTTGAATTATGAATGTTGAATTAACGAAATTGGCTACCCCAACAAACTTGGAGAGCGCTGCAATGGACGAATCCCCATTCAAAATTCAAAATTCAAAATCCATAATTCAGAGCGCCGCTAATCCCCTGATCAAGCGCATCCGCGCTTTGGCGCAGCGCAAGGTAAGGCGCGAGCAGGGCGCATTCTTCGTCGAGGGTATCCGCCCGGTCTGGCTGGCGGTCGAGCATGGCCGCGTCGAGGTTATCATTAGCGCGCCCGAATTGCTTACCAGCGGCGCGGCGCGGCACATGGTCGAGCAGCAAGTAGCAGCGGGCGGGCGGGTCGCCTCGGTCAGCCGTGCGGTGTTCGAGAGCATCACCGAGCGCGATCACCCTTCCGGCCTGGCTGCCATCGTTACCATGCCTCACACCGAACTGGCGCAGTTGACGATTACGCCCACATCGCTGTTCGTCGCGCTGCACGAGGTGGGTAACCCCGGCAACCTCGGCACCATCATTCGCAGCGTGGACGCGGTGGGTGGCAGCGGGGTCATCCTGCTGGGCGCGTCCACCGACCCTTACCATCCTACTGCAGTGAAGGCCAGCATGGGAACGCTGTTCACCGTGCCAGTTGTGGGGTTGGAGGACAGTGCAGCGTTGATCGCCTGGTGCCAGGCGCAGAGGGTCAACGTCTACACCACCTCCGACCGCGCTGAGGCGCTATACTGGGCGGTGCGCTATCAACTACCCGCCCTGCTGCTGTTTGGCAGCGAGGGCGAGGGGCTGGAAGCAGCCCTGTTGCAGCAGGGCCACGCAGTACGTATCCCTATGTCCGGCAGTGCCGACTCGCTCAACCTCTCGGTCGCCACTGCCGTGCTGCTCTACGAGGTCAAGCGGCAGCAAGAAAGTGCTGAGTGCTGAGTGCTGAGTGCTGAGTGGAATCTGCTTTGCCCCTCTCCCCGCGGGCTTATCCTTACCCACAAGTGACAATGCCGCTGTAGTAGCGGGGATAGGTTGCCGCTAGCCGGGTTACTGAGGGTCAGGAGCGTAGCTCCTTGCGCTCAAACGCTTCAATGCTTATCGAAAGTGGCTATGCGTCAACCGGGGTAAATCTTTGGGCAGGTAAGCAGCCGATAGACAAGGAGGGGCGGCCAGGCAGGGGCTACGCCCCCAACCCCCGAAGCTGGGGACGCCGCCTGCGTTCTTGCAGCCTTGTACTACTGGATGTTTTTATTTGTGGGCAACGTTTAGCCCAGCGGGAGAGGTTGGGTGAGGGAGAATCTTACCGTGCATCAATGCCTATCGCAAGGGTTAGCCGATGAATATCGTCATTCTTGGCCTGTCCATAACCTCATCGTGGGGCAACGGCCACGCCACTACCTGGCGGGGGCTGGTGCGCGAACTGACGGCACGCGGCCATGCGGTGCTGTTCTTGGAGCGCGACGTACACTGGTATGCCGCCAACCGCGATTTGCCCTGCCCACCCTGGGGCCGCACCGAACTGTACACCAGCCTGGATCAGCTTAAAGAGCGCTTCACCCGCGAGGTACGCGAGGCTGACGCGGTAATCGTCGGCTCCTACGTGCCAGAAGGGGTAGCGGTTGGCGAATGGGTGATGCAAACCGCGACTGGTTGCACTGCCTTCTACGATATTGACACGCCAGTGACGCTGGCGAAGCTGGCGCGGGGCGATTACGAATACATATCGCCAGAGCTGATTCCGCGTTACGGCCTGTATCTCTCCTTCACCGGCGGGCCAACCCTGGCGCAGCTAGAGCAGCAATACGGCGCGCCCGCCGCCCGCTCCCTCTATTGCTCATTCGACCCCGACCTTTACTACCCTGAACTGGGCGCGCTGACCTATGACCTTGGCTACATGGGTACATACAGCGATGATCGGCAACCACCGCTTGACCGACTGATGCTGGAGCCAGCGCAGCGCTGGGCGGCGGGCCGCTTTGTGGTCGCCGGGCCGCAGTATCCTCCCCACATCGAATGGCCGCCCAATGTGGGTCGCATTGAACACCTGCCCCCCGCGCAGCATCGCGTCTTCTATAATAGCCAGCGCTTCACCCTGAACATCACCCGCGCCGACATGATGCGGGCGGGATGGTCGCCCAGCGTGCGGCTATTCGAGGCCGCTGCCTGCGCCGTGCCGATCATCAGCGACTGGTGGGCCGGGTTGGACAGCATATTCGAGCCTGGTAGCGAGATCCTAATCGCCGAGAACGCCGCTGACACGCTGCGCTATCTGCGCGAGTTGTCGGAGGTCGAACGCCACGCTATTGGCGACCGCGCTCGCGCCCGCGTGCTGGCCGAACATACTGCTGCACATCGGGCCGCAGAACTGGAAAGTTATCTGCGGGCCGAACATTGACTAACACGCACAAATATGCTATATTATCTGGTGTAAATTGCAGGCAACGCCTGAAGGCAGCGCACCGTTCGGCAGCCCGCCCCCCGTGCTAACCCAATCTGCAATCTACAATCTGCAATCACAACTAGTGAGAGGAGCAATAACATCGCCAGGAACCTACGCATCAACGAGCGTATCCGCGTCCGCGAAGTAAGAGTAATTGACGAGAACAACGAGCAATTGGGGGTAATGCCTACCCGCGACGCACTGTCGCTGGCGCAGAGCCGCAGCCTTGATTTGGTCGAGGTTGCACCCACCGCCCAGCCGCCCGTCTGCCGTTTGCTGGATTACGGCAAGTTCCGCTACGACCAGGGCAAGCGCGAGCGTGAGCAGCGCAAGACCCAGAAAACCATCACGATCAAGGAACTGCGCCTCTATCCCAAGATGAGCGAACACGACCAGGAGACCCGTGTGAAGGCGGCCCGCCGCTTCCTCGACGAAGGTCACAAGGTCAAGTTCGTGGTCCAGTTCAAGGGGCGCGAGAACGCCCATACCGAGCTTGGCCGCGAGATGCTCACCGCCATCAGCGAACTGCTGCGCGATGTGGGTACCCTGGAGCAGACCCCCCGCCTGGAGGGACGCAATATGTCGATGATGGTGGTGCAGCGTACCGACCACGCCCGTACCACGCCGCGCCCACCCCGCGATATCGCGCCCGAAGCTGAAACGGGCAATCTGCCCGCTGCGGCCACTGCTGCGCTAGCCGCTGCCGCCAGCGCCAACAGCGAGGGCGATGGTGCAACACCCGCTGCGCCTGCACCCAGCGCGGTTGGCAGTAATGATGGGCCTGCCATCGTACCTGCTACACCAACTGCCACTGCTACTACCGCTGCGCCTGCGGCTTCTGCATCTACGACCGATACCTCCACTTCTGCTATGGCTGCTACGCCAACAGTGGATGCTCCTGCTGCCGCTGCGGATACCATTGTTGCGCCCCAGCCTGCGGTAGCTGTGGCTGCCACGCCCATAGCTGCTCCTGCTGCCGACGCTACGGAGACGACCCCCGCACCTGCGGTTGCTGTGGCTGCCGCGCCCATACCTGCGCCTGCTGCCGACGCTACGGAGACGACCCCCGCGCCTGCGGCTGCTCCGGCTACCGAGGCCACACCTGCACCTGCTGCAACCCCGGTCGAGGCGAACGCTCCCGCCAAGCCAGCGCGTCGCCGCCCCGCTGCAAGCCGCGAGACGCATTCCTTAGCTACACTGCAGGGGTGCGTACCACTACAATCCAGGGCGAGTGTAACTCGCACCTACAATGCAAATAATCTACCATCTGCAATCTACCATTTACCATCTACAATCATAATCAGAAGGAGGAATCAACAACGTGGTTGAAACCTTGACCGAAAAGAAAACCGCACCCGCCGGGTTGGAGGATGTGGTGGCGGGTAGCACTGCGGTCAGCACCATTTTCGAGAAGGAAGCGATGCTGATCTATCGTGGTTACACGATTGACGACCTGGCCGCCCACGCCAGTTTCGAGGAGATTATCTACTTGCTCTGGCACGGCAAGCTGCCTAACCAGCAGGAATACGATCACCTGGTCGGCGAACTAGCCGCCCATCGTGAAGCGCCAGCGGCAGTCCTGGAGCAGATGGGCAACTGGCCGAAGGGCGCGAACTCCATGGACGCGCTACGCACTGCTGTCTCCATGCTCGGTCTCTACGACCCCGACGCGGGCAGCAACGATCACGAGGCCAACCTGCGTAAGGCGGTGCGTATCACCGCGCAGGTGCCGACCCTGGTGGCCGCCTATGACCGCATCGCCAAAGGCAAGCAGCCGATCGCGCCGCGCAAAGACCTGAACGCCGCTGCCAACTTCCTCTATATGCTCGATGGTGAAGCGCCCAACCAACTGCGGGCCAAAGTAATGGACACCGCCTTCGTGCTGCACGCCGACCATGAGCTAAACGCCTCGGCCTTCGCCTGCCGCGTTACCGTCTCCACCCTCTCCGACCTGCACTCTGCCATTGTCACCGCCATCGGCACGCTGAAGGGGCCACTGCATGGTGGCGCGAACCAGGAAGTGATGAAGATGCTGGAATCGATCGGCGACCCCGACAAGGCCGACGAGTGGGTATCGAACGCGCTGGCGGGCAAGGGCGCAAGGGTGATGGGCTTCGGCCACCGCGTCTACAAGCACGGCGACCCCCGCGCCTTCATCCTCAAGAAGATGTCCAAGCAGCTAGGTCAGCAGATCGGCGACACTCGCTGGTACGATATTAGCGAACGGGTGGAAGAGGCGATGGCCCAGAAGAAGGGCATTTACCCCAATGTGGACTTCTACTCCGCCAGCACCTATCACAACCTCGGTCTCGAAACCGGCCTGTTTATCCCCATCTTCGCCTGCAGCCGCGTCGTCGGCTGGGTCGCCCACGCGCTGGAGCAGTATGCCGACAATCGCATCATCCGCCCCCGCGCCGAGTGGATCGGCGAGACTGGCCTGCACTATGTGCCAATCGGCGAACGGGAGTAAGGCTGGATAAGGATTGAGGATTAAAGGCCAGGGGCGCACTGATGTGCGCCCCTGGCCTTTGCCTAATCCTTAGCTTTCAGTCCTGCATTCAGGGCCGATGGCTGATGCCCTCGAACACGATCTGAGCCATCTCGTCACGCCTGATGTTGTTATTAGGATGGAAGGTGTGGTCGGGGTAGCCGTTGATGATGTTGTTGTGGTAGGCGGTTTCGATCGAAACGTAGAAGACATTGGATGGTGGCACATCGCTGAAGTCCTGTATGCCGCCCATCGGGGTGATTAGCGGGTATGCCCCGGCGTTGACCACCAGCTTGGTAAGCTGGCCACGAGTGATGGGCAGGTTGGGCAAATAGCAGGGCGTACCCAGGCCATGCGCGGCGCAGGTGGCGGGGTCGAAGCCGCTGAGGATACCGGCGTGGTAGCCGCTTTCAATGTAGAGATAGGCAAAGTAGCTGGGCGGCACATCCACGAAGTCCTGGACACTCGGCGTATAGAAGGGGGTGCCAAAGCCTAGCACCACTACCTTTGCGAACTGACCTCTGGTCGAGGTGCCAGCGGGCGAGTAGTGAGTGGCATCGGTGCCGTTGACCACCCTACGGCAGTTTAGATAGTGGATGGCAGCATAGAAGATGTTGCTGTTGATGTCCACAAACACGTTGGGGCAGTCAGTCGGAGTTGCGGTTGGCATCGGCGTGTTGGTTGCAACTGGCGTACTGGTCGGAAGCGCTGGCGTGGCCGTGGGGCCACCGGGAGTTCGGGTTGGCAACATCGTGTTAGTCGCAACTGGCGTGAAGGTCGAGGTCAAGGTGCTGGTTGCCATTGGCGTATTGGTGGCTGCTGCGGGGGTGTTGGTTGCTGTGCTGGTTGGCACCGGAGTAGCGGTCGCGCCGCCAGGGGTCTGGGTTGGTGGCACCAGCGTATTGGTTGGGCTGTTGGTGGGCGTATTGGTGTTAGTCGGCGTATTCGTCGGTGCTTGAGTGCCGGTCGGCGTATAGGTGGGCGTGGCTGTGCTGGTCGGTGTATTCGTCGGTGCTTGAGTGCCGGTCGGCGTATAGGTGGGCGTGGCTGTGCTGGTCGGCGTGAATGTGGGGCAATTGGTACTGGTGTTCAGCAGCACGCTGACATTGTTGCTACCGGAGTTCGCAGTGGTGAGGTCGAGTTTGCCATCGTTATTGAAGTCACCCACTGCCACCGAGGATGGCGTATTGCCGACCGCATAATCAACCGCAGTTTGGAAAGTGCCGTTGCCGTTGTTTACAAGGATGCTAGCGTTGTTGCTGCCGTTGTTGGCGGTAGCAAGGTCAGGCCTGCCATCGCCAGTGAAGTCGCCTGCCATAACCGCCTGCGGATTGCTGCCAACCGCATAGTTGACCGCATTCTGGAAGGTGCCGTTGCCGTTGCCGAACAGGACGCTGACGTTGTTGCTATTATAGTTAGCCACCGCCAGGTCGAGGTTGCCGTCGACGTTGAAGTCGCCCACTGCGACTGAGTAGGGGCCATTGCCAGCGGCATAATCAACGTGGGTCTGGAAGGTGCCATTGCCGTTGCCCAGCAGCACGCTGACGTTGGCGGCACCATTGTTGGCAGTGACAAGGTCGAGTTTGCCGTCACCATTGAAGTCACCCACCGCTACGGCGAAGGGGACGTTAGCTGTACCGTAATTGACCGCGTTCTGGAAGCTGCCGTCACCCTTGCCCAGCAGCACACTAACGTTATTGCTACCATTGTTGGCGGTAGCCAGGTCGAGCTTGCCATCGCCATTGAAGTCGCCCACCGCAACAGATTCGGGACCGCCCCCCACGCCATAACTCGCACCAGTGTGGAAGGTGCCGTCACCGTTGCCAAGCAGAATGGTGACGGTGCTGGCATCAATGTCCACCGCCGCGAGGTCGAGCCTGCCATCGCCATTGAAATCGCCTGCGGTAAGCACCCACGGCCCAAAGCTTGTACTATAGTTGATGGCGGACTGGAACGTACCATTGCCGCTGCCAAGCAGCACGCTGACGCTGCTGCTGCCAATGTTAGCAGTGGCGAGGTCTAGCTTGCCATCGCCATTGAAGTCACCAACCGCGACCGAGAGAGGGAAGTTACCTGTAGCGTAGCTGACCGCCGGAGCAAAACTGAGGGTCGCGCCACCGCAAGGAGTGGAGGTGCTGGTGGGAGTATTTGTCGCCACGTTGGTTGGCGTGTTCGTCGGCGTGGAGGTATTCGTCGGGGTATTCGTCACCGCTGGCGTGCTGGTGCGCGTCGAGGTGTTGGTAGGCGTGAAGGTGGGTGTGTTGGTTCGGGTTGGCGTATTAGTTGGCGTGCTGGTTGGCACGGTTGGGGTGGAGGTGGGGCTGGTAGTGCTTACGTCGAAGAAGATACCGCCGATGGGGAGGTTGCCATTGGTGCCAGCCGGGTAGCTATTGCTGTGGTTGGCCTCAATGATTTGGGCGGTAGAGTTGCCGCTGAGTAGCCACTGGGTGACTTCGCCGCCGCCAGCGTTGTAGTAGACATCGTTGGATACGTTGGCACCATTGCTAACCGCCATGTATCCATTGCGGAAGCCACCAGTGGGGTTGTTGTTGTTGTAGACAGTAAGGCGGAACTGGCTGGTGGGCAAATTGGTCAGATTGATGATCAAGGTCTGGCCGCTACCGTTGGGTCCAGCGTCGTAGATACCACTGAACTTGTGGCTGCCACTGTCAATGTAGGCGCTGCCGCCGCTCTGAGTCTGGGTATAGGGGTTGGAGATGCCACTGGCGCGGGTGATGCTGATGTTTATACCCGCAAACGAACCGCCCAGCAGATTGTAGTCGTTGGCGTTGGGCGAGGCGGGGCAACCAGTCGTGGGCGGGTTGCAGGTGATGACGCTGGAGCTACCATCGTAATTGAACAGCAGGTAGCCTCCCGTGCCAAATGCCTGCCCTGCAATATTAGCGTTGAGCGAACCGACACCAGGGGTGGATGACAGGCTCAAGTCCTGGGTCAGAACCTTGCTGCCCACCAGGGTAACGCTGCCGCCAAGTGGCGCGTTGGCGGGGATGCCACCGTTGCTGGCGCTGCCTACGATGGGGTCGGACGCGGCACTGCTGATCGCTGCACTACTGATCAGGCGTGGGCTGGCCGCGCTGGTGTTATTGATACCTGGAATGACAGTGAGCAGTAGAAGGAAAACAGCCACGATTAGGAGCAAACTACGGTAACGCAATGACAACATAACTTTTTTCCTTTCACGCTAGTCTGGTGCAGCATCTTGCCGCCCTGATTTGAGGTTCTATGTTTCGGCCCGCTAATTATAACACTCGAACCTTACCAGAGACCTCACCAATTTTTATGCTTGGCTGGCGAATGTTGTATAATGTAAGCAGGTTAATTGAACACATAATTTGAGGAGCATAACATGAGTACGAATCAGGCTGCCCCCGCCCCAACACCCGCCCAATCTTCCCCTCAGCCCGCACACCATCCCGACCACGACGTGTTTCTGCTGCCCACCCGCGTAGATCGCCTGCCCGATGGTAGCTACGCGATTGCCTCGGCGGGGCTACCTGGCCTCGCAATTGTGGCCGCCGACCTTGTCTATGGACTGATCAGCTACGAGCAACTCGCCCGCGCCAAGCGCACGCAACTGTTTGCCACCTTGAAACCGGTACACCATAGCGACACCCCCCTGCAACTCAATATCGTGCTGTTGGTTCCCTTTAGCCCCGATAATATTGAGAACTATCACGCCACCATTCGCGTAGAATCAGCGGGGGCCGACCACTGGCGCATTATCTGTCACGAGTTGCCGGGCATCAGCGTCAGCAGCGATAAGCTAGCTGACGCGCTGCGGGACATTGGTCCTAAGCTGGTGGATGGCATCAAGGCGTGGAAGGCCAGCGGCAAGCCGTTCCACCGCGATCTCTGCCCGCTGACCCAGGATCGGCTGCCTGATACATTTACGCTCACCATTGTGCGCTAGCGGGGTTGACATTAGCATCAAAACCGTGTATTATACCGACACACAGATTGTACAAACTATGCACAACCAGATCGATACCCTCCTGGTTGGCCGCCCAAGAGGTAGAATATGGAATGGCGAAGAAGGCAGCCGACCTTCGATTTGCAGGTTCGCAACGCACTCAACCCGGAAGTTAACCAGGCATTGCTCGATGACCTTGCCGCCGCGCAGGTATATTGTCAGGCATTTATCAAACGTCACGCCCGTAGCTTCTACCTCGCCTCTCTACTGCTGCCCACCACCAAGCGCAAGGCGCTCTGGTCAATCTACGCCTTCTGCCGCTACACCGACGACTTGGTGGATAACCCCAACCTGCGCGATCACCCCGCTGCCGCGCTCGATGACTGGGAGCAGCAGATCCTCAGCGGCCAGCCCCGCCACCCCGTTGCGCTTGTCTACAAGGATGTCTCGACTACCTACAATATCCCCCTCGGCCTCGCCCGTGAGCTAATCTCCGGCGTGCGCATGGATCTCGAAGCCAGTACGTATCAGACTTGGGAGCAACTACGCCTGTACTGCTATCGAGTCGCATCGGTGGTTGGTTTGCTGCTACTGCCGATTCTGGGCAGCAATGATGAGCGGGCGGCGGAGTATGCGATTGACCTGGGAATTGCCATGCAACTGACCAACATCCTGCGCGATGTGGGCGAAGATATGCGGATGGGCCGCGTCTACCTGCCTAGCGAGGATCTTGTTCGTTTCGGCTATGATCACCAGCGCCTACGCGACGCGGTTATTGATGATAACTTCCGTGCCCTGATGCAGTTCGAGATTGGCCGCGCCCGCGCCTACTACGACCGCGCCCAACTGGGCATCGCCTTGCTGGAGCCAAGCGTGCGCCCTTCAATACTCGCTGCCGCGTTGTTCTACAGCCGCATCCTGCACCATATCGAGGCTACCGACTACGACGTGTTCACCCGTCGCGCTTATGTACCGACCGCGCACAAACTCCGGCTGCTTGTTGCGTTGCCCGTTCGCCTCAATCGCCTCAGCCGCTGGCGGCACAAGGGCGCAGAGCCGGGGTCACTCTAGTCGCCGAGCGCAGGCAATCTTTTTGTTGGTGGCGAACTGGGGTCACTATCTTTGCAGTTTCGAGTTCTGCCCCAACCCCTTGCGTCATAACGGTGCTAGCGCCTACAAGATGTGGGCGAAAATAGCCAGAGTAAAAAGATAGTGAAGCAAGCTCTCCTCTCACCAAAGAGGTGACATTGTTCTTGATACCCAAAGCAGCGAGCAATTGCCTGCCATGCCTGTGCTACTTACCCCAATCTGGGGATATATTTGCCAGATCCCCCTAAACCCCTTGTGCAACTAAACATAATGTGCTATAATGGGCGCAAATCGCAGGGCGTACCCGCGCTTCGCTTGGTGAGACAGGCAAAGCGCAGGCTGGGCAGGTGTTACTTGCCCAGGCGATCTGTAGGTTGAAGGTTATGACTGCGGCAAACCCGCACCCTAATCTGCAATCTACAATCTACAATCTGTAATCATATATTCGTATTCGGCACTATGCTAGAGCGGAGTAACTGGAATGAGCAGCACTGTGAGCGGCGTAAAGCTACGCTTCGCCGCCAACCAGTTCCAGGTAATCAGCGGGATCCGCCGGGCCAGTAGCGATTGTGCCAGCAGCGTAACCGGAGGTAATGGAGTCGCCCGCAAGGGCAGTCTCTATATCCTGACTGAGCCGCGTGCTGACCTCGCCCTGGGGGTGGATGCCTGTCAGGTGGTACAGCAGACGCTGGCCCGCGAGTTTTACGCTGACCCGTCGCCTTCGGCGACCACCAGCCTGAACCACGCGCTGGGCCGTGCCAACCTCGCCCTCCTGGAACACAATCGCCGCGCCACCCCCGCGCAACGCGCTCTGGTGGGAGTAAGCTGCGCGGTGCTACACCCCGACGAGGTTTACATCGCGCAACTGCCGCCCGCGCAGATATACCTCGCGCACCAGGGTAGCATCCGCGCCTACCCCCGCCCCGCCCACTGGCCGCTGACCAGCAGCATCCCTTACCCACCCTCTACCCTGGGTAGCAGTGCCAATGACCCCGATCCCGACATCGCTCACTCCCCCCTGGATGTGGGCGACGCGATCATCCTCTGCTCCTCCAACCTCGCGCTGCTGTTCAACGAAGCCGATGCTAGCGAACACCTGCTTAACGCCGACCAGTACCAGATCATCGACTACCTGCACGAACTTACCCAGCAGGCCCGCCTCAGCGAAGCCTACGCCGTCGCCATAGTCGCAGAGTCGGATATACCAGGTGGTAGGATAACGCGCAGCAACACCGACTCATCTGCCTTTGGCGCTGGGCAGCGGATTAGCAGCGCCGACCCCGCCGCGAATGGCACTGGACGGCGCTTCAGCCTGCCATTCAACCTGCCTGGCCCGTTGCATCGCCAGCCGCAGGAGCGCCACCCCGAACCCGACTATCAGCCATCGCCCATCCCTCTGCGCGGCTCTGGCCCCCAGGTGACGGTCGACCGCAGCGAGGATGTTGCATGGGACGACGCGCCGCCCCAGCCCAGCCAGCCGGTGGCTGCGCCGCCACGCAACCCGCGTATCGACAACCTGCTTGCCCTGCGCGACCGGCTGCCACAGCGCAACGCTGCCCCATCATCCGTGACCGACGATCAGGATATCGAAGCCGACTTCACCCCACCCCGCATCGCCCTGCCGCTCTCGAGTAGCGCCAACGATATTGATGGCAATGAGGTTGAGGCCGACTACTCATTGCCCACCCCGCCCGCCAGCCGCATCGCTATCACGCAAGCAGCGGAGCAGCGGCTCGCCCCCGCCCCCGCGACGGGAAGCGAACCCGCCATCGACGAGGAGGCGGTTGCCAATCAGCGGTTCGACCTCAGCCCGCTGGCCGATGGGCTGCGCCGCTTTAGTGGCGGCCTTGCCCATGCTCCCACCGCCGCTGGCAGTGCGGTCAAGCGCCTTAGTAGTATGATGAAGCGCAACTCACCAGCTAGCGTCACATATGCGGAAGATGTGCCGATTGACTACACCGCTCAGGCCGCCTCGCGCCACGCCACGTTTACTCCCGCCGCCGACGAAGAGTATGACGAAGAGACTGCCGCCGCACCGCAGCGTTCGCACCGCCGCACGCCGGTCTGGGCAGTGGGAGGGGCGCTCTTGGTCATCCTCGTCATCCTCGCCTTCAGCATTCTGCAAGGGATGGCGACGCAGAAGAGCCAACAGTTGCATAACCTGCTTGATCAGGCAGGTGCCGCAATGGCAAGCGCGCAGTCCAGCTCTGATAAGTCGGTGCAACGCAACTATCTTGCTGCCTCTGCCAATCAACTCGACGCAGCCACAAAGGTCAACCCCAACGATCCCGACCTGCACCTCGCCCGCGTCAAATGGCAGACCATCAGCGACAATGTGAACCTGATTACCCGCCTGCCACAGCCGCAATTGGTGTACGAGCTACCCACCTCCAGCACCATCGGCTCGACCAGCAGCTATCTCAGCGCGGTGTTGGTGCAGGGCAGTGATGCCTACCTGCTAGATCGCGGCGCAGGAACGCTATACCACTACTCAATAGGCGGCGGCGATGCGGCCAGGGCAATCCTCGCCAGCGGCGATGGCACGGTCAAGGGTAAGCTGCTGTACATCGCCTGGCGGGTAGATAGCGTGCTTGCGATTGATGACCAGTACAACGCCTACCTCTACAACCCCACCACCAATCTAGCTAGCGTCGTCGCCCTGGGCGGCAGCGGCAGCTTCACCCGCCCGCTCGACATCGCCAGCTTCGATGGCAACCTCTACATCCTGGGTGCGAAGGAGAGCCAGATTGAGAAGTACGGCGCGGGTCACTACGATAGCCCCCCCAGCGATTGGTTGGACGGCAGCGCCACAGGCATGGTAGTCGGCGCAAGCAAGCTGGCGATTGATGGCGGTGTCTACGTGCAGACCAACAATAGCCGCGTGCTGCGTTTCACTGGCGGCAAGCTCGACTTGCAGATTGACCCCAACGCGGGCAATGATGCTGTCGCTCCGCCCGCCAACGCACCTCATGGTATTATCACCAGTCCCACCAACCAGTCTATCTACAGCATCGAGGCAAGCGGCGGCGCACCCAACGACCAGGGCGGGCGCATCCTGCGCTTCAGTAAGGATGGTAAGCTGCTGCGCCAGTATATGGCCGAGGCCGGTTCCAGCGTTATCGCCGACCTGCGTAGTGCGCTGGTTAGCCCCGACGACTCCACCCTCTACCTGCTTACCGCGAACCGCTTGTACCGCGTGCCGCTACCCACCCTCTCCACTGTTCCAGCTGCGCCTGCGGCGGCAGGCAGCCTGTCTCCCACTCCGCTACCATGAGGTGTTTGCTATGATCAACCGTCGCCTTAGCACAGTCCTAATCCTCATCCTTGCCCTGGCAATCCTGCTTCCCGGCCACAGCGGTGCCAGTGGAGGCGGGGTAGACCTGGGCAAGACTACCTCGAAAAACACCAGCTCGCCCGGTGAGAAAGTGACCTTCGGCCTGGGTATACGCCCCAGCCCTTGCCCCATCGTATGGGACTTCGGCGACAGCACTAGCGGCGAAGGCTGGCCGGTGACGCATACCTACGCCAAGCCTGGCACCTACACGGTGCGAGCAGCGTTCGCCTGCGCCGCCGATGCCACCCCTGTGCCGGTTGCCCCCACCAGCGTCAATGTGGTTGCCAGCAACGACAAGCCCCCCGTTGCGGTGGTCAAAACCTCGCTCACCAGTGTGGTTGCGCTGGAGCAAAGCGTCCACTTCGATGCCAGCGCCAGCAGCGACTCCGACGGCCAGATTGTCTCCTACAGCTGGGACTTCGGTGACGGCACGAAGGGCAGCGGAGTTACGATTGACCACACCTATAAGCAGCCGGGGTCGTTCAAGGCTACCCTGATCGTCAGCGACAACGGTAACGTCAGCGACTCAGCGATGGTCAGCATCACTGTCGCGCCGCCGCCCGGCGGGATGCCCACCGACACGCCCATGCCCACGCCGCTTGCGCCCACCCCGGTGCCGCGCCCGGTCAGCGCCAATGTCGCCCCCGCGCCCGCGCCCAGTTCCTTCCTGCCCGGCCAGCCCAGCATGGACTTCAGCGGCCT
>JANXYP010000381.1 GCA_025355955.1 Chloroflexota bacterium
GAATACGGAACGCAAAAGCCACCGCTCACCGATGAGGTGTTCGGCCCTTTTAGCTTCGACTTCAGCGTGCCGGTATTCGGTTTCAGCGAAACCACCGTGAACCAGACGATAACGGTGGAGGGCGTGCCAGTGACGCTGGCGCAGGTGCGGCTAACTCCTTTGCAGGCACAGTTCGTCTTCGAGTTCGACCAGGCGGCAAACCCAAAGATCCTGGCTAAAGACTTGTTTACCGGTATGATGCTGGCGGGCAACGGTTGGGAGTTGCCAATAGCAGGTGGCAATGTAAAAGGCGACGGCAAGGCTTGGACAAGTTTCAGTCGGATGTTTCTCGGCGATAAAACTGGTGAGGTAAGGCTACTTGTGGGTAACACAGGGCATAAGCGATTTGAGGGCTATAAACTATGGGCTATGCCGCAGCCAGACGGCACGCCTGCACGACTGCCACCCCAGACATGGAGAGAGATAGTGCTGCCTGGCCCCTGGGTGTTCGAGTTCGCCATGCCAGTGGTAGAGCCTCGATTGTAGCAATGCGAGTATCACATTTGCCCCGCTGCCTACCTATATGGTACAATACGCCAAGCACCCAGCCAAGCAGTGTGATTTTGGCGTGCCAATTTGACATCAGGAGCAAACCCTTGACCGCGACTATGGAGCGCAGCATCGCGCCCGACCATAACCAGACCCCTGACCCCCGCGATTTGTCCACCCCGCTGCCGGTGGTGTATACCCGAGTGGCGCTGGCGCGACGGATTGCGCGGCTGCGTGAACGGCTGGCCGAACTCAATCTGGACGGGATACTGGTTTCGCACCCCGCCAACCGCCGCTACCTCAGCGGCTTCCTCGGCTTTGACCTCCCACCGCTGGACACTGCCGGTTGGCTGCTCATCCCCACCGCCGACCTTACTCCTTTGCTGATTACCGACTTCCGCTACCTGGAAGAGGCGCGACAGGAGATGGGCGACGATTGGGAGATCCGCCTGCGTACCGACAAGCGGATGAGCGATGGCGCGGCGGAGGCGCTGGCGGAGCTGCCAGTCAAGCGACTGGGCTTCGAGGCCGACCACCTGCTGTTCAGCTACTATGCCGAGATGCGCGAACTCATGCCCCAGCTTGAGCTAGTCCCCAGTCGCGGGCTAGTCGAGGAGCAGCGGCTACGTAAGGATGCTGACGAGATGCTGCTGATGCACCGCGCCAGCGCCCTCTCCGATGCCGCCTTCGAGCGCGTAGCCCCCACCATTCGCCCCGGCATGACCGAGAAGCTTATTGCCTGGGCCATCGAGAAGGCGATGCACGAACTGGGCGCAGAGGGGCCGAGCTTCCAGACCATCGTGGCGGGCGGGCCGAACGGGGCGCAACCCCATGCCATCCCCTCCGATCGCCCGGTACGCGCCGGTGAGCCAATCGTGATCGACATGGGTGCGCTCTATGGTGGCTACTGCTCGGATATGACCCGCACTATATGCCTCGGCGAAGCGGATGAAAAGTTCACCACCATATACAACATCGTACAGGAGGCGCAACGCCGCGCCGAAGCTGCCTGCCACGCTGGGTTGCGCGGTTGGGAGCTTGATGCAGTGGCCCGCGACTATATCACCGCGCAGGGCTACGGCGACTACTTCGGCCACGGCCTGGGACACGGCACCGGCCTGGAGGTGCATGAGCCGCCCTCGGTGCGTCGCAACGCGCAGAACCTGCTGGTCGCTGGCACAGTGCATAGTGTCGAGCCGGGCATCTACCTGCCCGACTGGGGCGGCGTGCGTATCGAAGACCTGGTTTACGTGCGCGAGAACGACTGCCAACCGCTAACCCTGGCCTTGCGCCAGCACGTTTTTCCCATTGACTAAACACCCCTCCCTCTTCGGGGGAGGCTCCCACAATCCCTCCCCCTGCGGGGGAGGCTCCCACTATCCCTCCCCCTGCGGGGGAGGCTCCCACTATCCCTCCCCCTGCGGGGGAGGCTGGGAGGGGGGTCCGTGACCCCATCAACTCATTGATTATATTACATGAGCTTCAGCGAAAGGATAGATTTTACGTGATAAGTACCTCCGACCTCCACAAAGGCGTTACCATCCTGCTTGATGGCGAACTACAGAAGCTACTCGATTACCAACACGTCAAGCAGGGGCGCGGCAGTGCGTTCGTGCGTATCCAGATGCGTAATATGCGTACTGGCTCGCAGACTGAGCGTACCTTCCAGGCGGGCGAACGCTTCAACGATGTCCGCCTCGACCGCCATACCATGCAGTACCTCTACCACGACGGCGACCAGTATCAATTCATGAATACTGAGACCTTCGACCAGTTCCCCATTCCTGCCGAGATCCTGGGCGATACCGTCTACTATATGCGCGAGAATGACAGCATTGACGTGCTGTTCTACGGTGACGAGCCAATTGATGTTGACCTGCCCACTTCGGTTAATCTCAAAATCCAGCAGACCGACCCTGGCCTGCGCGGCGACCGCTCCACCAGTGGCAACAAGCCCGCCACGATGGAGACCGGCCTGGTGGTCAACGTGCCGCTGCACATAACCACGGGCGACGTGATCAAGATTGACACCCGCACCGGCGAGTATCTGGGTAAGGCCAACTAAACGAAATGGTAAATGGTGAATGGTAAATGGTAAATGGTAACGAAAGCCTCGTCATTCACTATTCACCATTCACCATTCAGGAGAGAAGGGGGTATGGTTATGCCACGCAGCAGAGAGCTTCCGCCACCGTTCCCCAACGATGACGATGAGGACGACGAGTTCGACGAAGAGCCGTTGCAGTTCTTCATGTCGCCGCCGGGCGTAGACCAGACCACCAACCTGACCGCCCTCACCAACGCTACCCGCGAGTTGATTGACTATATCAAGGACACCGATGTCGCCGAGGTGCGGCTGGAGAGCGGCCCAACCAGGATCATGATCAAGCGGGCGCTAGCATTGCCACCTGCCGCGCCGCAGATAACGTCGCCCACTGCCTATGCCGAAGCCTCGCTGCCTGCCCCTGCTGCGCCCGCGCACCTCGCCACCCCTGCTGAATCTGCGCTACCCAGCAACACGCACCCCCTCGTCTCACCGATGGTCGGCACCTTCTACCACGCGCCCAACCCCAAGGATAAGCCTTACGTCAGCGAAGGTCAGCGCATCGAGAAGGGGCAAATTATCGGACTGATCGAAGCGATGAAGATGATGAACGAGATCGATGCCGACGTAAGCGGCACCGTCCTCAAGATCGTCGCCACCAACGGCCAGGCGGTGGAGTACGGCCAGCCGCTGGTGCTGATTGAACCAGACGCTTAACGACAATGGTGAATGGTAAATGATAAATGGTGAATGCGCATAACTTATACGCTTCAGTACAGATTAGGTCTAACTCACGCTCACCTTCACATTTAACATTCACAATTTACCATTTACCATTATGAACATCCTCGCCGTAGGACAACTGACCGAGTACCTCAAGCTGGCGCTGGAAAACGACCCCGCGCTGGCCGATCTGTGGCTTAGTGGCGAGATTAGCAATTACGCGCACTATGCCAGCGGCCATCACTACTTCACCCTGAAGGATGAGGATGGGCAGTTGCGGGCGGTGATGTTCAAGCAAAGCGCGTTGTGGAACACTGTCGCGCTACGCAACGGATTGGCGGTGATTGTGCATGGGCGCATCTCCGTCTATCCAGCGCGGGGCGAGTTGCAGGTGATAGTTGATACGGTTACCGAGGAAGGCATCGGGCGGCTACACCTTGAGTTCGAGCAATTGAAGGATCGGCTAGAGGCGGCTGGGTTGTTCAATCCCGATCGCAAGCGCCCGCTGCCAGTATTGCCGAGGGTGATTGGAGTGGTGACATCGCCGCACGCGGCCGCCTTCCAGGACATCAAGAACGTTTTGTCCCGTCGCTATCCCATTGCCCAACTGGTGTTGGCCCCCACCCTGGTGCAGGGTGATAGCGCACCCGCCAACATCGTCGCCGCCATCGAGGCGCTCAACCGGCGCAAGGATGTGGATGTGATCATCGTGGCACGGGGCGGCGGCTCAATCGAGGAGTTGTGGGCGTTCAACGATGAGCGGGTCGCGCTCACGGTATTTGCCAGTCGCATCCCCATCGTCAGCGGCGTGGGCCACGAGACCGACACCACAATCATTGACTACGTCGCCGACCGTCGCGCCCCTACTCCCTCCGCCGCCGCTGAGTTGGTGACACCGGACCGCCGCGAACTGGCGGGCAGCATCCAAGCGGCGAAGCTGGATATGGCCCAAAACCTGGCCCGCCTGATTGCCAGCAATCGCCGCGAACTCGCCAACGCTGCCAGCCGTTTGATGCGGCTCACCCCCGCCCGCATCATCGAGCAGCAGCGCCAGCGGGTGGACGACTACACCGCCGCCGCTGCCCGCGCCCTGGCCGCCCGTCTCGCCCTGCAGCGTGAGCGGTTGCGCGGTGGCACTGCCCAGCTAGCCGCGCTCGATCCTCGCGCCATCCTCCGTCGCGGCTACGCCATCGTGCGTAACACCAGCACCGGCCACATCGTCAGCAGCGTGGAACACGCCGCCACCTACGACCTGCTCGAAGTGCAGCTAGGCGATGGCAGCTTCCCCGCCCAGCGGGTGCCGGAAGGGCTGAGTGCTGAGTGCTGAGTTGCATCCGTTTTACCCCTCTCCCGCTGGGAGAGGTTGGGTGAGGGAAAATCTCGAAACGCGTCAATGCCCATCTAAAGTGGATTAGCCAACGGATTGTAAAACGGATAAACGGATTTGTGCAGGCGTAGGGGCGGGCGGCTGCCCGCCCTGGTGAAGCACATCAATGTTCAGCGCAGGCAACAACCCTGGCGTATGAACAGATGGCATCCGTTTTACCCCTCTCCCGCTGGGAGAGGTTGGGCGAGGGAGAATCTCGATCTATGACCAGGCAGAAGGAAACCGATATGGCAGCAAAACAGGACAAGACAGACGACATCGCCGCACTCAACTTCGAGCAGGCATTCAGCCGCCTTGCCGCCGCCGTGGAGCGGCTGCAAGGCGGCAACCTCAGCCTGGAGCAGGCCATCGCCGAGTTCGAGTCAGGCCAGGCTTTGGCCGAACGCTGCAGCAAGCTGCTCGACGAGGCCGAACTGAAGGTCAGCCAGGTGGCAGTCAGCGCCACGATGATCAGCGAGAGTACCGCAACTTACACGCTAGACCTGTTCAGCCTGCATACCAGCAGTGACGATAGCAGTGATGAGGACGACGAAAGCGAAGCTGCGGATAAGGATGACCGCTTCAAAGATATACCATTCTAAGCGGCGAGTGCCACCCCCCTACAAAGTCAGGTCATCATGTCACACCGCAACCGCCATTCATTTACCATTTACCATTCAACATTTACCATTATCATTGCCGCTCTGCTCACCATCCAGCTTGTGGTACAGGCTACGCCGCCCCCTGCGCCATTGTCGCCAGCACCGCCGCCCAACCTTGCTAACATCCACCCCATCAATCCGAAAATCGGGGTACACACCCGCCTGACCGACGAGCCGGATCCGCAGAAGATCGTACAGAATATGCAGATGGTGCGGGCGATGGGGGCTAGCTGGGTGGTGGAGTATTTCCCCTGGTCATACATCCAGCCCACTGATGCCAACCACTACGACTGGCAGCACGCCGACGAGGTGGTAAACGCTGCCGCTGCCAGCAACCTGACCCTGATTGCCCGCATGGACGGCGTACCCGCCTGGGCGCGGCCCGAACACCCTGACCCGCAGATGTGGCGCTACCTCGGCGCGGCCCACTACGACCAGTTTGCCAGCTTCGTTGCTGCCTTCATCGCCCGCTACCACGACCGGGTTCACTATTTCGTCATCTGGAACGAGCAGAACACCGCCGCCGAGTGGGGCGAACGCCCACCCGATCCCGCCGCCTACGCCGCCCTAATGCACGTTGTCTACCCCGCCGCGAAAGTCGCCGACCCCAGTGCAACTATCCTGCTCGGCGGCCTTGCGCCAAACCTGGAGCCAGCGGGCAGCGCAGTGGCGATGGATGACCTCACCTACCTGGACGCTTACTACAAGGCAGGCGGCGGCGCTTATTTCGATGCCCTTGCCGCGCACGTCTACGCCCTAAGCGTGCCGCCCGCGCCACCCTCTGACCCCTCGGCTTCCGATAAGCTGAACTTCGCCCGCGTCGAGCAACTCCGCACCGTGATGGTCGCCAATGGCGATGCCGCCAAGCAAATCTATATCACCGAGGGAGGCTGGAACGACAACCCCCGCTACACCTACGCGGTGCGCCCCGCCCAGCGCATTGCCTACACCATCGCTGCCTACCAGCTGGCGCTAAACTGGCCCTGGTGTGCGGCAGTGAACCTGTGGGCCTTCAGCCTGCCCCAGCCTAGCTATACCTACATGGACAACTACACCTTCGTCGCCCCTGACCTGCTGCCGAAGCCGATTTATCTTGAGGTGCAGAAGTATGCGCTGGGGCGGTAGAGTGGTATAATATCCCTATGTTTGAACAAATCGCCTGGACAATCCTGCTCGTTACCGTGCTGGTGGTGGCGGGGCTGTGGTACTTCTTCAGCAGGCCGCAGCTTTGGACCAAGCTCGACCGCGTGTTTCGCGGTTTCCTGCTGGTGATCGCCGCGATCGCCGCGCTGGTGGTGCTGTTCGTCGGTGGCTACCTGGGCGTGATACTGGGCGGGCTGCCCGGCTTCATCATCGGCGGGCTGCTGGGGCTGGGCCTTGCTGCGCTCATCGTGATGCACTTCTTCGCCCACGCCAACCTAATGTGATTGTAGAAGGTAGAAGGTAGAAGGTAGATTATGTTGCTTGGTTGGCGCAGCCCTACAAAGATAGGCACAAATGGCGCAAGTCTCCGTTTTTAACTCAAAACTCAAAACTCAAAACTCAAAACTCGTCTTTGACCTGCTGGCAGTCGTCGCAATCGTCGCGCTCGGCACGCTGGTTTATTATGGTAGGCAGGAGCCACCCGACTCCGCGCTGCTACGAGTGCAAACCAGCCATACCTTGCGCGTGGGTATCGACCCCACCTATGCCCCATTCGAGAGCTACGTTGGCGGCAAGCTGGTCGGTTACGATGTGGACCTTGCCAGCTACATCGCGGGCGTGATCGGCCCGAACGTGCAGGTGCAAATCGTGCCGATTGCTAGCGATGCGCTTTACAGCAAGCTGGCCGCTGGCGATGTGGATATGATTATCTCCGCGCTACCGCTCATTTACGAGCGCAGCGCCGACGTAATCTACACCCGCGCCTACTTCAACGCCGCGCCCCTGCTGATTGTGCCGATGGGCAGCAGCATCAGGGGGGTAGCCGATCTGGGCGGCAAGCGCGTTGGCGTGGAACTGGGCAGCCAGGGCGACGAGCAGTCCCGCCGTTACAACCGCGACCATGCAGCCGCGCCGCTCACCCTCGTTGCCTTCAACCTACCGACTGATGCGCTCGATGCGCTGGCGGTGGGCAAGCTGGATGCTGCCATCGTTGACCCGATCGCCACTGCTGCGTGGCAGGTCGCTCACCCCCCCCTTGCCCCCCCTGTTTCAGGGGGGGGAGCTAATCTTGCCCCCTCTGAGACAAGCGGAGGGAATAAGATAATCACGCTTACAAATGTCGGCAGCGTACCCTATGTCGTCGCGGTTGGCAAGGATAGCAAACAACTGGCTCGCGTGGCCGATGCCGCGATTGCTCAGGCGCAGAGCAGCGGTGAACTGGATCGGCTGGCGGCTAAATGGTTTCGCTAATGTGGTATAATTTAGCAAACATGAAGACCACCGAATTACTTTGAAGATGATGTTATGTACAGGCGGCCTTACCTGAAGCGCGAGTGGTGAGAACAGGTGCTTCGTAATCCTGCCCGCAGCGAGGAGCAGCCAGATGGCCGCATTCGCTTTTGGGGCCACATTACCGAACTCGGTAAATACCTGCGCGTTGTCACCTTGCCCGACGGTGAGACGGTACACAATGCTCTCCCCGATAGGGGTTACAAGGAGGATAGATTATGCGGTTCAGTTATCACCCAAACACCGATGCACTTTACATTCATCTTTCCGAAGAACCTAGTGTGAACGCGGATGAGGTGATACCAGGTGTCGTCTTCGACTACGACACAGATGGCAAGCTGGTAGGCTTTGATATAGATCATGTTAGCATGGTAGCAAACATCAGCTTGCCTGCGATGCAGGAGGTAAGTGTTGCCCAATCCGAAAGCTCCTCAATTGGTAGCATGGCAAACGGTCACTCTTTATCTGCTCCAGATCTGCTATAATTACGAACAATTGTTAACGCGGCATTGTATTTGCTATGTCTTTGTACCTACGGCTTATATAATACCAGTTCGCTAAACTGCGGGTGTAAAACGGATGGGCGCGATAATCTGCGCCCCTACGAATAATCCACCACCTGCTGGCTAGTTGGTATAAGGTCAGGATTAGCTTTGCTGGAGCAGAAAGAAAAGATGGAAGTTTCGCCTTCGTCTGAAAGCAAAGGGACAGCCTCAAGCCCCGCCGTACCCGTCGTTGCGGCCCGCCCACCGGCCCGTTCGTTCTTGCAACGTCAGCACTGGTTGGTGATCGCCCTGTACGTCATTACCGATGCGCTGCTGGTCAATCTAGCCTTCCTGCTCGCCTACTGGGTGCGCTATGGGCTGGCGCTGGGTGGCACAGTCACCGAGTCCAACCAGGTGGCGGTTAGCGTCTACCTCCCGCTGATGGTGGCGACTACCGTGGTGGTGCTGCTGGCGTTTACCTGGAAGGGGCTGTATCACCTGCCGCGTGGCTCAAGCTGGCTCGATGCAATGAGTGTGATCGTCAGCGGTTCGCTCACCGCGATTGCAATCGTGATTATCCTCGCCCTGGCCTTCGTGCAGGCCAACCTCTACTCTCGCCTCATCTATCTCTACACCTGGCTGGCGCTGATCCTACTGTTCGGCATCGCACGCGGACTGGTGATGCTGCTGCGTCGTTACCTGTGGCAGCGTGGCATTGACGTGCGGCAGGTGCTGGTAGTGGGCGCGGGGCAGGCGGGCCAGCGCATCATGAAGGACGTGGTGGAGCGGCCCGAACATGGCTATAAGCTGGTCGGCTACGTTGAAGATAACCCCGACGATAATTTCTGGACCATCCCCATCGAGCGCCGCCACGCTGCTGATATTACTTACCTGGGCAACCTCGATGCGATTGCGCGGGTAGTGGACAGCAAGCAGGTGGAGGAAGTGATCATTGCCCTGCCCGCCGAGCAGCACAGCAAGATCGTGGAGGTTATCGAACACTGCCGCCGCAGTGGAGTGGCTTTTAAGCTGGTGCCTGACTTGTTCGAGATGAGCTTCAACCAGGTGCAGATCAATGGCATCAATGGGGTGCCGCTGGTGGGGGTGAAGGAGATATCGCTGCGCGGAGCCAACCTGCTGCTCAAGCGCGGGTTGGATATCGCCTTCACCCTGTTGGCGCTCATCCCGGGCCTGCCGCTGATGCTGCTAATTGCGCTGCTGATCAAACTGACCTCGCGGGGGCCAGTCATCTTCGCGCAAACGCGGGTGGGCAAGGATGGCCGCACCTTCAAGTTCTACAAGTTCCGCTCGATGTACGTGGATGCGGAGCAGCACCTTGCCGAGCTACTTGACCGCAGTGATAGGCAGGGCCATCACTTCAAGATGGTGGCCGACCCGCGCCGCACTCCCATCGGCGCGGTTATTCGTAAGTTGAGCCTGGACGAGTTGCCCCAATTGTTCAACATCCTGAGGGGGGAGATGAGCTGGGTCGGCCCCCGCCCCGCGATCATCCCTGAAGTGGAGAAGTACGACGACTGGGCGCGGCAACGGCTAAACATTACCCCCGGCCTGACCGGGCTGTGGCAGGTGAGCGGGCGCAGCGACCTCAGCTTCGAGGAGATGGTCAAGCTCGACCTCTATTATGCGGAGAACTGGTCGCTCGGCCTCGACCTCAAAATCCTGCTGCGTACCATCCCAGCGGTGATCAGCGGGCGCGGGGCGTATTAGTGCGGTGGCCCGCTCGGTAGGGGCGAACAACGGTTCGCCCTGGTGCGTATTGACTAACATGACATAATGTTGTATGATAGGGATGGGACAATATTTGCCTTAATAAGGCTGAGGTTGGCATTGAGTGAGCAGAGAGGAGCATTCGAGCCATGACCATCACCCTTGAACTGCCCGAAGATGTGGCGATTATCGTAGAACAGGCCGCCGGTAAGTAGGATGTTGCCGCCTACGCCGTTGGGGTACTTCATCACGCTGCCAAACGTAAGTTGGCCCGCCGCGCCGCATCGTTTGACGATGAACTGACTCCCGCTGATCATATCCGCATGGCTGCTGAAGCCGAAGCCACTGCTGTGCCGTTCGCTGAGTTCAAGGCTCGGCTATACGCTAAGATTGCCGCTGAGGAAGCAGAGGCAGCAGGCCACTAATGTTGAAGACTATGTAAGCAATGGTGCTAATTCGGAAAGATGGGACGCTCACCAGGGCGCGATAAATCTGCGCCCCTACACGGCTGATTATGTGGGCGAACGCACTAAAGCTGAGTTGCTGATTATAACCACTATTAGGTTAAGGGTTAGTATTATGAGCATGAATAGCACAGCGCAGGGCGCGGTCAAATACCACCTCAAGCACCTGAACGCTAACGAGTACGTGGTGCTGGAGCGCCGCCGCCACTGGTTCTCGATTGTGCAGCGGGGCGGCTTGCTGCTGATTCTGGCTGTGATCCTGGTTATATTGGGCCTCGCCGCGCTCATTATCCCCATTGACAATCCCTGGCTCAAAGGCGGCGCAGTCCTCATCCCCCTGCTGTTTGGCCTCGGCTACATCGGCTGGTGCCTGCTCGACTGGACCAATGATTTCTTCATCCTCACCAACCAGCGGGTCGTCTTCATCGACAAGACCGTCGGCATCCAGGAGCAGCAGAGCCAGGCACCGATGAACAAGGTGCATAACGTCCGCATCGAGTTCCCCGGCCGCATTGCCCAGACGCTCGACTTCGGCAACCTGGCGCTCGATACCGCTGGCCTCGGTGTCCTCAGCCTCACTTCCCTGCCCAAGCCGCGCTACCTGCGCGAGAAGATCCTGGAGGTGCGCCGCCAGGTCAATCAAGAGGCGCTGCCGGTCAGGGAGGAACGCCGCCGGGCGGTGTTGCGCGACAAAATCCGTGGGGTCGACGACCCCAACGACAAGCCGATGGAAGCGCCCTTCGTCAACCCGCAGGAGGTTGGCCTGGATCGCTTCAACATCCTGTTCCCGCATCGCCCCCAGCGCCAGGGCGAAACCGTAGTCTGGCATCGCCATCTCCTGTTTCTGCTCAAGGACGAACTTAGGGCGCTCGGCGCGCTGGCTCTGGTCATCATCATCTGGCTATTGACCATCTGGGCGACGCGGCTGATGGCTACCCCCAGCGACCCTTATGCCATAGCCAATAACAGCGCCAACGGGTTGCTCGACACCCTCAACACCGTTGTTTCCTATATCGCAATCGCCGCGTTGATCATAATCGCTTTCTTTGTGTGGTACGTATATGAGAACTGGCGCAACTCCAAGTACAGCCTCACCCACGACCGCGTGCTGACCGTGGAGAAGAAGCCGCTGGGCGGGCGCGAGGTGGTTAAGGAGACGATGTTCAGCCGCATTACCGACGTTAGCTACACCATCAAAAACCCAATTGCGGTGATGTTCAACTATGGCACGCTGGTAATCAAGACTCCCGGCGAGGCCACCGCCTTCTACTTCAACGAAATCCCCGACCCCCGCGCCGTGCAGCAGGAGGTCACTACTCGCCTGGAAGCGCAGCGCGCCCGCGAGGCGGCGCAGTGGGATAACGACATTGTGGACTGGCTGGCGGTGTTCGCTAAGTATTTCGACCACACCCCGGCCTTGCCCGCCGACCGCACCCAGGTCTATGGCAGCCTCGACAACCCCAACCAGGTGCGCCGCCCGGGCAGCGATAGTTTCTTCGATATTTAGACGAGGCACGAGGCATGAGTAGCAAACTCCCCTCCTACCAGGAGGGGTTGGGGATGGGTCTACAAAGCCATCAGAACCTTGTTGGTGCGGTAATAAGGCATGAGTAGCAAACTCCCCTCCCACCGGGAGGGGTTGGGGGTGGGTCTGAGGTGGGGAGAGAGTCCGAGTCGCATCCAACTGGACCAATCAGGTAACAAACCATGGGCAATAACACAGACAAGCAATTTTCATTGGCGCTTACCCGCCCTCCATCGCATCGGTGGGGGGTAATTGCTGTGCTGGGGGGATTGCTGCTCGTGCTGCTGGGCGGAGCGGCAACGCAGGTGAAGGCGGATGTACCAGTGACGTTGACTGCGACAGTCAAGGCTGGTTTCCAGGGCAACTACCGCAACGGCGAGTGGTTTGGCGTACAGGTGACCCTGAGCAACGATGGCGACGACGACCGTAGCGGCACGCTGGGGTTGAGTGGATTGGGCAACCTAAAGGCTGCTAGCGTATATGTGGCGCTGCCCAGCCACGCACGCAAGCAGGTTTGGCTCTACGCCTTGAGCGCCAACTACAGCGGCAGCTTGCAACTAACCCTGCGGCAAGGCAATAACCTGCAGCTGCAACAAGATGTCAGCCTTAACTTCAACGACAACTCCAGCTTCATCGCGGCGGTAGTGAGCAGCGACGGCGGGGCATTGAGCAGCCTGAGCGGTGCGACCCTCGGCAATGCGCCCGCCACGAGGGGCAGCGCATCCTCGCGCACCACCGTCGCGCACATCGGCCTCGATGAGTTGCCGCCCGCTTCCGCTGCGCTGGTTGGACTGGACGCGCTGATCATTGCCGATGGCGATACGTCGCGCTTGAGCGACGCGCAGACGGCGGCGATCCGCGCCTGGGTGGTTGGTGGCGGCGATCTGGTTATCGGTGGCGGGCAGGCAGCAGCGGGTAACGCAGCTGCCTTTGCCGACATCATGCCAGTGCGGGTTGGCCCACCGCAGGCTACCCGCGACCTCAGCCCGCTGACAAAGTTTGCAGGCAGCAGCGAACCGATAACCCTCACCGATCAGGTGGCGGCCAGCGGCGCAACCTTGCAGCCTGCCGCTCGCCTGCTGGCGGCCTTCGCCGATGGCACGCCCCTACTGGCGCAGCGCGACTACGGGCGGGGGAGGATTAGCTACATCGGGGTTGACCCCAACCTCGGCGCGTTGCGGGCCTGGGGTGGCTATGCCAGCCTGTGGCAGAATCTTTTGGCAGCTCACTATGGTGGCCCCAGCTTCAATGCGCTAAATATGAGCAGCGTCGGCTCCGGCAGTGCGCTGCTGCCCCAACTCGCGTTGCCCGACCCCGCCCTGCTGCTGGTCGTGCTGCTCGTCTACATAATTGTGGTTGGCCCGCTCAACTACCTGCTGCTGCGTCAACTGGGGCGGCGCGAGTGGGCCTGGCTTACCACCCCACTGCTCACCCTGCTGTTTGCAGTGGTTTTCTACGCTATCGGCTATCAGAGCAAGGGCGGCACGGTGCTGGTCAGCCGTAGCGCAGTGGTATTTGCCAGTGGTCAGGATGATAGCGCGATGGTGGTTGGTACGGTCGGCATCTTCTCGCCCAGCCGCGCCAGCTACAGCCTGAACCTGAGCGACACCGCGCTGGCGGGCGATGCGGGCGCATCAGGCAACCCCGCGTTCAGTGGCAACCCCAACGCCGCAAGCAGCAGCCTGCGCCTCGGCTCACCCAACGCGCTGACCGACATCGCCATCGCCAACTGGCAGGAGCGCGACGTTGCGGTGCAGGACAGTATCAAACTGCCGCCGCAGTTCAGTGCCGTGGCGCGGCTGGATGGGCAGACCCTGACATTGACGGTCAAGAATCTCACCAGCCAGCCCTATAGCACCGTGGTGCTATACGCCCCCAGCGTGCAGCAGGTATCGGCATCGTTCAGCCTGGCGGCAGGCGAGAGTAAAGCGGTGGCCCTCGACAAGAAGTACCGCGACGTAGACCAACTGGCCGTCGCTATAAGCGGCGACAGTAGCGGTCGCAGCAGCGTCTATAACTATGCGAATGGGGGCAGGAGTGGGCTGTATTTCAACGGCGGTCAGCGCGGGCAGATTAGCGAAACCGAGCGTCAGCAGCAGGCGCGGGATCAGCTGGTGGGATTGCTACTTGGCAGCCGCGAGGGGGGATTGGGGTTGACCCTGGACACTAACCAGGGACTCTCTAATGGTAGTAATATCAGCCTTCCACCTAGCAAGGATCAGCAAATCTACATCGCCGCCTGGAGCGACCACGACTACCTACCCGCCACGCTCACCGTCGGCGCTCAGGAGCGACCGAGCGTTACGCTCTACGTTGCGCCGGTGGCAACGCTGACGAAGTGATGAGGACTGAGGACTGAGTGATATGGGCATAGCAACCGAAGCGGCGGGCCAACAGCTAAATAGCGAACCAGCTACTGAGTTCACCGTCCTACCTGACGAGGCTCCGCCGCGCTCCGACGCGGTGGTGGAGACGCGCGGGTTGAGCAAGCTGTATGGCCGCTTCGTCGCGCTCGACAACCTGAACATGGTGATTGAACGGGGCAGCATCTATGGCTTCATCGGGCCGAACGGCGCGGGCAAGACCACCACGATGCGCATCCTCGCCACGCTGCTTGCCCCTAGCGCGGGGCGGGCCTGGGTGGCGGGACATCGGGTGGACACTGAAGCGCGGGCGGTGCGCCAGGCGATTGGTTATATGCCCGACTTCTTCGGGGTCTACGATAACATGAAGGTATGGGAATATCTCGACTTCTTCGCCGCCGCATACAATGTGCCAACCGCGCGGCGCAAGGGATTGATTGACGACCTGCTCTCTCTGGTAGACCTCGATGTCAAGCGCGATGCCTACGTTGACAGCCTGTCGCGGGGGATGAAGCAGCGGCTGGGCGTGGCCCGCACGTTGGTGCATGACCCCCAACTGCTGATCCTCGACGAACCGGCCAGCGGCCTCGATCCCCGCGCCCGTATCGAACTGCGCGAGTTGCTCAAGTCGCTGCGCGGCCTGGGCAAAACCATCCTGATCTCCTCGCACATCCTCACCGAACTGGCCGAGGTTTGCACCCACATCGGCATCATCGAGCGGGGACGACTGCTGGCAAGCGGCGCGATTAGCGAGATCATGCAGCGGTTGCATCCCACCCGCGTGCTGCGCGTCGGCCTGCTCAGTGATGTGGCGAAGGCGATCGCGGCGCTGGAAGGAGTTGACGGCGTGCTGGAGGTGGCTCAAGAGGACACCGCCGCGGGTTACGCGGGCGCAACGTTGCGGCTACGGGTTAATGGTAGCGAACAGTTGCTGAGTGAACTGCTAGCCCGCCTGCTGGCCGCTGGCGTGGTAGTCTACTCCTTCACCGAGCAGCAGAGCGACCTCGAAGACCTCTTCCTGCGGGTGACACAAGGGTTGGTGGCGTAATGCGTTTCGACATTTTGACCCTGTTTCCCACCATGTTCGATGGGCCGTTGGGCGAGAGCATTATCAAGCGGGCCGCGGATGACGGGCTGCTGGATATTCGCCGCTACAACATCCGCGATTACGCCACCGACAGGCACAAGTCGGTGGATGATGCCCCCTACGGCGGCGGCGCGGGCATGGTGATGAAGGTGGACGTGCTGGCACGGGCAGTTGGCGATGTGGTAGGCGATGCAGTGGTGCCAGTGATCCTGATGACCCCCCAGGGCCGCGTCTTCACCCAGCAGATTGCCGCTGAGTTGGCGCAGCAGCCGCGCATCGTGCTGGTCTGCGGCCACTACGAGGGCATCGATGAGCGGGCAATGAGCCTATTTAGCGACCAGATTTCGATTGGCGATTACGTGCTGACCGGCGGCGAGCTGGCGGCGATGGTGGTGGTGGATGCGGTGGCGCGGCTGGTGCCGGGCGTGCTGGCCGAGGCCTCGCCGCAGGAGGAGTCGCACAGCGGCGGGCTACTGGAATACCCGCAGTACACCCGCCCGCCAGCATGGCAGGGGCAGGCTATCCCGCCTATGCTACTCAGCGGCCACCACGCCGAGATTGCCAGGTGGCGGCGCAAGCAGGCGCTGGCCCGCACCCGCGAACACCGCCCTGACCTGCTGGCCCGCGCCCCACTATCTGCCGCCGATCGCAAACTACTGGCCGAGATCGAGCGGGATGCGTCCACAACTGAAACCGAAACGTAAGCTGAATTGCCAATATAACGACCCCTTGCAATTGAGGTTCAACCATGCCAACCGATAACCCAAGCGCCAATGTCGCCGCGCACAACGCTGCACCAAACATAAACAACGTCTCCCTTTTTGAGTTGGCAAGCCGTTTCCCCAACTACAACATCAAGGTACGCGGCACCAGCACGATGCAGTCAATCAGCAGCGAACTTGAGCAGGCTGCGCTACGCAGCAGCGGCGTGGGCGTGTTCTACGCAGGCTTTCAGCGCCTCTCATCCTTCCCGCCACAGGCGGCGATCTATCGCAAGCTGGGGCAACATCTGCGAGGGGTTTATGCCTGCGGCCTGCCCGACCGTGAACTAGAGCCGATCGCTAACGTCAACTATCTGGCATTGTCGCAGGCTGCGCCCCTCATCGGCGAGTGGTTCATCGTTTACAACGCGCCCGATTTCTATGCCGCGCTACTTACCCGCGTTAGCTCCGGCTCCACCGTACCCTACGCCCAGCGTCGTTTCGAGGGCATCCTCAGCTTCGACGAGCAGGTTGTGGCTGCCGCCGAGCAGCTAATCGCCCAGGCAGTGGGCGTAGGCCACACTCCCGCTAACCAACGCCAGGAGGAGCAGCGGCGCGCCCAGCAGACGCAGGTTAGCAGTATCACCGACCAGGTGCTGGGCAGGTTGGAGCAGAGCAACCGCACCTTGCAAGCGGCCTACAATCAGGTTAGTGAACTCAACGCGGAGAACCAGCGAATACAGGGTCTGCTGCGTGGCCTACTAGCCCAGGAAACGTGGCAGAGCGTCAATGCGGCGGCCCAGAGTGGCTCCGCGTTGCTGGGGGCGCAGAGCGTTAGGGTGACTGTGCTATTCACCGACATCGTGGGCTTCACCAGCATCAGCGAACGCTTCAGCCCCGACACGGTGGTGGCAATGCTGAACCGCTACTTCAGCCTGCTCGCCCCGATTGTCTACCGATACGGTGGCGACATTGACAAGTATCCGGGTGACGGACTAATGGCGACATTCGTCGCTGCTGCGGATGCGCTGGCCGCAGGTCGTGAGATGCTTCAAGCGGTGGCCGACTTTAACGAAGCGCAACGGTTGCTAGATCGTCCGCCGCTGGAGACACGCATCGGCATAGCCAGTGGGCGGGCCATACTGGGCAGCATCGGCGGGCAGGAGCGCATGGATCGTACCTACATTGGCGATGCGGTAAACGTGGCCGCCCGCTTGGAGAACCTGGCCGCACCGGGCAGCCTGCTGATTAGCGCCGAGACGTTGGCGCAGGCGGGCAGCCCCACCGGCTATGTGCTCCGTGAAGGGCTAATCATAAAGGGCAAGCGCGAACCGCTACAAGCCTACGAGTATAAGGGAGAGGATGGGAACAATGATCGAGCATGAGGAGATCAAGCCGATGCTGCTGGCAAGCGGGTTGGCGGCAGTGACTGGCTTTGCCGTGCCGGTGGGGGCCAACCTGTACTATATCTGGCGCAAGAACCCGTTGGTCAAGCAATATCGGGCCACGCTGTCATACCAGTCGGCGTTGTGGGGCGATGGACTGGTGTTGCCGTTGGTGAACGCGCTAATCGCCCGCAGCCTGCGCCGCAGTGGGGTGAAGTCGGATGAGGTGGCGCGGGCGGCGGTTATCGGTGGCGGTCTGACCATTGCAGCGCACATCGCTCAGGCCAAAGGCAAACAGGTGAACTGGCAGATGCCCCAACCCTGGCATTGGACCGCGCTGGGCTACGAACACGCGCTGCACATGGCAAGCGAGGTCAGCTTCCTCAGCCTCTACTTCACCAAAGCGATCAGCCACCTGCGTCATCGCCAGCCGCTAGACAAGCGCGAGCTAGGGCTAGTGGTCGCGGGCGTAGCGATCTTCATGACCATGCTCTTTCTGGATTATCAGGAAAGTTGACCCCTTCGCCGAGCAGATGGTGTAAATTGCACCAGGGCGGGCAGCCACCCGCCCCTACAAAACTGACTTCATCTGCTTGACCAATTGGTATAATACCAATTCCAGCGGGTAATGCGGTATTATCTAGGGGCGCACGGCTGTGCGCCCTGGTGCAGCACCAACAATG
>JANXYP010000049.1 GCA_025355955.1 Chloroflexota bacterium
CGTTGGCGGTAGTTCGTCGCCAGGGCGTATGCTACGCGCCCCATAGGCATCAAGCTAAGAAAGTAGGGGATGAGCCTGGGGGTCTGGGGGTTCAGCCCCCAGCGGCTCAAGCGCATCAATGCCCATCGTATGGCACCCGCAGGCGGCGCGGCCAGGCCAGGGGTGCGGCAAACCCGCAGCATTGAAGCCAGACAGCAACTGTGGGCTGAACCCCCCGACCCCCAGAGAGCCATCACCATTAGGCACAAATCAGCAGGATGTGGGCGGCTGTTTCCTTAGCTTGATGTCTATGGGCGTATGCGATTCGCCCCTACACCAATCTGGCGCGTTAATGCTAACTGAGGCTGTAATATTAGAACTTATCCGAAAAGGGCGAACAACGGTTCGCCCCAACGAACAAGACGGTTTTTCGGATAAGTATTACAGAATCACTTGCTGGGCAACATAGCGTAGTTACGATTGGCTTTGACAGGGGGCGGCAGGGCGTATGCGATTCGCCCCTACACCAATCTGGCGCGTTAATGCTAACTGATACCAATTAGCCAAGGAGATCCTATAGTTCTGTAGGGGCGAACCGTTGTTCGCCCTGCCTCAATCTATAGCGGTGTCATAGCTAATTAGTATGAGGCTGTAATATTAGCATCGTCACTATTTTATCGACGCTCTAGCTTCTGCTTCAACAAGTGGATATATTCAAGCATCATCAAACCATAACATCTAAGGAGCGCAATTTGGAGATTTTTCAAGCTCTGATCCTGGGTATTGTGCAGGGGCTGACCGAGTTCATGCCGGTGAGTAGTTCCGCCCACCTGATCATCGTGCCGTGGCTGTTTCGCTGGCCCGACTTCGGTATCGCCTTCGATGTTGCCCTGCACTGGGGTACGCTGGCGGCGGTGCTGTTCTACTTTGGCAGTGATATTATCCGCTACGTGCAGGCGTTCTTCACCGGCTTGCCCCGCTTCGGCCCCGCCGCACCCGCCAAACTTGCTGCGCTCGACACTGACGAGTCCCGCACCACTGACCGCCGCATTGCCTGGTTCATCCTCATCGCCACCATCCCCGGCGCAATTTTCGGTTGGCTGCTGGAGTCGAAAGTTGACGATGCTTTCCACCAACCGCAGAACCTACACAGTTGGAGCATTTATGCCATCGCCACCGCGATGATCGGAATGGGGCTGATACTGGCCCTCGCCGAACGCTGGCATCGCGGTCGCGGCAGGGAGCTAACCGATATGCGCCTGCCCGACAGCGTGGTGATCGGCCTATCGCAAGCACTCGCCTTGCTCCCAGGCGTATCGCGCAGCGGGGCAACGATTACGGCGGGGCTGTTCCTCGGTCTCAGTCGCACGGCAGCGGCCCGCTTCAGCTTCCTACTCTCAGCCCCAATCATCTTTGGCGCGGGACTAAAGGCGGGCTATGACCTGTTTACCGACCCTGCTACCGCCAATCCGCAGCATCTCTCGCTCACCCCTATGATCGTCGGTTTCCTCGCCGCCGCAATCAGCGGCTACCTGGTCATTCGCCTGCTGCTCGGCTACTTGCAGCGGCACACTACTATGGTGTTTGTCTACTATCGCCTGGTTCTCGGTTTCCTGATTATTCTGATCGCCGCACTCGGCCTGCGCTAGGGAGCTAAACTATAACCGAACCACCTAACATCCGCGCCCGCATTGTTTATGAAGCAAAGCTAGCGATGCACGCACTGGGTAGCCGCTGGCTCTGGCTCTACTTGCTGTTCGCGTTGCTCGGCATCGCGCTAGCGTATCAGGTCAAGCGCCCCTATCAGGTTAACATTGGGGAGATCGGCGACTGCCCTTACCTCGGCGACACCAACCGCTGCCCCATAGTTGACGGTTGGAACGACCGCGAGACCGACAAATCCAATAATAGGAACTATCGCTGGAGCAGCGGTGCCAGTCCCTTCCACCTGCCCGGCATTGGCAACCAGCCGCTTACGGTGACGCTACGTCTCAGCGGCGCACGACCTGACCAACCGCCACCGCAGGTGAAGGTCGAGGTCGAGGGGCGCGACTACTTTGTGCAGAGCGTAGCCGCTTTCAAAGATCTGAGCCTTACTCTCCCCCGGCAGGCTGGCCTTAGTGGTGACCTCAACCTGTTTCTATACCCCCCTGCTTTCAACCCACCCAACGATGCCCGTAAGCTGGGGGTGCGCGTGGACTGGATCGAGGTGCAGCCTGCAGACTATGATTTGACTTCCCTCGTTATCCCCGATCTGATTGTAACCATCAGTATACTTAGTGCGCTGCTGATTATCTGGCTGCTCACCTACCGCGCTTTCGGTAATACAAAGATAGTCGCCGTCATCGCGCTGCCTTGCCTGATACTCTGCCTGACCGCGCTGGCATTCGACCGGCCCGCAATCAGCGGCTTTGCACCGTCGCTGGCAATGGTGATGCTTTGGTCGTTGGCCCTGGCGGTAAGCGTGCTGCTTTTCTTCCCCCGCCGCTGGGCGGATGAGCGGGCGGTGGGGCTACTCGCGGGCATCGCCGCCTTCGCGTTCGCGCTACGTTTCGGCGGGATGGTCTACCCCCAGT
Source organism: Chloroflexota bacterium (assembly GCA_025355955.1). GTDB lineage: Bacteria > Chloroflexota > Chloroflexia > QHBQ01 > QHBQ01 > QHBQ01. The sequence goes on from JANXYP010000049.1 coordinate 2,556, forward strand.
TTGCTAGTATTGACCTCAACTTCCACGCCCAGCGCCTGGAGCAGATGCTACATTTCTTCCAGGGGCAGGGGGATAACTTTTACTTCGCCAGCAAGCTGCCCAACGGCACCCCGGTTCCCTATCCCAGCGCTTATTATGTGCTGCTGACCCCATTCAGTTGGCTACTAGGGGGAGACAATGGCAGCGATCAACTGCTGTTGCGCTTCGCCAGTGCGTTGCTCGATGCAACGGTTGTACTCGCGGTTTACCGCTTTGCCCTGCGCTTTGGTAGGGATGTCGCGCTCTATGCGGCGGCGCTCTATGCAGTTGGCCCCGCGGTCTTTGAATTGCTGTCTGCGGGCGTACACACCAACATCTTCGCGCAGGCAATGTTTGTGGCCGCGATGGCCTGCGCGATGGAGACGCTGACCCTGGCGCGGGACGAGGCCGGTTATCGGCGCTGGCTGGCTGGTTTCTTCCTGTTTATGCTGCTCACCCTGCTGGGACACTATGGCACTGCGTTGGCCGCCATCGCGGTGATATGCGTGGTAGGGCTGGTATGGCTGTTGTTCGCGCCTCCTAGCCTGCGGGGGCGCATCTGGCCGCTAGCAGGGGCGACGATCGGGGCAACCCTGCTCGCCTTCCTCCTGTACTACGTGCATTACCTCGATCAAATATCGCAGCAAGTCCAGAACATACTCAGCGGCGGCAAGCTATATCATTCCGCCCAGTTTAGCCACGGCTTCAAGCTGCCTGACTTGCTGGCCGATGTGTTGAGGTGGCAGGGCTGGGTCATTCTGCCACTGGCGCTGCTAGGGGTTATCTGCTTGTTGCGGGTGCGCGGAGCGCTACCGGATACTAATGAGGACTATTCTGCGGCGAAGTTGCTGCTGATTGGCTGGTCACTGGCGGGGGTGTTGCTGACCGCTACTGCCTTGTCTGACCGCTTTACGGTGCGCTACAATATGATGTTGATGCCGCTGCTCTGCGTGTGGGCAGCGATCGCGCTGGTGTGGTTGGCGCAGCGTTCCCGACCACTGGCTGGTGCGGCGCTAGGGCTGGCGGCGCTGTATACTGTGATCTCCTGGTCGGTCGCTGTGCTAAATTACTATCACTAATTATGGTTGTCACGGTATCCACCAAATCCTAATATTACAGCCCCACCTGGCATATTAGCGCCATATTGGTGTAGGGCTAAATCGCATACGCCTTGCCGCCCAGGGTCCCAGCCAATCGTCACTACAGCATCTTGCCTGGCAACTGAGGCTGTAAACCTAAATCCCAGAACCAAATGGACACGCCTTTAGCGGTATGTGGAATTGGAATTGGGATGGGCAACAAAAAAGCCCCCACGAATATCGGGGGCTTTTGCATTGATGCTGGATAAGGTGATGGCTACTTTGTGGCGGGTATCAGATCAACCGTCTTGGCATTGTAGATTTTAGGGTCGATGTCGCTGTCGCCGATGGTGTAGACTACCACACTGCTGCCGGGCTGCAGGTCAGCCAGGCTGCTGACGCTCTGGCCCACGGCTAGCGACTGGTACTTGGTGTCGGCGGCGACATTGACGGTGAAGGTTTCGTTGGAGGCACTGCTAATCTGGAAGGTGTTGGCGCTGGTATCCGTGCTGACCAGCTTGCCTTGCAGCACGTGTTCATTGGGTGTTACTACGTGCAGTTCGGCGATGCGCTCAACGACGGGCAGGCCGTTGGCGTAGCGGCCACTGCCAGTACCCTTGCCTCCAGGCGAGGCGGGCAGACCAGCGGGGTTGCCCTTCGCGCCTGTGCCGCCGGTGCCGTCCATCATCGCTGCGCCGTTGCCGCTGCCAACCCAGGCCGCTTCGCCGTAGAGGATGATGCTATCGCCAGGCTTGAGGTCAGTGACGCTGATCGGTTGACCGAGGCGGTCGAAGCGGGTGCCAGAACCGACGACTACTCGAATGTCGCCATATCTGGTGATGGTAGCGATGATGTTGCCATCGCTCTCCAATGAGACGAAGCTAGCAGGGATGGCGTGCAGGCCGAGCAGCGGGTTGCTGTCGCTGGCTTCGATGCTGGCGGGGGCTGGGCCGACGCGCAATGCACTGACCGTGGCGCTGAAGCCGTCGCGGATACCGAACCTGCGCTTGAGCAGGGTGTCCTGGTTCTTGGCCTGAACCGCCGCGCTGTTCTGGTCGTTTGCGCCTGGTGTACCAGTCGCGCCAGGGGTGGGCGTGGCGTTGGGCTGCTTCTTGGGTAGCGCATAAGTGCCGGGCTTGGGCAACTGGTCGCGACTAAGCAGCACGATGGCGTAGTTGCCCACCTGCACATTGCTGAGGTCAACTGGGCCAGTGGCAGTGGTGGTATCGCCGGGGAGAGGCTGGCGCTGGATGGTGGCGGTGGTGGCGAGGGTGGCAGTCAGCGGGCCAAAGTTGGTGTCTAGCACGACGAGCTTGTTGGCCGCGTCTACGCTGTCGACCACGCCCGCAACGGGAACTTGATTGCCGTAGGGGTTGGCTTTGCCTGCGGTGGTGCCGCCCGCCGTCTTGCCAGCCACCTTACCTGCAGCCTTGCCCTTGCCTGCAACGGGCGTGCCGCTAGCGTTGGCTTTGGGTGCAGTGGTCTTTTGATGCTTGGGCTTGGCGCTGCCACTGCCGCTGGTGGGCGTGGCGCTGCCGGTTGCCGCGCCAGTGGTGCCGTTGCCTGAGTTGGAAGCCGGGTTGGCGCTGCCAGTCGTGGCGTTGCCGCTGGGCGGGTTGCTGGTGGCGCTACTGTTCTCAGTAGGGGTGGGTTGCGGGGCGTTGCCGCTGGGTGGGTTGCTGGTGGCGTTATTATTGCTGTCAGGGGTAGGTGGGTTGGCGTTGCTGCTATTGTTGCCACTGCTGGAGGCTGCCTCGCCAGTATTGCCAGTTACTACGGTGGGGATGGTGCTACTATCGCCGGGTGTTGCGTTATTATCAGCGGGCGTTGAGGTGGTTGAAGGGTTTTGCGCGCTAGTTTGGTTGCTTGCGACGGGGGCGCTGGGGTTGGATGGCGCAGTGCTGCCAACTCCAGCCCAGAGCAGGCCGACACCCAAGCCGAGGACGATGGCAACGATGCCTATTATGGCGAGGGCGCGGTTCTGTGAGCGGTTATTGTTCACGGTATTCCTCCTGTAGTTTGGTGTGGAAGGGGCAGCATAGCCGCCCAGGGATTAGCTATTTGGGGCGTAGGTCTTGGTACCCTACGCAACTATCCCTATTCTACAAGATGAATGTGTAACTCAGGTTAGGGGATTGCAAAATCCGTGTAAAATCACGCCTGTGTGAAAATAGAGCTTGGTTATACCAATTAGCCGTGATGCCGCTATAATTTCTGTAGGGGCGAACCGTTGTTCGCCCTGGCCCAATTTATACTATCTGCTCGGCTAATTGGTATTAGTATTACAGCCTCAGTTGGCATAAATGGGCCAGAATGGTGTAGGGGCGAATCGCATACGCCCTGTTGCCCAGCGTCTAGGCCAATCCTAAACGCTTGTTGTGAGTTAGAATGCCCAGTTTTTGGGCATCGCCGAACCAAGCTGACAGTCTTCCTGCCTTACCGCCAGCTCTTCCTGCCAGTTTTTACCTTAACAGCTTAATCAACTACTTGTTAACCAGCACAGCAACGCCATGAACCCTAGCCTAGCCTGCCCCAACTGCTGGTTCAGCCACAGGCAGAAGTTGTGCAAGCCCACCTTTGCTGCCAGCCGCGCTGCAAACCCCGCTTCGCTATGCGGTCGCTCCTCTTCCAGCCGGAACACGCGGTGCAGCTTGCCGAACACTGTCTCCACAATCTGGCGCTTGCTGCTATGCTCAAGTCGCTGCTCCTTGCTCCACTTCTGCTTGCTGGTGCGGCGCGGTGGGGTCACCACCTCCGCTCCATAGTCGCTTTGCCAGCGCTGGTGCGCCTTCTTGCCTTCATAGCCCTTATCGGTCAGGTAGCGACCATTGCCTGCCCGCCCAGCAGTGGCAAGCGCCTGCCCTTTGCCACTCCTTGCCGCTAGCAACCCCTCGGCCAACACCTGTTCTTTGTGCGAGGCCGGTGCATAATTGTAGCCAGTGATGACCCCTTCGCCACTGACCGCGATTTGCAGATGGAAGCCCTCAAACCAACTGGTGCGATGCCCCCGCCCAATGTTGACCTTGCTGGCGAGGTGACCCCGTTCCCGATTACGACGGCGATAGTTACGCACTGGCACCGCCGTACCATCCAGCGCCTGGTAGAGACTTTGGTCGGCATGGAGCAAGTCAGCGAGGTGGAGCGCGAACTGCTCCAGCACTGACTGCATACAGCACACTTGGCGGTTGAACTGGCTGTAGTCGGGCAATTTAGGAAAGTAGCTACGCAGGTCGCGCAAAGCACAGGCGTAGAAGTCGCTCTCATTGCGGTAGCGGTCCCACTGCGAAACACAGGTGAGGGTAATCACCTCGGCAGGGGTGAGGTCAGGGTCAGGGCCGGGATGGGGTAGAGCAGGGGGCAGATGCTTGATGAAATCGTCGGCAATGACGTACAATGAGACGAGGAAGGTATCCGTGTCGGACATAGTAAAGCCTCCTTTATGCAAAGTGTTGGCTTACTTTACCGCACGGTTGCCTTTCCTGCAAGTATCTAAGTTGTTAAGGTTCCTAACTCACAACAAGCGTCTAACTACCGCACCTTGCCTGGCAGTAATATTAGAGGCTGTCTGAGAACCAGTTTATTCGTGCGTAGGGGCGAGCTGCGCTCGCCCTGTTGCCAAGCACAGTCAAGTGCTTTTTCAGACAGTCTTTTAATGGAACAGCTTTTCGTCGTGGGCCTCTTCCAACGCAGTGGAGACGGCTGGGTGGTTACCATTGCTGTGCTGCTGGTCGGCAAGCGCAAGGTCGACGATATGCTGGATGGTGGCAATCAAGCGTGGCTGGGTCAAGTCATACTTACGGCGCAGGTAAGCGGCAAGCTCGGGCAAGGCAGCATCGGCTTCGTTGCTGGGAGCGCTCATGTAGCCCGCCGCTTCAAGCAGGTCTTCGTTGCTGGTGCCGAGGGCGCGAGCGAGGCGGCCCAGTTTGTCGTTGCGCGGCAGGGCAATGTCGCCCAGTTCAAGGCGGGAGATGTAGCTACGGCTGAGGCCGCTATGAAGAGCGAGGTCTTCCTGCGTCCAGCTCTTAGCCTCGCGCAGAGTGCGTACCCGCCGACCGAACCGCTTCTTGCGACGGCTCAACTCCACGCCGTCCGTCCGCTCGAGGCTGCCATTGGCAGAGTAGAAATCTGGTGCAGACATGGTTGGCTACTCCCCTCACTATACGATTACTGTATAACGTGCCATCAACCGGCCTGATGGCAGCAGCATACCACCCGCTAACCATCACCGGACTTGGGATAATACGTAACAGCGGGGTTTGTAGATTTATCTTATCACCGATGTTACCAAAATTGTTTCGGCCAAGCCCTTGACGTGAAGAGCCAAATAAGCTATAATCAGGCTAAGTAATTAGCCAGAAAATCAGGAGGTAGCATGATGATGACGAACCCAGAGCGGTTGGATGAATACCTGGAGATGGCAGACGCTAGCGTTAACCTATCCGACGCGAAGAACCGATTGTCGGAATTGGTTAGCGGGCTTACTCCCGAATCGCCGGTGTTGCTCAATGTACGCAACAGACCCCGCGCCGCGATTATCGATATTGATTTCTACCTCGACCTGCTACGCAAGGCCGAAGCGTATGAACACATTCATCTTGCTGACGAAGCCGATGCCGGGTCAACGATGAGCATCGCCGAGGGGCGTGAGTATGTGCGACAGCGGCGGGCAGAGTTGCGAACAGCGCGTGAGATGAAAGGGAGCGAGGCAGCGTAAGTGCGGATACGCAGCTATCGGGTTGCCCTAAATGTTTTCGATGCCATCGCCGAAGCAGCCGATTTTGCCGCAGCCCGCGACGGCGAAGCAGCAGGCGATCGGGTGCAGAGCAATCTATTCGCTGCTCTGGACAGGATTGCCAACTCTGACCCAACGCGGGGCATTGCCCCCACCAGCTTTCCGCAGAACTATCGTCGGCTGAAGGTGAAGCCATATTTGTTCTATTACAGGTTCAATCTTGAGAACGCAGATGTGCTGGTTTATCTGCTCCGCCACGAACGCCAGCGTCCATACACACCTGCAACCCACCGCCGAAAGGCGGCAGAGGCAGAGAAGCGAAACCGGCAACTGCGCGGCGGGAAGGAATGAATATATGTGCCACTCAGCAAGGGTGGCACATCTTTATTTGTCCTCAGCCATTAGTGACATCGCAGCGCAGCGATAGCTGGTCGATGTAGCGGTCGGGGGTGTGCTGGCGACCGGCTACCAGGTAGTGGCAGTCAAGGATGCTGACATCGGCGTGCAGTTGACCCGCACTAAGTTGGAAACTCAGGCCGGGTTTGATCTGGCGAATCTCGGCGAAACGCACCATCGGGTCCTGGGGCAGGCTGGCGGTTATGGCGCTCCACTCCTCGGTGTAGGCGCGGGGCGAGATCAGCACCGCGACCGTGCTTTCGCCGCTGCGTCGGTCATAGAGGGTGAGCCAGAAGCCGCGACTAGCTGGTTTGCCCAGTTCGTCCATGCTACCCAACAAGTTGGTGGGCGCGGATAGCACGCAGGAGCCAAGCGCGTCGGGGCCGTCGCCCATTACCGCCGCGACATCGTAAGCCTCGTGGCCGAAGGGGAAGCTGACCGTTATCGAGCTGATCGGCGCGGCGGGCGCGCTCAAGGCGGTGGGTGTTGCAGTTGATAGTGGTGCGCTGGGGGCAACGATTTGCGGCCCTACGCTGGTCGTTGCCTGCGCCTGGGCTACCACATTGCGGTATGGTTGGGGTTTACCTTGCCCACCATCACGCACCGCCAGCAGGATGAGCAGCAGCATCAGCAGCAAGCCAACGCCGCCGATAATCGGGTCGAGTTGACCTGCGCCCAACCCCACACTGCTGCCAAGCGAGTTGAGTGTAGGGTCAATTTGCGGCTTGAAGAAGATATACAGCGCGGCAAGGATAACGAAGATGGCGATCACCAACAGGGCCAGCGGCCAGCGCAATGCGCGCGGCGCGGCGGGTGCGACGGCAAGGCTGGAGGCGGCAACGGGTTGGCGGACGCTAACTATGTCGTGAGCGAGGGTGTTGCGGGTGGTAGGCGATAGGTATGCGTCAGTCAGCGCTGGTTGCGCGATGGTGGGTGCGACTTCCGCTTCTACGGGATGCACCGCGGTGGCATCAGTGGCTTCAGCGCTGTAGCTAACGTCCTCTACGCCGCTGCCCTGCAAGGTGTCAATCCGCACGATGATCAGGCTGATATTGTCCTTGCCGCCGCGATGGTTGGCCGCCTCTACCAGCGTATCGCACCCTTCCTGGGGGTCGTCGTACTGGGTGATGAAGGCGGCGATCTCGTGGTCGTCTAGCATAGTGGTGAGGCCGTCGGAGCATAGCAGGATTACGTCGCCTTCGCGCAGGGTCTGGCCGCGCACGCTGGGTTCGACCTGTTCGCCGCTGCCCAACGCCTGGGTCAGTACGTTGCGGAATTGGCTGGCATTGGCCTCTTCCTGGCTCAGTTGGCCGCTTCGTACCTGATCGGCCACCCAGGAGTGGTCCTGCGAAATCTGCGTCAGCTTGCCGCCGCGCAGGATGTAGGCGCGGCTATCGCCCACGTTGGCAACCCCAATGTGGCTACCGCGCAGCGCGATGCAGACGCAGGTGCTGCCCATCCCTGCCTGGCTGGCGCGGGCCTGGGCTTCGCTGTAGATGCGGGCGTTGGCGGCGGCGATCGCCTCGCGCAAGGCATCCTCCACGCTGTGGCTGGCGCTGGCGTAGTAGGCATCGGTCAGCGTCTCGGTGGCGATGGCGCTGGCAACATCACCCGCCTGGTGGCCGCCCACCCCGTCGGCAATGATGAACAACGCGCCCTTCTCCTCTTGCACCGCCTGCTGCTCAGGCAAGTAAATACGCAGGCTGTCTTCCTGGTGGTCGCGAGCCATTCCCACATCGAGGCGCGAACCGATACGCAGCACAGTTTTAGCCAATCAGCACCCCCAGACGGTTAAGCTCGACGCGGAGCATGGTTGGAGTGAGCAGTTCGGTGTAGAGCAGGCGGCAGAGCGCGTCCACCTGCCCCGCCTTGCGGGCGGCAGTGATGGCCTGCTCCAATAGATTGCCACCCGCCCAGTAGGTAAAGGTATAACTGCGCCATAGCGGGTGAGTGACGAACTTCATTGCCTGGGTCGCCCGCCGCTCATCTACCCAGCCAACCTTAACCCGATAGGCGATGGCATCGGCGAGGCTGCCGCCATCCTGGTGGTAGAGCAGTGAAGCGTTGACCCCGGCGGCGCGGCGTAGATCGCTAAGTGAACGGTGCAACTGCTCGGCCTGGTTGTCGCGATTGTGCTGGTCGAGCAGCAGATAGCCAACATCGGCCAATCCCTCCACAATCGGGCAATCGGGCGTGTTCAGCAGCTTGATGCTCACTTCCAGGCGGTTCTGCTCGCGGTAGCAAATGCGCTCATGGATGCTATGGTCGGTGTGATGGCCTGGGTAGATCTCGTGGCGCAGCAGGGCCAGCGCAGAGTGGTGGGTCATCGGCACATCGCGGTTCAGTTCGATGCGCGACACGTAATTGCCCAGATACCAGTTGTACGCGCCCCACGGCTTGTCGGTCACGCTTTCGATTGTCGCCGTCTCTTTAGTCGGCATATAGGGTAGCCGCTTCTGCGTGGCAAGCCGTAGCACGCCCACCTCGCGCTGGCAGAAGTCGGCCAGACGCTCACCGCTGATGCGGTTGTCATCTTCCCAGGCTTTGATGGCGGTGTCCAGCTCCTGACGGTAGCCCAGCCCGGCCAGCAGCTTACGTACATCGCTCTGATACGCTTCAATCTGCGCGGCGGGAACCGGCGCGGCGGTCACATCGAGCATCTCATGGATGAGGGTAACGTAATCGTAGGCGTGATGGTCGCTCAGGTTATCGGCAATCTGGGCGCGAAGCGCCTGCACCTGGCGGCGCAGAAAGTTGCCGCGCAGATTGTCGTAGGCGGCGAAGGCTTGCTCCAACTCTTCGGCCATCCCGCCCAGCCGCTCCAGCGGCAGCGTATCCTCGGCGGCTACCTCGCTACGCAGCGTATCTGGGCCGTAGTAAGCGTCTACCAGCCCCGTAATATGCTTGTCCAGACGGAAAGCAAGGTGTATATAATCTTCAATCAGGTTATCGAAGTCGGTTGCGCCAGCCATTAGCTCCTCCAATTAGACACCAGGGATTACAATCAGGGCTTATGCAGTTCAGCAGGGCGAACAACGGTTCGCCCCTACTGAACCCACTCAGCAGGGCGAACAACGCTGCGCCCCTACTGAACCCACTCTACCCTGTAGCTTGTTCGCACCATGGAATTAACGTCGGCATTTGTAGCACAGCAGACTTTGATAATATACTAGCATAATGCCGTTATTGTCAAACCCAGGCGTAAGCCCAAGCGCATACTGGCAAAACTGAAGCAACTTATCGGTCGGGCAAAGCGTTATACAGCGGAGGGATGAAGCCATTTGCGGGTGCGTGCGTATATAATACAGTAACCTAACACAAGGAGCAAACCATAGGATGCGTGGGGTCAATAAAGCAAGGCGAACCGTTGTTCGCCCCTACCGATCCAAATCTGCGGCAGTGCGGATTGCGGCGCTAGCCAGATTGCTGCCGCTGGCTGTGTTGCTGCTCGTGCTGCTGGGCTGCGACAGCGGCAACGTTGCGCCGGTGAACGGCGGGCCGAATAGCACCACTCAGCCAGCGGTGAACCACGCCCCTGCGCCATCCGCCACTCCCCCGCAGGCGCAACCCGCCCCTGCTGACCCTGGCATCGCCATATATCGCGCCGTAGTCGCCGACCTGGTGGCGCGTAGCGACCAGCACGGCTATCCACTGCTCTACATTGGCCCCCGCCTGGGCAGCGGGCAGGCGCTGGATGTGACAGATAACAGCCCCGCCACTCCACCCACGCTACTTGACCAACTGCATCACCTACCGGACGGTAGTAGCGGCAGCGCCTCGGTCTATCTGGCGACCTTTGCGGCAGTAACCGGCCCACCCGAAGAAGGTTCGGTGGTGCGTGGGGGCGGCGGGTTCGTCACGCTCGGCCAGATTACCTACGATGCTGCAGGCGGCAGCGCGACGGTGCGCGGCAGCATCTACCAATCCCGCGCCGACGCAGTGGGGGTCATCTACCAGTTTGCGCGCGTTGGCGGCGCATGGCAGATGCAGACCGCTGCTGAGGAGTGGCGCGGGCAAGGGGTGGGGTAGAAATAAACATCTCGCGGGGGATGCAGCGGCTTACCAACATGACGACGATGTACCGTATTATGCATCCTCCTCCACTTGTGGGTGAGGTTTAGCCCTTGGGGGAGGAGTTGCGTTATTTAGTCTCGTGTTCGTCATCGTTGATGATGCTATAACGGTTGTGGATTTGCACCGTGCCGTGTAGCATCGCGCTGACTGGGCAGTATTTCGTTTCCGACAGTTCGATGGCGCGGGCGACCGCGTTCTCGTCTATGTTGCGTCCAGCGACCACGTGTTCAAGCTCGATCTGGGTGTAGACGCGAGGATGCTCGTCGGCCTGCTGGGCGGTGATACGGATGTCATAATTGGTAACTTGCTGGCGCTTCTTGCGTAGAATGCTGATCACGTCCAGACCCATACAGCCGCCCAGGGCCAGCAGCACCAGGTCGAGCGGCTCCAGGCCGAGAGCGTGGCCGCCATGATCGGAGCTTGTATCAATAGTCAATTCATGCCCGTTTGGGGCGCGGCCACGAAACTCCATCTCGCGGATCAGTTGCACGTTGGCGTGTACGGTTGCCAAGATTTGCCTCCTTAGCGGGCGGCGTGCGCCCGTTGCTTGACCTGCTTTTGCCGATGATTATACCATAGTCTGCCATAACCACGAAAGGGCGGTTCACTGTCTAGCAAGCCGCCAATATGGACGTAATCCACCCATACGCCAGCCATAAGTTGCAGTTTTCGGAATGGCACCCGAAAGTGGCAGGCAATCAGGCCAATTTAGGCAGATTCGTTGACATAACTATTGACATCCAGCGTGTTTTGTGCTACATTATGTTCAGCAGATTAACAACGATGAACTAACCCCATCCTTATAATATTTCAGGTAGGGGTTTCGGGTAGGAAAGGAGTGAGTTATACCATGCGGAGACAAACTATTGCGGGGCTGGTAGCCCTGATCGTATTGGGCGGCCTGTTGCTGGCCCCGGCAATACGCGCCTCAGCTGCGTCCTCGACGGTGCTGCTGGCGACGGTGAAGGTATCGGATACGGTAGCCAATCAGTACATAGAGCTATCGAACGATACCGCCAATCCAATTTCGATGACCTCGTGGCAGATTTGCAATAGCAAGGGGTGCGACAGCTTCAGCCGCGAACTACGGCCCTCGCTTACCGTGCGAATCGGCGCGGGCGAGTTGACCAACTGGACTAAGAGCGGCGGAGTGAAGCACGATGCCGACCTGGTGTGCGTGGTCGACGACAAGGGCGCAGTAGTGGATTGCATAAACTGGGGAGCAGTTAGCACAAGCTGGCCCAACTATGCCAAGTTCAACACCGCTGGCCCAATCATCAACCCCGGTTTGTCCGTGCCTGCTGGCTCGGCTGGTAAGGATCTACTCATCTTCCGCACCCGTACCACCCAGGTGGTAGATGACGACCAGATCGATCAGTGGGTTATCCGCGTGCAGCCAGTTTCTGCCCCTAACGGCACTCCCGTGCCAGCTACTACCCCCAGCAGCGGCAACCCCGCCCCCGCACCTGGTGGCGCAATTCCGCAGACCGGCGCAGAGTTTCCGGTAATCGTCGTACTGGTGTTGGTCGCAGTGCTGTTCGGCGTGCGCTACCTGCGTAGCAGCCGCCTGGCCCGCACGGGCAGATTAAAGACGAAAGATTAAAGAAGGTGACACACTATGGGGCGCACCGATATGCGCCCCATCTTCTTTAATCTTTAATCTTTAATCTAGGTGTGATACAAATTATTGGGTAGCTTGTTCGCTCACCAGGGCGGGCCACCGCCCGCCCCTACGTTTACCCAATAACTAGTAACACCCCTTTAATCTTAACCGCTTGACAGCCAGGGCCATTTGTGTGAAACTGTGCCACGATGATGAACGACACGATAATCGCCACCCAGGAATTGACCCGCCGCTTCGACAAACTGCTGGCGGTGGATCGGCTGAATATGCAGGTGGGGCGGGGGCAGGTGTACGGCTTCCTCGGCCCCAATGGGGCAGGTAAGACCACCACGGTGCGGATGCTAGCCGCGCTGATCAGCCCGACCAGCGGCGCGGCCTGGATAGACGGCATCGCGCTGGGCAATGAGGCGAACGACACCCAGATCCGCCGTCACGTCGGTATCCTGACCGAAGCGCCAGGGCTATACGACAAATTGAGCGCGACCGACAACCTGCGTTTCTATGCGCGTCTCTACGAAGTGCCGAACGGTGAGATCGAAGCGCGGGTGCAGCAACTGTTGCAGATGATGGGGCTGTGGGAGCGCCGCGCCGACAAGGTGGGCGGCTTCAGCAAGGGGATGCGCCAGAAGATGGCGATTGCCCGCGCCATGGTGCATCGTCCGCCGCTGCTCTTCCTCGACGAGCCAACTTCCGGTCTCGATCCCGAAGCGGCCAGACTGGTGCGCGACTTTATCGAGACCCTACGCAGTGAGGGTGGCACCATCTTCCTTACCACCCACAATCTGGATGAGGCGAACCGGCTGTGCGACCGCGTGGGGGTGTTCAAGCAGCGCCTGATCCGCGAGGATACGCCCGCCAACCTACGCCGCCAGCTATTCGGCAGGCGGGTAGAGGTGCAACTAGCCCAGCCCTTGACCGAGCAGCAGAGCGCCACGCTGTGCGAATTGCCCTTCATCAGCGACCTCCAGCCAGTAGCGAACAGCCAGCATCCTACGATTAGCATCAGCCTAAGCGACCCTGAAGCGCAGAACCCCACGCTGGTACGCAAGCTAGTGGAACTGGGCGCGGATGTGCAGTTCGTCACCCCGCAGGAGGCTTCGCTGGAGGATGTCTACTTCAGCCTGGTGAACGAGGGGGAGGCTGCACGATGAACAAGGCGATGATCATCTTTGGCAAGGACTGGCAGGAGATTCGCCAGAGCCTGGGATTGATGGCGACCCTGATCCTGATGCCACTGGCCTTCACCATCATGGCGACTGGCTTCGTGCTGCTGTTTACCATCTCCAGCTTGAGTGGGAATCTCAGCAAGACCGCCCTCGATGTGATATTTGGGCTGCATCCAGAGTGGCGCGGCTATCCCACCTCCCAGATTATGCAGGCATTTGGCGCACTTCAGGGTCAGCTTTTCTTCATGACTATCCCGGTTACGCTGACGATTTCGATCGCCAGCTACAGCATTGTCGGTGAGAAGGAGAAGCGCACCCTGGAGCCGCTACTGGCAACCCCGATTCAGACCTGGCAGTTGCTGCTGGGCAAAGCGATGGTGTCGGTTATCCCTGGCACAATCGGGACCTGGGTCTCCTATGCCATCTACGTGCTGGCATTGAGGCTGTTCGCGGCACCGCTGGCCGCTAACTACGTGATTAGCGCCCCCTACCTCATCCTCATCTTCGGCTTTACTCCACTGCTCACTACTTTGATCGTACTGTTCAGCCTGATTATTTCTTCGCGGGTCAGCGATGCGCGCACCGCGCAGCAATTCTCCGCCATTATCATCGTACCGCTAATGCTGCTGTTCATCGGCCAGACGTTTGGCCTGATCAACGTTAACACCTCCATCTCCCTGCTTATCTGCGGGGTGACGCTGCTGCTCGACCTCGGCGCATTGCTGCTGGCGGTCACGCTGTTCCAGCGCGAGACGATATTGACGCGGTGGAAGTAGGCGAGAACTGAGGATTGGGGGCTGGGGACTGAGCCGGGGCTGAAGTCTGTGCCACGCAAAAAGCCCCCAGCGGGGGTTGGGGAGAAGTCTCGCCCAGTGCTAATGCCGAAGTAGGCGAGACCGCGCTTCATGTGCCTACCGAAGCATCACTGAGCTTCAACATTCTCCCCCAACCCCCGCTGGGGGCTTAGATTAGTAACATCTCAACCCGTTAGCTTCCAACTGCAGGATTCGGGATGCCTGATGCTATCGCTATGCAATTACTCAGTCCTCAGTCCTCACACCTGCTTTGCCGCCTTGTACTCTTCCATGCGGCCAGTGACCAGGAAGTTGACCCGTTCGCAGATGTTGGTCACGCGGTCGCCGATGCGCTCCAGGTTGTGAGCGACCCAGAGCAGATGGGTGGCGCGGTCGATTGTGCGTGGGTCATTAAGCATAAAGGTGAGCAATTCGCGGTAAACCTGATCGTACAGCTGGTCTACAATGTCGTCCTCATTGGCAACCGCATTGGCAGCAGCCACATCGCGCGCAACAAACGCATCCATCGCCCTACGCAGCATACTGCGCGATTGCTCGGCCATGCGTGGGATGTCAATCAGCGGCTTGAGCGGCGGCTCGTTCCCAGTCATGATCGCGATCTTGGCGATACCGACACAGTGGTCGGCCATCCGCTCCAGGTCGGTGATCACGTTTAGCACCGCGACAATGGTACGCAGGTCGCTAGCCAGCGGCGCTTGGGTGGCGGTAATCAGAATACACTTCTCCTCGATCTCGAAGCGCTTATCATTCACCTTCTGATCGTCGCTGACCACCAGGCGGGCCAGGCCGAGGTCGCGGTTCTTCAGCGCCTCGATTGACCGACTGATCGCTTTGTCTACCATGCTGGACATAACCAGCAGTTCATCCTGCAAATCGCGCAGTTCGCGCTCGAAGGTGGGGCGGGCGGGCATAGCTGCCTCCTTTTTTTCCGGTATGAGTCATTCCTAATCTTGCGGTTAAAGCTAGCTAGCTGAAGCACCGCTAACCTAAGCCCCCAGCGGGGGTTGGGGGAGGAATCTCGCAAACTAGGTCATGCCAAATGTCAGCACAAATGCAGATCACAAGTCGAAAACAGTGACGATGGGCATCTCGCTTGGTCAAGATTCTCCCCCAACTCCCGCTGGGGGCTTAGTTGATCAAACTTTGCGATAGCCCATGTTTAATCCCCGATCAGCCAAACCGGCCGGTGATATAATCCTCGGTGCGCTTCTGGGTGGGGCGGGTGAAGATCTGCTGAGTGGGGCCGAACTCCACCAGGTGGCCGGGGCCGTCCTGGGCCAGCATGAAGGCGGTGAAATCAGATGCGCGGCTGGCCTGCTGCATATTGTGGGTAACGATAATGATGGTGTACTGCGCCTTCAACTCCTCAATCAGCTCCTCAATCTTGAGCGTAGCGATGGGGTCGAGCGCAGAGCAGGGTTCGTCCATGAGGATGACTTCGGGGTTCACCGCGATGGTGCGGGCGATACAGAGACGCTGCTGCTGACCGCCGGATAGCGATGCGCCCGACTTGCCCAGCTTGTCCTTGACCTCATCCCAGAGCGCGGCGCGGTGCAGCGATTGCTCCACAATCTCCGCAGCCTGGGCGTGGTTGAGGCGACCGCTGTTCAGCTTGATGCCCGCCAGCACGTTTTCGCTGATGCTCATGGTGGGGAAGGGATTGGGCTTCTGAAAGACCATCCCGATCAAACGGCGTACCTTGACTGGGTCGGCGCTGGGGGCGTAGATGTTCTGCCCGTCGAGCAGCACCTCGCCCTCGACACGGGGCGCGCCAGGGGTGACTTCGTGCATCCGGTTGAGGCAGCGGATCAGGGTGGACTTGCCGCAACCGCTGGGGCCGATCAGAGCAGTCACCTTGTTGGGCTGAATCTCCATATTGACATCGCTGATCGCCAGGTAACTGCCGTAGTAGGCTTTGAGGTTGCGTATCTCCATGCTCTTGCCGCCAGTGGCAACCGGCGTGTTATAGCCCTCGGCGCTGGCATCTTGAGGAGCTTCTTTAATTTGTGTATTATCCAACTTTCTTACCTTTCGTGGCGATGCGGGTGAGCAGGCTGAAGACAAGGATGACCATAATCAGGATGAAGCTAGCGCCCCACGCCTGCTCGATGCGTACCGCGTAGGGCTGGGTGGCGTAATCGTATATGCGGAGCGGCAGCGCGTCAGTTGGCTGGCTCGGATTCCAGTTGATTGCCTCGTTGCCGAGTACGGTGAGCAGCAGCGGTGCGGTTTCGCCCCCGGCACGGGCGACGGCCAGGACGATGCCGGTAATCACCCCGCTGGCGGCGCTGGGTAGCACCACCTTCACGATGGTGCGCCACTGCGGCACGCCCAGGGCGTAGGATGCTTCACGCAACGCATTAGGCACCAGGCGCAGTATCTCTTCGACGGTGCGGGTGATGATCGGCACCATAATGATTGACAGGGCCAATGCGCCCGCCCAGGCGGAGAAGTGGCCCGTGGTGATCACCACCAGCGACCAGACGAACACGCCAGTGACAATCGAAGGGATGCCGGTCATCACATCAGCGACGTAGCGAACCAGGAAGGCGAACTTGCCATGCCCATACTCCGACAGATACATCCCCGCCAGCAAACCGAGCGGGATGGAGATGAGCGCGGCGAGGCCGAGAATGAGCAGGGAGCCGAGGATGGACATCAACACGCCGCCGCCGCTGCCCGCGATGGGTTGGCCTTTCGCATCGAAGTCGAGCGGCTGGGCCGACTGGCTGAAGAAAGTGGGTGAAAGCGCCTGCCAGCCCTGCACCAGCACGTAGCCGAGGATGAAGAGCATCACGGCCACGCCAATCAGGGCGGCGAGACCAACCAGGCCCGCCATCACCAGATTGACCGTTCGCCGTACGGCGAAGCGGGCGCGTTCTCTAGGGCTAACCCCGGCATCCAATGCCCGACTGCGAGCTTGCTCCATTGTACGTTGTCCTTGCATAATAACCCCCACCCCAACCCTCCCCCGATATAGGGGAGGGGGTTTTTGTTAGCCATCCCCCGGTTAGTGGAGGAGATTGATCAGGCGCGAGTGCCGCGCAACGCCGACGAGGTGCTAAATATGACCAGCAGGCGAGCTAGCCCATTGATGATCGCAGTCATTATCAGCAGCACCAGGGCGATTTCAACGATTGCGCCGACGTAGAGGGGGTCGCTGCCCGCCTCGGTGAACTTCTGGGCAATCGAGCTGGACATGGTATAGCCGGAACTGAGCAGGTTGGGGGTAATCGCAGTCGAGCTGTTGCCGATTACCAGAGTCACCGCCATTGTCTCGCCCAGGGCGCGCCCCAGGCCCAGCACCGCTGCGCCGATGATACCGCTGCCCGCATAAGGCAGTACCGCCTTGCGGATAGTCTCCCACTTGGTTGCGCCCAGCGCCAGCATCCCTTCCTTCTGCAAGCTCGGCACGGTCAGGATGATCTCACGGCTAACCGACATAATCGTGGGCAGCACCATAATCGCCAGGATCAGCCCGGCGGTGAGCAGCGATCGGCCATTTCCCGGCGTGCTGAACAATGAACCCAGCACTGGCACCTTGCCAATTACATCGTGGAGGAAGGCATCCACCCCACTAACCTTGCCTGTCTTCAAATCCACATTGTACATAATTGGCACCAGCACCGCCAGACCCCAGAAGCCGTAGATGATGCTAGGGATGGCGGCCAGCAACTCGACCATGAAGGAGACCGGGGTTGCCAGCCAGCGAGGGGCGTATTCCGCGATGAATAGGGCTGCGCCAATCGCCAGCGGCACGGCGAAGATCAGCGCGATCGTCGAAGTCACCACCGTACCGAAGATGTAAGGCAGGATGCCGAACTCCTCATGGGGGTGGTTCTGGGTGATATTGGGGTTCCAGTTGGCCGAGGTGGTAAAGTTGAAGCCGGAATACTGGATATTCGGCCACGAACCTACTACCAACAGAACTATGAGGGCAAGCAACGTGGCGATGAGCAGCAGGCTGGCAAAGATGGTGAGACCGAAGAACGTGCGATCGCCACCCACAAGGCTGCGGCTACGACTGATGCGGTCAATGCCTTCGATGGGGGCTATTTTCATATCGAGGTTGTTGGCGGCCATGCTTGATCCTTCCGACAGAATGAGCTGCAAGGGTAAACGTAAATTGTCGGGGAAGCGACACTGATTCCGCCGCTTCTATTTAACCATTTTTGCTGCGGGCTGTCAAATCTGTGTGAGACTACGGGTGAGCGTCACATAATTGCATAACCGGCCAGGGCGAACAACGGTTCGCCCCTACTGATCGCTTACTCTGGAAGAATGTGACGCACCCCAAGATTGTAAGTAGGCTGAGAAAGTGTTTGAAAAGCCGTTGCGCGGTTTGTAGGGGCGAACCGTTGTTCGCCCTTTTCAGCCACTTTCTCAGCACTCAGCACTTTAGTTCGAAGGGATGACGATCTGCTGGACCTGGTGGAGGGCCGCATCGCGCAGGTTCGGCGGTAGCACACCGTAATCCAGGCTGTTGCTGTAGGTCTGTCCCACGGTCAGTTCCCAGTTGAACAGGTTGACGAGGGCGATGGCCTTGGCCTTGTCGGTCTGGTTCTTGTAGACGAGCTGCCAGGTCGCGGTGGTGATGGGGTAGCTGTCGGCACCCGGCTCGTCAATCAGGCTGAAGCGCAGGTCGGCGGGGATGTCGCCCAGGTGACCAGCGGCGGCGCTGACCGTAGCAAGGCTGGCAGTTACATAATTGCCGTCCTTGTTCTTCATGTCGGCGAAGGGGAGTTTATTCTGGATGGCATAGGCGATCTCGACGTAGCCGATGGCGAATGGGGTGGAAGTGACTTGACCAGCGACCCCAGCGTTGCCGCTTGCGCCCTGACCAGCGGGCCAGTTCGGTGACTTGCTCGCGCCTGGACCATTCTTCCAATCAGCGTTGACGTTGGCGAGGTAGGTGGTGAATTGGAAGCTGGTGCCGCTGGAGTCGCTGCGATGAACTACCTGGATTGCGCCAGCGGGTAGCGCGGTGCCACCGTTGGCGGCGGTAATCGTGGGGTCGCTCCAATCCTTGATCGTGCCGAGGTAGATCTTGGCGAGAGTATCACCATCCAGCTTCAGCGTGCCATTATAGCCGGGGATGTTGTAGGTGACAACAATCGCGCCCAGGGTAGTCGGTATGTGCAGCACCAGTCCACCCTTGGCGGCAGCGAGTTCTGCCGTACTCATCGGCGCATCGCTGGCCCCAAAGTCGAGGGTCTGGTTCTGGATGTTTTGCACCCCGAAGCCGCTGCCCTTGGACTGATAGTTGACCGCCACGCCGTACTTCGCGCCGTAATCTGCGAACCACTTCTGGTAGAGCGGGGCGGGGAAGGTCGCGCCACCAGCGGTCAGCGAGGTCGCGCCGCCCGGCTGGAAGACGAAGTAATCGAGCGGCTTGCCCGCGTCTTTGTACAGCCACTCGTAGTAGTGAGCGCCGATGTTGCCAACCTGCACCTGGAACGCCTTGTCGAAGCTGGGAACGTAGGTGAGGATGCGGCGCTGGAATGCTTGCACCAGCACATCGGTGCCACTCTTGCCCGCGATCTTGACCTTGGCCCAGTAAGCCTCGCTAATGGGGTAGCCGCTGGCGTAGAACCAGGGGTTGCTCAGTTGGGCGTTGACCGTGCCGCTCTTGCAGGCGGCCGGGGTGCAATCCACCACCGGGCCACTCTGGTTCAGGAAGGTCCAGAAGGCAGTGGGGATATTGTGGTTGGTGGTCTTCTCGAAGTAGGCGATCTTGGCATTCGGATCGCTGCCCATCGCCACATCCTGGCTAATCGTGCCGTTGACATCGATGGTCGCAGTGGCGAAGTGGCTGGTCAGGTCAGTAGTGCCAGTCAGCACGTTGCGGAAACTATAATAGGTGGGAGCAGTGGCATCGTCAGGATCGCTGGCGAGAGGGATGGCGGCGGGCCAGCGGTCGACGAAGGTGCTGTCGCCAGTCTGTTGCTTGCCACTAATAAGCTCGTTGGCGAGCAGGCCGTTGGTGACATAGAAGTTCTGGGTCTTATCGCCAGCAGGCTTGTTGATCTCCATGCGACTCTTGTCGAAATACTGCACCAGGCGAGTGCCGCCGTTGTACGGCTCCTGCAAGCCAGCAGAGATGGGGGCGGGACCCCAGTAATAGCTGCGCTGGAAGGCGCTGCCAACCGCCGAGTCGGTGCGGGTCCACACGTTCTTGAACGCCGCATCGGCGAAATCATTGGCCGCCTGTACGTTGCTGCTGTTGGCGGCTTGCACACTTGTGCCGATACCAGCGAATACCATGCTGAATACTACCAGAAGCAGGGCAAAACTAAAGGCGATCTTACGCATCTTCCTACCTTTCCTCTTATGAACGATTGAACTACGCTTGTGGGTGGGTGGAACATAACAGCGGGGACATTGAGCTACTTAGCCAGCAGCCAGCGCTACTGCCGGTGGGGTAGCGGGCAAGGGGACGATGCAAGGGGCGCGTCAAAGGCAACGCGCCCCTTCGGTATCGGTTACGGCTGCACTGGAGCGCCATTGACCATGATGGTCTTGACCTTGGCGATGGCGGCCTGCTGCAGGTTGGGCGGCAGCACGCCATAGTTCAGGCTGTTGTTGGTGTTCTGCCCTACGGTCAGTTCCCAGTTGAGCAGGTTGACAACCGCGATCGCCTTGGCCTTGTCGGTCTGGTTCTGGTAAACCAGTTGCCAGGTCGAGCTAGCGATGGGGTAGGTGGCATCGCCCGGCTGGTCAATTAGCGAGAAGCGCAGGTCAGCCGGAACCGTGGTCAAGTTGGCGGCGGCAGCTGCAATGCTCTGCAGGCTAGCGGTCACATACTTGCCGTTCTTGTTCTTTATGTTGGCAAAGGTGAGATTATTCTGGACGGCGTAGGCGATTTCTGCATAGCCAATGCTGAATGGGGTGGACTTGACCTGCCCTGCAACACCGGCATTGCCGCTCGCGCCCTGGCCGACCGGCCAGTTGGGGGCCTTGTTTGCGCCGGGGCCGTTCTTCCAATCGGCGTTTACCGCCGCGAGGTAGCTGGTGAAGATGAAACTGGTGCCGCTGCTATCGCTGCGGTGAACCACCTGGATTGCGCCAGCGGGCAGCGCGGTGCCGCCATTAGCAGCAGCAATCGCGGGGTCGCTCCAGTCCTTGATGGTGCCAAGATAAATCTTGGCGAGGGTGTCGCCGTCCAGCTTGAGGGTGCCGCTGTAACCGGGGATGTTGTAGATGACCACATCTGCGCCGAGGCAGGTAGGGATTTCCACGATTGGTCCGCCCTTGGCGGCGGTAAGTTCCGCATCGCTCATCGGCGCATCGCTGGCTCCAAAGTCGAGGGTCTGGTTCTGGATGTTCTGCACCCCGAAGCCACTGCCCTTGGCCTGGTAGTTGATGGTTACACTATACTTCGCGCCGTAATCAGCGAACCACTTCTGGTAGAGTGGGGCCGGGAAGGTCGCCCCACCAGCAGTCAGCGCATTTGCGCCGCCAGCTACGGGGCTGAAGGTGCCGCCAGTGCCGCTCATCATCTGGGTACCAGTTACCATCATGCCAGCAGTGGGGGTCATACCCATCACCTGGGTGTTGGTCATCATCGGCGTGCTTGCCATCGCCTGCGTATTGGTCATGCTAGTGGCCGGGGTGTTGCTGATGGCTGCGCCAGTCGCGGTGGTGGCCGTGGCGCTAACCGGGGTGTCGGTGGCAGAGCCGCCACAGGCCGCCAGTACGAAGGCGACCATGAGTAGCGCGAGTAGTGCGCTAAAGCGGGTAAGTTTCTGATAATTCACGATAGAGTCTCTCCTCTTGGTTTAGCAATTGGCGCAACGGATTGCCCATGCCCAGGTGAGCGATTAAGCCCGTCGCGCTGGTCAAAGTTGGTTCTGGGCAATCTTACCATGCCCGTTTTAACGATAGTTTAACAGGAAGAGGGGGGTATTTTAAGAGGAGGTTAAAGTATTGTTAAGGGAATGTTAACGGCAGGGCGACAAGCACAGCAATATGAGTTACCCAAAGGTTGATCAATTAAGCCCCAGCTGAACCAGGGCGGGCAGCCGCCCGCCCCTACGATTTACTGTATTATCTGCAGAAAATGGTATAACTGCTGCGTCGCCAAATAGAGCAGCTTGGCGATCTGGGCGCGGGTGACGTTGGCGTTGGGCGCGAACAAGCCACCGCCGATACCGCTGACCACGCCGCGATTGTAGCAGGTCTCGATTGTGCCATAAGCGAAATTGCTGGTCGGCACATCGCTGAAGTGTGGGCCACCGCTCGTGTTAATCGGCCAGCGGTAGGCGCGCACCACGATCGAGACGGCCTGGGCGCGGCTAATCGGGTCGTTGGGCAGGAAGCATGGGTGGGCTAGCCCGCGTGCGCTGCACATCGCTGCGGTTGCGCCGCTGATAGCGCCGTTTGCATATGCGGTTTCAACGAAGGCGTAGAGTGGGTTGGAGGGTGGCACGTCGCTAAAGGTAGCAGTAGTGGGCGAGATGATCGGCCAACCCCGCGCCAGGCTGATCATCTTGGCGAACTGGATACGGGTGGCGTTCGCGCTGGGGCTGAACAGATGATTGCCGGTACCGCTAACCACCCCGGCGCACGAGAGGGCGAAGATGTAGTTGCCCGCCCAGTAGCCGGATGGCACGTCGTAATAGTAATCGTAACAGGCGGCATAGTAGTGCAACAGGTCGAACTGATCGCCCGCCCAGCCATCGGTGGGGCTGCTGAAGCTGATGCTGCTGATATAACTGACGGCGGGGCTGAAGACCGGCTGCCAGGTGCCGTCGAGGTAATGGTAGAATCCGCCGTAGCCGCCCGCCCAACCCTCAGTGGGCGAGAGCATATCAATCGCCGACAAGGGGATTGGCATCGTGGTGCTAAACCACTGGGTGCCATCCCAGTGCAGCACATAGCCGCCATGTTCATTGGAGTCCGATCCCGCAGCCCACACGTTGTTGGGGGCAAGCGCTTGCACTGCTCCAACAATGCCAGCGCTAACCGGCAGGCTGACCGGCTGCCAACTTCCCCCACTATAATGGTATGCCAGCGGAGCATTGTACCCATCGCTCTGTTGCGCCCCCACCGCCCAGCCATCAGCAGGGGTGGCGAAGCTGACATCGGTCATGTAGACGCTGTTGAGATTGCTGATCTGGCTCACACTCCAGCTTCCGCCGCTGTAATGGGCCGCTAGCGGATAAGCGGCAAGGTTGTTATCGTAGGACATACCGACCGCCCAACCCTCGGTGGCGGACAGCATCTTCATCGAGGTAAGCTGGTACGGGCCACTGATAATCTGCGTCGCGCTCCAGGTAGGGCTGAGATAGTGGCTGAAGGTGATTACCGTGCTGGTGTAGCTGGTGAAGCTATTATCGGCCGCCCAGCCATCATCGGGATTGGCGAAGGCAAAGGTTTCGACATTATTGAGGCCGCTGACGTTCCAGTTAGCGCCATCATAGTGGTAGATCTGACCGTCATTCGCCCAGCCGTCATTAGGGCTGAAGAATTGCACTTTGGCTCCACTCAGCCCCGTGCTAGTAGTGGTCAAGCTCGTGCCGTCCCAATGGTAGATGTAGCCGCTGGAGCCAACCAACCATAGGTCGTTGGCCGCCACGCCGGAGACTGCAAGCGCGGGTTGGGCGAGGCTGGCAAGCGTCCCGCCATTATGCCAAAACGAGTATAGTTGTGGCGATGTGCAGATTGGGTCGCCGACCGCGTAGTAGTCATTGGTGGTGAAGGCGATCAGCGCGATTATGCCGGTTTGATTAAAGCAGCTACTCGGTGCAGTGGGTTTAGCGATAGCTTGCGCCGAGGATGCGCCGGATATGGGGGGGATCAGCCCCTTAGCAGCGCGGTGAGAGGAGGCGGGCGGCTGTGCGGTGGCCGTGGTGCCATGCACCGCCGCTGTAATGCAGCAGGTTGTCAGTATCGTAGCCTGCAAGCCCAATCCAACCCTCGTCGGCGTTGAGCATATATATTGCTACCGGCACGTTGCGGGCGTTATCCAACGGCACGCTGGTGAAGCTGCCGTTCAGATAGTGGTAGGCTACTGGTGTAATGATACAACAAGGCGACCACTGGTAGATCGCGCCCACCAGCCAGCCCTCGTTGGCGCTGACCCATGACATTTTGTTGAGGGTGACATCTCTGGTGATTACTGACGTACTGATCAGCGACCATTGGGTATTGGTATAGTGCATTAGCACTGGCTGATAATGCAGGTAATCGTTATAATAAACATTGCCCAGCGCCCACGCCTCACCGACTGCGACCACTTTCACATCATCGAGCTGGGTTACGGTCAGAGCGGGACTGGCAACCGCTTGCCAGTCGGTGCCGACCAGCTTGATTATCGTGTTGTTGTCGCCCACCGCCCAGCCATCGCTGCCACTCACGTCTACCGCGTTGAGTGTGCTAGTCACTGGGCTGGGATAATTACCCCAGCCATTGTAGTAATGCTTGATTGTGCCGCCCCCGCCGACAATCCAGCCATTAGTGGCGGACACCATTTTGATGCCGTTATAGGCGGGGTAGGGGCTATGCCACGCGGGCGGGTCGGTGGTGGCGGGACGCGCCGCAGCGGGAGCGTGAACTGCCTGGTTGGCTGCCGCAGCAGGTAGTGGCTGGCTAGTTGTAGCGCCCGCAGCATTGCCACCCGTCGCTACGCTATAGCTAACAAGCAGCGCAATTATCAGAGCAAGGTTTAGCATACGACTGGCGTTCATGATGATTCCTCCCTTTCAGCTATCTATCTAGCGATCGGGGGCGGCCCAGATGCAGCCCCTGACTATAAATAGTCAGGGGCCGCGCTTTTTCTTCACTGCTGATTGGTATAGCTTTCAGTTCCAGCGTGGCACCAGCTTGCGGGCCACCATCCGCCACAACATCGCCAACTCGCTCAACCTCAGCAGAACCGCTGCGCCGAGGTAGGCGATGGTAAACGCGCCGCCACTAAACAGCAGCACCATGATGCGGCCCAGCAGACTCACGCCAAACAGGTCGCCCACCGCTAGCCAGACCGCGAAGCCGACCACCCCAGCCAGCAGTGCGGCCAGACCTGCCTTCAGCGTAGTCACGCCGAGGCCGAGGCCGCGTAGCCCAGCAATGGCCGCGCCCAGCAGCACGAAGCTGACCACCGCGTGGAATGTCTGTTTCGCGCTGTCGGCGAGGGCAAGGCCAGCAAAGCTGAGTGGCCCAACAAGGGTGAAGGCGAATACCAGATAGGCTACGACGCTACCAATGCCGATCAGCACCGGCGTGCGCGTGTTCTGGCGGGCGTAGAAGGCGAACAGCAGCATCTGATCAATGGCCGCGAAGGGGGTGCCGACCGCATAGCAAAGCAGTGCGAGGGCGGTGCGCCACTTGGCCGCATCGCTGAACGCACCGTGCTGGAACACCACCTGGATGATCGGCACGCCGATGAAGGCCAGCGCCGCACTGGCGGGCAAGATCAGGGCAATTACCAGCCGCAATGCCGAGCCGAGGGTACGCTTATAGCCCGCCAGGTCGCCCGCCGCCGCGCTCCGCGATATGCTGGGCAGCACCGCCAGGCTGATCGCCGCTGCCACCAGGCCGAGTGCGAACTGCACCAGGGTGGTGGCAAAGCGCATCGCCGACAGGCCGCCCGCGCCGGTGCCGCTGGCAAGGTTGCGGTCAATAAACAAGCCCACTTCGGTTACCAGCAGGCCGAGCGCGACCGGCAGGTAGAGGCGGCCAATCTTACGCACGCCAGGGTGTCGCCAGTCGAGCCGGAAGCGTAGCTTCATGTCGCGTAGCCCAAACCACTGCAACGCGACCATCAACAATGCGCCGATGCTCATACCCAGCACAATGCCGAAGGGGTTGTCGTTGCGATAGAGCAGCCAGCCGAGTGCGACCACGGTTAGATTGAGGATGACCGGCGCGAAAGCGGGAAAGGCGAAGCGCTGCAGTGCATAGAGCATGGACATAAGCACCGCTGACACGCCCAGGAAGATAACCCCCGGCAGCACGATCAACACCAACCCGGCAGTGAAGTCGAGCTGGTTGGCGTTGAAGCGGCTGGCCAGCAGGCCGGTTAGCGGGCATGCGAACATCATTAGTATGCCCACCACCACCCCCAACCCCACGGTGGCGATGCTGAGTACACTGCTGGCAACCCGCCACAACTCCTCGCGCTTCTCAGCCGCTGCATACTCGCTGAACACTGGCACCAGCGCGGCGCTGACAATGCCGCTGATCAGCAGGTCGTAGGTAATGGTGCTGACATTGCTGGCAATCGTCAACGCGTCGGTGGTACCGCCTACGCCGTACAAGCCAGCCACCACCTGTTCTCGCACCAGCCCCATCACGCGGCTAAGGATGTTGCCCATGATCAGGATGAACGCGGCAGAGGCGATGCCGCGCTGCAGCGGCATTGTAGATTGTAGATTGTAGATTGCAGATTCGGGCTGCGGGGTTGGTTCGATTGTCCCGCCCAGCGATAGCTCGTCGGGCAGTATCACGCTATCAAACGGTTGCTGCTCCTCATCCTTGGGGTCGTCTGAATTGGGGATTGCGCTCAAATATAACCTCGTGGTCAAGTCTTGGGCAGGGGGATTTAATATTCATTTCTTTTTCTTCAAGTACTTTGCGAACTCTGTGGGTTCTATCTGTAGCAAACGCAGTATGTTACGCTGTGTGCCTCTGTCCAACTGGTCATCCAGAGGTACAGGTGAGGTAAGTTTCACACCTCCTTGCCCTTACCGCTTCATAATCACATGGCTGCTCTCCTGCCGATCCTCCCAGCAACCCATTCCTTTGAGGATGCGAATCATCTGCTTACCTGAGAGTACAGGAAACTTAGGCATAAGCGGGTTCAACGGTGAACGTAGTTGTTCCCACCAGGTGAATGTCCACCGGCTCGATCGGCTCATCAAGCTCCTGCGCGTAGGCCGCTTCCAGTTCCCTTACCCCGATGATAAGGTCGGCGCGTTGCTCCGCTGGTATAATCCTCGCATCGGGTGCTGCTTGGAGATACAGCTTGGTCGCTTCCTTCAGCTTGTCTAGCGCCTCCTCGAAGGATCGGCCCTGAGATGTAGTACCTAGCTCGGCGCATTCTGCAACATAGTCGTCATCTTCCTTATAGACGTTGGCAGTGAAGGTGTAGTTTGACACCCCCAGCCTGTTTGCCCTTGTCTGTGTGGTCGTCTCCGTTCCTCTTTCTACCTAATTGCACTCTGACCTAGCCAATTATAGCACCAATCATACCTCTTGGAAAGCTACGGCAATTTTGAGGAGTGGCGGACCATACCCCCGCCGAGAACGTCGAGATTGACGAACTCTTCACCAGGAGTGGGTAAAAAAAAAGTCCAAGTCTACGTCGTGCTAGCCCTCGCCCGCGACAGCTACCTGATTGTGGGGATGGCGGTGATGGAACACCGTACCCCAGAGGCAATGCAAGACTGAGCCTCCCAATTGCCTGATGCCCAACGCTACTGCACAGATGGGCTAGACATCTACCCAGAACTGATTTACCCTGAAGGCGGCGAGTACGTGCTGTCGGAGGGCAAAGCCGAGACCTACACAATTGAGAGCATGAATGCGAAATTGCGAACCTATTTGGGCGACTGCGACACAAGAGTCGCTGCTTCAGCCGCAAACTAGCGGCCTGAATTGGGCGTAGCCCAAGAACCTGGTGAGCAGTGCGGTTGTTCGTGTGGCATCACAACCGGTGGCAGCGAGCCATAATCACCAACCCAAAGCTGAAGAACGCCCTAACTCTGTTCTTTTAGCCATTCCTCTGGCGAGTAGCTTACCAATGTTGCTGCGCTTGATCGACAGCTGCTGCTAGTTAATATAATCTTGCAGCCATACTTGGGTCCAGGCCACAAATGGGAGGCTGAGGGCGGTTGGCTTAGTGAGGGCGGTTTGCACCACCAGGCTGACCTGTTGCGGTAAGTTCACGCAACATCATGATGATGAGCATAGCAACCTCCTTGACTGCGATGCTGCTATTACGCCACACATTAAGTGGTTGCACCACCAAATGCCCACCACCCTATTGACTTGCACTGCGTTTTAGGGTAAAATATGGGTGTAATGTTAGATATATATCTAAGCCAGTCGCTCTACGGCTGGCTAGAAAAGGAGCGTTGGATGACCACAACTGTGACCCCAACCGGCTCGTACAAGGCCAGCGAGATGCCGCTGGGGTTGGACAAGGAGCTGGAGCGCCTGCGCTGGCAGGCAACATTCTTCTGGCCCAAGGAGGGCCGCAACCTTCACTGGCTGGGCCTCCGCGATGGCATGAACATCCTCGAACCAGGCAGCGGACCGGGCTTCGTCACCGAACTGTTGCTTACCGACTTCCCCGCCAGCCACGTCACCGCACTAGACATTGATCCCATTCTTAACGAGCGGGCGGCGGCATACCTGGGCAATCGCTTTGGCGAACGGCTGACGATGGTACACGGCTCCATTACTGGCAGTGAGCTACCCGCTGACAGCTTCGACTTCGCCTACGCCCGTCTCATCTTCCAGCACCTGCCCGACCCGGCAGCGGCGGTGCGCGAGATGTATCGCGTGCTGAAGCCGGGCGGCCGCTTCATTGTCTACGATGTGGACTCCAGCCTCAAGCCAATCATCGAACCGGAAGGCGAACATGAGGTCATGGCTATCTATGAGAAAATGGATCAGCAGCAGCGCGAGCGCGGCGGCAATCGCGCCATCGGACGCAAGCTGTGGCGGCTGCTAGCGGGCGCGGGCTTCCAGAACCCCGACCTTGAAGTGCTAGGCGCATCCAGCGATGAGGTGGGGCAGAAGATGCTCGATGCCATCGCCAGTGCCGATGACCCTGAGCGCTACAATGCGATGGTAAAACTGGGCCGCATCAGCGAGGATGAAGCCAAAATCCTGACGACCGCCGAAGACAAGTTCAACAACTCGCCCGACAAGTACATGATGCTGTTCGTGCTGATGGTGGCGGGGACGAAGCCGCTGACCTAACGCTTACCGAACACTTGCTCCGCCTCGGCAGCCGCTTCCTCGACCAGAAGCGGTTGCGCTTGGTCCTGCCTTGCCTGCGCCGCAGCGGGAAGGTAGTCTTCGGCGTGGCCTAGCGAGGAGAAGGCGAAACCCACGGCAATCAGCAGGCTGGCAACCCCGATGATGGCGAAGACGAGCGTGATGTTGCCGGTTGCCTCGATGAAGTAGCCGCCGATAAAACTACCGACCGGAATGGCCGACCACACCAGCGTGGTAGCCACGCTCATGATACGCCCCATCATCTCTCCCGGCACCATCGCCTGGAACAGGCTGATCACGTTGATGTTGAAAAGCACCCCCAGTCCGGACATCGCGCTCCAGAGCAGCAGCGCGGGCCAGTAGCTGGTGGTGAAGGCGAAGCCAATGTTGAGCAGGCTGTAGGCACTCAACGCGCCGAGCGCCACCTTGCTGAAGGGTAGCCGCTGGCGAAGCGGTCCCGCCAGCAAAGATAGAATAATCACCCCCACCCCGCCAGCAGCGGCGAAGAAGGCCCACTGGCTATCGTTCGCGCCCAGATGCTGCTTGGCAAAGTAGACCAGCTGCGAGCCAATGGTGCTACCCACCAGGTTGAACAAGGCTACCATGATACAGAGGTCGCGCAGCACCGGATTGTGCAGCATATAGCGTAGGCCCACGCCTACCTCGGCCAGCAGAGTGCTGCCTTCCGTCTGCCCACCGCCAAAGCTAACCCTTATCAGCCATAGCGATAGGCCGGAGACGAGAAACGAGGTGGCATCCACGTACAGCACCGCTGACAGCGGAGCAATGGCGACCAGCACCCCCGCCAGGATCGGCCCGGCGATGCCCGCAGCCGAATAGCTAGCCTGGATACGTCCGTTGGCGGAGACAAACTGCTCCGGCCCAACCAGGCTTGGCACGGCGCTGAACTCTCCTGCGTTGAAGAAGATTGTCAGTACCGAGATGAGGAAGCTGGTCAGGTAGATCCAGCCAACCGAGAGCAAGCCCAGTGCGGCGATGATTGGAATTGAGGCGGTGACAAAGGCGCGACCCATATCGGTGAAGATCATCATCCGCCGCCGCTCGCTGCGATCGACCAATGCACCGATAAACAGGCCAAACAGGGCGTAGGGCAGGAAGGTGGTGGCAGTGGTAATCGCCAGGTCGAGCGCCGAGCCGGTCAGCTTATATACCAGCAAAGGCAGAGCAAAGGCAGTGAACGAACTGCCCAGGTTCGAGATAGTTTGCCCAGCCCAGAACTTGAGGAAGTCGGGGCCAAACCCCGCGGTTGGTTTTGTCGCTCCGCTTTGCACACTATCACCTCAGCTAACCAACTTAGATATATGTCTAAGTGTAATTATATGCCAATTTGCGCTAACTGTCAAGCATGGGCCGACTAGCCAAGACGGTTAAGCAGGATGGTACCGAGCAAGGGGAGCGGCCACTCCTTGTATGATCGGTTGATTTGCTATATAATTAGATAAATCAACCCCTGAGCTGTGGGTGGTGCTAACCTACCATTCAAACGCAGAGGAAAAACCATGCTTGTACTTTCCAGGCGCTGGCTAACGGCTAGTGCATCTGTGTTGCTGCTAACCATGATGCAAATCCCTCTATCTGTACATCGAGAGCGGCTTCCATGCAGGCATTCTCAGCGGCTACGATCAGGCCAGTTGTGAGGCTGCGGGTCTACCATATCCTTGTTACCTACCCAACCACCCGATAACCCTTGGGCAGCTAACCAAACTGGTGGTCGGCGCAGCGCACTACCAGCTCTACACTCCGACATTGGGTCAGGATTTCACCGATGTGCCTCCCAGCAATGTATTCTACGTCTCAATCGAGACCGCTTATAACAAAGGCGTGATTAACGGCTATAACGACCACACCTTCCGGCCCAACAACGACATCCGCCGCGATGAGATGGCTCAGATTGTCTACAAAGGGGTAATTACACCGTAGACCTCAACCCATCATGCACGTCCAGGCCGCCTCACCAGTTGATGAGGCGGCCTGGGTTGTTCGTACGCTACTTATGGGATATGACATCAGCGATGGGATGGTGAATAAGTGGTATAATATAAGTAAGCTGGCGTTGGCCAGGCAGGTAAAAGGAGTGGTAGCAATGAGCGAACGAACCTGGGGGATGGTGGTCTGGCTGGGGATACTCGGCGCAATTGGCGCGGTGATTGTCACCGTCGCGGTGTATTTGACCCTGAAGGAGACTACCTACGCGCTTGTCTTCTTCATCGTGGCGATGCTGTTTGCGCTTATGGGCGCAGTAGCCAATGTGGGGTTGACGCGATCGCGGCGGCAGCGCTGGGATGGCGAAATGGCTGCCCAGCAGCAGCGGGTGGATGACCTGTTTGCCTCGGCACGGGCAGATAGCAACGTCAATGATCTCGACCCTGAAGCACGAACGGCTGAACCGAGCAGCGCCAGTAGTCATGGCATTGCCGCGCAGCCGATTGCCTCGGAAGCTGCTGCTGAAGGCGAGTCGGTGACTGAGGAAGAGGGCGAACACGAGAGGGCGGAGCATGGTGGATGGGAATGACTGGTGAGCGCATTGCGCGGCGGGTGGATGCAATAAAGGCGCAAGGAGTGGAAATAATTGATCGACCGTTATAGCTTTCCGCAGATGGCCGCCCTGTGGGCGGACCAGAACAAAGTGGACACCTGGCTTAAGGTAGAGATCGCCGTCGCCGAGGCGTGGGTGGGTGCCGGTGCGATCCCAGTTGAAGCACTCCCCGCCATTCGCGGGGGTTCGGTGAACCTGGTACGAATGCAGGAGATTGAACGCGAAACCGACCACGACGTGATTGCCTTTCTTCGCGCCGTTGGTGAGACGGTGGGTGAGTCTAGCCGCTGGATCCACCTGGGTCTTACTTCCTCGGATGTGGTAGACACTGGCCTTTCATTGCAGGCAACCCAGGCGGCAGACCTATTGCTAGAAGATATAGAGGAGTTGACCGAGGTACTAACCGTGCAAGCGCTTCAGTACAAGGACGTGATCACCATTGGTCGCACCCACGGCATTCACGCCGAGCCGACCACCTTCGGCCTCAAGCTGCTGCTATGGCTGGCCGAAATGCAGCGCAACCGTGTGCGGCTGGGCCAGGCCCGCGCCGAGATCGCAGTAGGCAAGCTCTCCGGCGCGGTTGGCACGCACGCCAACATCCCGCCAGCGGTCGAGGAGAAAGCCTGTAGCCTTCTAGGTATCGGGGTTGCGCCAGTAGCAACCCAGGTGCTGCAGCGTGATCGCCATGCCAGCTTCATCAGCACGCTGGCGATTATCGCGGCGACTATCGAGCAGTTCGCCACCGAGATTCGTCACCTTGCCCGCACCGAGGTGCGAGAGGTGGAGGAGCCGTTTGGCGTGGGGCAGCAGGGGTCGTCGGCAATGCCCCACAAGCGCAACCCCCATCGCGCCGAGCGGCTCTGCGGGCTAGCGCGGCTGATGCGCGGCTATGCCGTCACCGCGCTGGAGAACGTGGCGCTCTGGCATGAGCGCGACATCAGCCATAGCAGCACCGAACGCATCATCTTTCCTGATGCCTGCATTCTACTCGATTATATGTTGCGCGAGTTCACCGCAATCATGCGTGACCTGAAGGTTTTCCCCGCACGGATGCGCCGCAACCTGGAAGCGGGCGGCGGGTTGACCTTCAGCCAGCAGGTGCTACTCACCCTGGTGGAGCGCGGTATGGAAAGGCAGGCTGCCTACAAGCTGGTGCAACGTGCCGCGATGCAGGTGATCTCCGCCGAGGATGCGGGCGAACCACTACCTGGTGGCTTTCTTGCTGCGCTAGCTGTTGACCCAAATATAACTGCGCTCATCCCCTACGACGAACTGTGTCGCATCGTTAGCGACTACGATTACCACCTCAAGTATGTGGATGAGGCTTATCGGAGAATGGGGTTGCTTACCTAGTGGCAGCCACTGCGGTGGGCTGTGTTTCTTTACGCAATTTGCATTATAACCAAACTAATGTGGCAATCAGCGACAGGCAGTCTACCAGATGGGGTTACTGCCTGGCTTAGGGGTCGGACACAGCTTGCCAGAGGCGCTACAGCGCATCCCTGGCAGTGCAAAACAGGAAATGCACCCGCCAGCGCTTGACACTTCCAGCCCATCCTGTATAATAGAGACAGACTGAGCGGCTATGCTCAGAATATAAGACGATGGCTTGTAGAACAAGTCGAGAAGGGTTGATTGAATGGCAGAAGTAGTTGTTGGCGATAACGAGAGCTTCGAGAGCGCAATGCGGCGGTTTATGAAGAAGGTGCAGCTGGATGGCATCCTTCGGGAGGCCCGGCAGCGTCAGTATTATGAGAAGCCAAGCGTGAAGCGCAAGAAGAAGGAAGCGGCCAAGCGGCGCAAGTCGCAGCAGGCAGAAAAGAAGGCAGAGACTCGTTCCACGAGCGCACCTCGCGGGCGTGGTCCGGCTCGGGGTGGCAGTGGCGGGAGCGGACCGGGCCGCTAGACCCGCAGCCAAGTAATTGCTCCCTTTCCCTTAAATGGTTGGCGGATCATGCCGCATCTTTAGGCTTTCCACATCCATTTGCTTGCCTCGATGCGTAATGTACCACCCTGGGAGATAGGGGCGACCCACCCAGCGTGAGCTAGCGCAATTATCGGCCTCGCCCCCGCCCGCGCTAGCCGCTGCCTTGACGGCGCAGGTATTACCTACCTTACCAACAAAGTGGGGGCGATTGATCACGCCCCAGCAAGGCGGTATGTCGTCCAAACCCAGCCCGCTGCAGTCGATCTGATAAGACACCTCGCTTACCCCGCGTTTACCCCTCTGAATTGTAGCAACCACCCCTCAATTGCCTTGCGCCGCTGCGCGCTGACGGTGTATTTGGCATTATAATAGTTTTTTAAGCAGCGTGATGCGGACAAATCGCAGCCAGATCAGGGCGCTAGTTGATAAGAATTGCATGCTGCGGCAGGAGCAGTGAGGTGATAAATCTGCACCTGTGCATCGGTGTATAGCGGCTGCAGGAAAGCAGCCTGAGCCGCCATCACTGCGTGGTGGCTTGTCAGCCAGCCTTGATCCACCACCAGAGTGTTAGCCCCCAACCCTAGATTAAGTTCGCAAAGCAAACCGGAATTGGGAAATTGGGTTGCCATCGTCAGTTGGAAGTCAGTATAACTGGGCGGGAAGTAACCAGAATAGCCGTTGACGATTGGCTTCTGGTGATCGATCTGTGCAAACATCCGCCAGCCCTCGATCTGGTAGTCGGTGATACTTATTCCATTGGGGAAGGGTATATGAGCGACCACGGTGCCGCCCAGCTGGGCCTTCAACCACTGCGTCCAGGCGGTCTGTGGGCTAGCGGGGATGGGCTGGAGCGGCACCGGCACGTTCAGGTTCTCGGCAGTGGCAAGTAGCCCCAGCACGATGATCAGGGCTACGCCGCCGCGCAACAGGCGCAGGCGTTGGCGGATAAGCAGATAGCCAAGGCCCAACGCGGCCAGCGTGGCAAGCAGCATTTGCATGATGATGGCAAAGCGGAAGGGGCTACGCAGTTCGTCGAAACCAGGCAGCGCCCGCAGCGCAGAGAACGGCGGCCAGCCCAGGATACTGAGGTTCAGGCCCATTGCCAGTAGCGCGGCGCCAACCACACCGACCGCCAGATAGAGTATCCAACGCCGCGCCCCCCGCTCCCGCCAGCCGAGTATCACCCCGACGACCGCTAGCCCCAGCACGATGAAGCCCGGGAACAGCCCAGCGGTATCGTTCAAGCTGGGTGGAGGGAATGGGATGCTGGCAGTGTTGGGGCGGGTAAAGAAGTCGCTCACCTGCGCCGATAGCGCCTGCACCACGATGTCTTGCCGAGTGAGGCCCAACTGCTTGTGAAGGCTATATACTGGCAGAATGATGGGCAAGAGCAGCAAGCCCGCACCGAGGAAAGAACCCACCAGGTTGAGAATGGCGCGGCGAGCGAAGCGCTGTTCGCCAAGCGCGACAATCGCGGCGGCCAGGGCGAAGGGAACGAAGATCAGCGCATACTGTTGGCAGGTGAGATAGGCGACGATGAAGCCGAGGCCCGCCCACACTGCATCGCGCAATCTGCCGGTGCGCCCGTAACGTACCAGCCCCTCCAGTGCCCACAGCATCCCGAATACAGGGGTGAGGTTGAGTACGCCGAAGACCTTAGCGACGAACGGCAGCCCCACCATCATCCTCGCTGGTTTGCGTCCGCAAGGGTTGGCTTTCTATACCGAGCCGATACCGGTGTTCGCTGGTTGGCCGGATGCGCCCTGCGCCTATTTGCAATTCAGCCAGGGCTATGACTACTCGGCGGCGCAGGCGCGGAAGATGGGCTGGCCGACCCGCAACCTCGATGCCGGTCACTTCCACCTGCTGGTTGACGCGCCAGCAGTGGCTGATGCGTTGGTGGAGCTTATCAGGCAAATGTGGAACGTTGAATAGAGCCAGCTTTGCCGTAATGCGAGATTCTCCCCTCACCAAACCTCTCCCCGCTGGGGAGAGGCTTTTTGCTAGATTCTATGGTGTGGTCACACCCTTATAGACGATCTGGGCCATCTCGTCGCGGCGGATGGGGTTGTTGGGGCGGAAGGTGTCATCGGAATAGCCGTTGATCACCCCCTTGTTGTGCGCTGTCTCAATGCTGACGAAGAACACATTGGAGGGTGGCACATCGGTGAAGCTCTGTCCCGTCGTAGGCGTGAATAGCGGATAGTGCGCCGCGTTGACTACCAGCTTGGTTAGCTGGCCGCGAGTTATCGGGCGGTTGGGCAGATAGCAGGGGTAGGTCTGACCGGCGGCTTGACAACTGGCCTGGTCGAAGCCGCTGAGGATGCCCGCATGGTAGCCGCTCTCGATGTAGACATAGGCGAAGTAGTTGGTAGGTACGTCGCTGAAGGTTGGTCCACCGCTGGGAGTATTCAGGCTGAGGCCGAAGCCCAACACCACTACCTTGGCGAACTGGCCTCTGGTTGACGTGCCTGCCGGGGAGTAGTGGGTTGCATCCGTGCCGTTGATTACCCCACGACAGTTCAGGTAGTGGATGGCGGTGTAGAACACGTTGCCGGTGATGTCCACGAATGGATTGGCACAGTCAGTCGGGGTTAGCGTCGCCGCAATTGGTGTGTTGGTCGGGCCGCTGGGGTGTTGCTGGGGGCAGGGGTAGCAGTTGCCATCGG
>JANXYP010000407.1 GCA_025355955.1 Chloroflexota bacterium
CATCCAGCGCGACCAGATGTGCCAGATCGTCTACAAGGGGGTGACCACGCCATAGCCGATTGCTGATTGTAGATTGTAGATTGTAGATTAACAACAATGCAGGGGCGCATAGGGGTGCGCCCCAACTCATGCACGGCTCTGGCAATCAGCCGGTCGCGGCGCTTTTTTCGCTGGTACTGAGTATCAAGGCTGGTGATATGCATCCTGGCATTGCGCCATTTCAGCCCCAGCTTGAGCAGAGCTTGGCAGATGGAAGAAATCAGCGTTAAATTATCACCATCACCACCCCGACCAGGGTGATAAGCGCGCCTACAATTGTGCTGCCGCCAGGCTGTTGGTTGAGGAAGAGGGCGCTGAGGATGATGCCGCCAGTCACTTCCTGGGTGGCGATGACGTTGACGTAGGTGGCATGGGTGCGGCGCAGACCTGCGTTGTAGAGGGTGTGGCCGAGGGCCAGAGGGAAGAGGCCGAGGGCAAGGACGGCCAGCAATGCGTCACTAGGGAAACCCAGCGGGCGGGTGGCGAGGCCCAGGATTGCGCCAGGGATGAGCCACACCGCGGCCAGACCGTAGACCGCTGAGGCGTAGCTGAACAGGCTATAGTTGTCGCGCTCGTAACGTCCCATTACTGAGTAGAGGCCAAAGGCAACCGCCGCGCCTAGCGCCAGGCCGTCGCCGAGCAGCATTGCCCCCTGCATCTTTGGCTCAAATCCCTCCAGCACGGCAACCCCTGCGATGGCGACTGCGATGCCCAGCCACTTGCGGGCAATCAGCGTCTCCTGCAGGAAGACGGTGGAGAAGAGCGCGACGAAGATAGGCGCGGTGTAGACGATCGCCAGGGCGTGCGCGGCGCTGGTATAGTTGAGGCTGGCGATGTAGAGCAGAAAGTGCGCGGCGGCGACCAAACCATAGCCGAAAAAGCGTGGCAACGCGGCGCGGGCTGGCAACGGCTCATGACGCAGCATCCGCAGCGCGTTTATCACCAGTGCGGCAATCAACATTCGGCCAAAGGTCTTCTCGTAGGGCGACAGCGGTTCGGCCCAGGCGGCCAGCACTGGGCTAGTGCTGAAGAAGAATACGGCAACCGCTACGTAGATGAGTCCAGAGTTGAGTTTTTGTAGGGGTGGATTGCGTCCGCCCTGAGCTTTGATTTCTGTAGGGGCGCGAGGCGCACGCTCTGCCGCCTTAACAAATGTCTCTTCCTCTATACCCTCGCCGATGGCAGTTATCTTCATCTCATCCGACTTTATCTCATCCTGCCGCATGGTTGCCCCCTGTGATATAATTATGGCGCATTATAACGATGATGGGGCGGCTTGTCTAATACGCGAGATGGTGGTGGAAGCCCCTTGACGAATATCGCTCTCCCCCATTTCGGGGGAAGCACTAATATTACAGCCTCAGTTGGCATAAATGGGCCAGAATGGTGTAGGGGCGAATCGCATACGCCCTGTTGCCCAGCGTCCAGGCCAATCCTAACTACCGCACCTTGCCTGGCAACTGAGGCTGTAATACTAAAATCCCCTCCCCATTCGGGGAGGTAAGATGGGGGCGGGCATGGGCAAAGGGCATTTGATACTGGTCGGGCCGAGCGGGACAGGCAAGAGTAGCGTGGCAGTAAAGCTTGCGGCGCGGCTGGGCTGGCCGTGGTGGGATACCGACGAGCAGGTGGAACAGCAGGCAGGCCGCAGCGTCGCTGAAGTATTCCGCGAACTGGGCGAACCGGCCTTTCGGCTGATGGAAAGCGGCGCAGTAGCGCGGGCTTGCCTGGCGGAAGCGCCGACGGTAATTGCAGTTGGTGGTGGCGCGGTGCTGAATGCAGCTAATCGAGTGCTGATCGCCGAACACGGGCGGGTCATCTACCTTCACAGCCATCCGCAGGACATCCTCAACCGCCTTCGCGCCGAAACCGACCCCAACGGCCTGCCCAGTCGCCCGCTGCTAGCTGGCTCCGACCCGCTGGCTCGCATCAACGAGCAAATACGCGCCCGCGAATCACTCTACCGCGAAATGGCCGAGCATCAGGTGGACACTCCCAGGCTGGATGTGGCGGGTGTAGTCGAGCAGATTAGCGCATGGTTGGAGATGAACCCGGCAGATAACATCAGCGTGGGCGACTGGCAGGTTACGCTGAATAGAGAGGCGCTGAACAGGCAGAGCCAGGTTAATATGGGCGGCTTGTCAAAGCTGCTAAACGAGAATCCCACAGTGCTTGCGGATGAGGATGTACGGGCATCAGTTGAAAAGGAATTGGCACAGCAAGCAGCCGGGGTTAGGCTAATTGTAGATAAACAACTCTGGCCTGGTGTAGAGCATAGTCTTACACTCCCAACCACCCACATCACCACTCGGGCTGTAGAGTCGCGGGTGGGAGAGAGTAAAGAGAGATCAGCCCCATTGCGAATACCGGCACCTGAGCAGTATCATTACCTGCTACCTTCCGGTGAGGCGGCCAAGAGCGCGGCGCAGCTTGAGCGCATCTACGAATGGCTGGCCGAGACCAAGACCGAGCGGGGCGACATTGTAATTGCCATTGGCGGCGGGGCGACTGGCGACGTGGCAGGTTATGCGGCAGCCACCTACCTGCGCGGCCTGCTGGTGGTACAGGTGCCAACCACCCTGCTGGCGATGGTGGACGCGGCGATTGGGGGCAAGACCGCCATCAACCTGCCAGCGGGCAAGAACCTGGTGGGCGCGTTCTACCAGCCTAGCCGCATAATCATTGACCCCGACTGGCTACGCACCCTGCCACCCCGCGATTACGCCTCTGGCTGGGGCGAGATTTGCAAGTACGCGATGATCGAGGCGAGCATCGGTTATGGCAGCAGCGGCTTGCTAGCCCTGCTTGAGCAAAATGCCGCACTGCTAAGTGCGGTGCCGGGCGAGCATGATGTGTTGTTGCCTAAGCAGATGGGCGGATATGGGCGACAACAAGGTGAAGATAAGACGCTGCTAACCAAAGTGATTTCGCGCTGCGCGGGGCTGAAGGCGCAGGTAGTCGCCACCGACGAGCGCGAACGTGAGGGCGGTTTGCGCGTGCTGCTGAACTATGGTCATACCCTCGGCCACACGCTGGAGAAGGCAACCCATTACGATGCGGCTCGGCTGCTTCATGGTGAGGGGGTCGCCATCGGCATGACAGCGGCGGCAATGATTGCAGAGCGGCTAGGGATTTGCGAACCCGCGCTGCTAGTGCGGCAGAGCGCACTGTTGCGGGCCTATCGCCTGCCTACTTCGTGGGCGCATTTGGACTTGAACCGCGATGAGGTGCTGGCCGCGCTGCAACTCGACAAGAAGGCACGGGGGCAGCGGGTACGCTGGGTGCTGCCCACTGCGCCTGGCAAGGTAGAGCTACGCGACGATGTACCGTCCGCGTTGGCCGCCGAGGTTATTGACACACTGGGGCCAAGACGGTGAGTCGCCCGCTACCCGCCAATCCTATCAAGCTGGGCGATCTAACCCTGGGCAGCCCGCAACCGCTGATCTGCGCCCCCAGTCCCTCATTGAGCGCGATTTATCGCTGGGCGGGGCTATTGCCAGAGCAGCGTCCCGACCTGTTCGAGTGGCGGCAAGATCTAAGCATCATCAACCCCATCTTCCCATCTATCCTCAAGCTAATCTTCAGCGGTATGTCGCCTCTGCCCATGCCCCTAATCATCACCCGCCGACGGCAACAGGAGGGCG
The DNA here is from genome assembly GCA_025355955.1 of Chloroflexota bacterium. Classification (GTDB taxonomy): domain Bacteria; phylum Chloroflexota; class Chloroflexia; order QHBQ01; family QHBQ01; genus QHBQ01. The sequence continues at coordinate 3,684 of JANXYP010000407.1, forward strand.
GCACCGCAAAAGACAGCCAGCACCGCGTCAACCTGCTACTCGCCTGCGCCCCCATCGCTTCAGGGATCGACATCGAACTGGAATCGCCCTACCGCGACTGGCTAATTACCGCGCTACCGTCGGAGATGCCCCTATTCGTCTCCTGGCACAATTTTGCAGGCACGCCACCGCTGGCTGACCTGCAACGTATCATCACGCGGGCGGCGGCAGTGCGCGGCGGACGCAACATCGCAGTCAAGTTTGCGGCAATGGCACACACGGCGGAAGATGCCACCACCTTGCTGCAAGCGGTGGAGTGGGGACGACGCGAGGGCTTTGACGGGCCGCTGATCGGTATAGCAATGGGTGCGGCGGGCCAGCACACCCGCATCGAGGCCGCCCGCTACGGCTGCGACCTGACCTTTGCGCGGGTCGAGGCGGCCAGCGCCCCAGGGCAGATGACGGTTGCGGAGGTGCGGCGGGGGTTGGATATTACGCTACGCAGCTAAGCCTCTCCCTGGCAGGGAGAGGTTTGGTGAGGGTTGAAGGCTGAAGCGCCAACAAGGGTTATCGCATACGATGGGCAGTGAGGTAGGGCAGGCTCTCCCCTCACCAACCTACCCACAGGGAACCCCACAAGGGGGTTTCCCCGCTAGGGAGAGGCTTTTGGCTGTCGTATACGATGGGCATTGGGGTAGGGCAACCTCTCCCCTCACCAACCTCTCCCCGCTGGGGAGAGGCTTTTGGCTGATCGCATACGATGGGCATTGGGGTAATACCATTTAGCCGAGGCAATGCTATAGCTCTGTAGGGGCGAACCGTTGTTCGCCCTGCCGCCCATCTATAGCGGCACCGTCGCTAATTGGGGTAGGGCAAGCTCTCCCCTCACCAACCTCTCCCCGCTAGGGAGAGGCTTTTGGCTTATCTCATACGATGGGCATTGGGGTAGGGCAACCTCTCCTCTCACCAACCTACCCACTGGGAACGCCACAAGGAGGTTTCCCCGCTAGGGAGAGGCTTTTGGCTGATCGTATACGATGGGCATTCGGGGTTATACCAATTAGCCGAGGCAATGCTATAGCTCTGTAGGGGCGAACCGTTGTTCGCCCTGCCTCAATCTATAGCGGCACCATCGCTAATTGGTATAAGGCAACCTCTCCCCTCACCAACCTCTCCCCGCTGGGGCGAGGCTTTTGGCTTATCTCATACGATGGGCATTGGGGTAGGGCAACCTCTCCCCTCACCAACCTACCCACAAGGGGGTTTCCCCGCTGGGGAGAGGCTTTTGGCTGCAAGCTCTGAACACGATAGGGTGATCTCCTCCCTTACCCGTGCGTCGTCCTCCACCATAAGCCGCGCTTGGAGGGCGGCGAGGGCGGCTGGGCCACCGATGCGACTGATCGCCCAAGCGACGTGTTCGCGCACTAGCGGAGAGAGATCGTCCAGAGCGACAATAAGCGCGGGCAGAGCGGCGGGGTCGCTGCTATTGCCGAGCGCGATGGCGGCGTTACGTAGAAAGCCGTCTCGCTTGGCCCGGCGCAGGGGCGTGCCTTTGAAGTGAGCGCGGAAATGAGTCTCATCGAGCGCCAGGAGGGGGATTAGTTCTGGGGTGGGGCCAATACCGCCCCGAAACTCGGCGTGGCCGCGCCCCTGCTCCGGCAGGCGGGTGCCGACCCGCACGTTGTGGGGGCATACATCCTGGCAAATGTCGCAGCCAAAAATGTTGTCGCCCATCTGCGGACGCAACTCGCGGGGAATGGGGCCGCGCTCCTCGATGGTCAGGTAGCTGATGCAGCGTTTGGTGATCAGGGCGTAGGGGTCGTTGGGGTCGAGCGCAGCAGTAGGGCAGGCGTGCAGGCAGAGGTCGCACGAGCCGCAATCGCGGTCAATCGGCTGGTCGTAGACGAGCGCAATGGGCAGCAGGATCTCGCCAAGCAACACCCAGCTACCGTAGCGGCGGGTCAGGATGTTGGTGTTCTTGCCGTACCAGCCGATGCCAGCCTGCTCGGCGGCGGCGCGGTCGGCAATGCGGGCGGTGTCCACCAGTAGTCGGGCCTCTTCGCTGCCGCTGTAGGCAACCACCTCGTCACGCACCTGCGCCAGCAACACCGCCATCTTCTGCTTGAACACATCATGGTAGTCGCGGCTGGTGGCGTACTTCGCTACTCGTCCTCGTGGTGCGCCCGCTACGCTCGGCAATGTCGGCTCGTCGCTCAGGTAGCAGAGGCCGACGCTAATTACACTCTGCGCGTTAGGCATCAGGTTGCGGGGGTCAGCCGCAGTGTGCGCCCGCTCTGCCGTGAACCAGTCCAGCCCATCGAGCAGCCCGCGCTCCACCGCGGCGGTCATTCGCGCCTCGGTCTGGGGGAATGGCTGGGCGGGGGCAACGCCTACCAGGTCGAAGCCAACCGCAATTGCGGCTTGCTTGATGCGGCTGGTTAGCGCGGCAATCGCTTGGGTATTAGGCTTATCAGTTGCGGTCAGCATTGATGCGCTTCACCAGCACCCCTCACCAAACCTCTCCCGCAAGGGGAGAGGCTTTTTGCCTCATGGCTTACGATGAGCATTGTAGCTGGGCAAACTCTCCCCTCACCAAACCTAGCCACAGGGAACCCCACAAGGGGGTTTAACCGCTGGGGAGAGGCTTTTTGCGCTACTTGCGTTTGTAGAGCAGATTCATTACCGTCTTTAGCAGGCGGGAGACGCGCGGTGTGTAGGGGAACCAGGTCACTTCCGATTTGAGGTTGAGGCGGTCAATCAGGATTGATTGAGGGCGGGTGAAGCGGCGTAGGCTGTCGCGTCCGCCGTGACGGTAGCCGATACCGCTCTCCTTGATACCCCCGAACGGCACCTCCGGCACGATATAGTTGATGATCACATCGTTAATCACGGTCGAGCCGGCTTCGATGCGGCGGGCAAGTTGCTCCGCCCGCTTCTTGTCACGGCTCCAGATCGAGCTGCTCAGGCCGAAGCGCGAGTCGTTGGCGCGGCGGATCGCCTCGTCCGCGTCGGCTACCTTGATTACGGGCAGCAGCGGGCCGAAGGTCTCCTCCTGCATCAGCAACATATCGTCAGTAACATCGGTGAGGATGGTTGGCTCGTAGAACAGGCCCACTCCCTCGCGGCGATGGCCGCCAGTCATCACGGTTGCGCCCTTGGCGCGAGCATCGGCCACCTGCTGCTCCACGATTTGCAACTGACGGGCGAAGGTGAGCGGCCCCATGTCAATATTGTCGCGGCCATCGGGATCGGCCCCCACCCGCAGCTTGCCCACGCCGTCAACCAACCGCTGCACGAACTGATCGTAGATAGGCGCTTCGACATAGACCCGCTCCACCGAGATGCAAACCTGCCCGGCGTTCATCATCCCGCCATATAGCGCACCGGCCACGGCGCGGTCAAGGTCGGCATCCTGCAACACGATCATCGGATCCTTGCCACCCAATTCCAGTAGCACCGGCGTGAGGGTGCGGGCGGCGCGTTCCGCCACCTTCTTGCCAGTCGGCACGCTGCCAGTGAAGGCGATCAGGTTGGCCTCGTCCACAAGCGCCGCGCCGGTATCACCCAGGCCAGTAACCACCTGGAACACATCCTCCGGCACACCCGCCCGCTTCGCCATCGCCCGCAGCAACAGTGCGGTCAGCGGCGTGACTTCCGACGGCTTCAGCACCACTGCGTTGCCTGCCATCAGCGCGGCAACTGTATCGCTGGCGCTGAGGAGCAGGGGAAAGTTCCAGGGCGAGATTACCCCCACCACGCCGAACGGGTGATAAGTTACCAACGCCCGTTTGGTCTTGACCAGATGCACGGCAACGTTCTCATCAGCGAGGAACTTTTTAACGTTGGCACAGTAGTAGGTAAGCACATCGGCGAGGTAGAGAATCTCGGTGAGCGCCTCGATGCGTGGCTTGCCGCTCTCGGCAACAATCGTGGCGATCATCTGCTCCTTGTGGGCGACCGCGACACGGCGCAGCTTACGCATGATTCTAGCGCGCCCCTCGCTGCCTAGCGCTTCCCAGGCAGGCTGGGCGGCGCGGGCGCGTTGCACCGCCGCACGCACCTCGTCAGTGGAGTGGATCGGCAGGCGGGCGATGATCTCGCAAGTGGCCGGGTTGGTAACTTCAAAGGTCGGGTTGGTCTGTTCCATGTGCTTGCCTACTTTCGATGCCTCTACGCGCACGATACGTGCCTTCGCGTTTAATCTCATGACATTATACCATACGCGCATTCCTATCATTAGCCCTGCGGGTGCATTTCACAGCATTGCGATTGTGCATCAGGGTGAGTGCCGCCCACCCCTACACCAACCATGTTTTGCAATTCGATGAACCGCATCCTAGCCCTGCTTCTATCGCCCCTTAGCCGCGATGTAGTCAATGCCATCGGCGAAGCGGCGCGGTTCGATGCCGAACGCAGTGGTGATGGCGTTATGCTGTGGGGTGTTGTCAATGCCGAGCAGGTCAAGCAGGCCGGGCGTGACCGGCGGTTTGGGCAATACCGCGTTCATCACCACCACCGCAGGCTTGATCAGCAAGAGCGGCATATGCAGCGCGGGTTTGCCGCTACCCAGCTTCTGCTTGATGATTTTCATCATCTGGTCGAGGGTGAGGTTCTCCGGCCCGCCGATCTCATACTCCTTGCCCGCGTGTAGCTCGAAGTTGCTGACCACGCTGGCGAAGGCGCGGGCCACGTCCTCTTTCCAGATGGGGGCGAAACGGGCCGCGCCACTGCCGGGGATGATGGCGAAGGGGTAGAACCATTTTTTGTACAAATCGGCCAGGTTGTTGACAAACTCATCGCCTTCACCGAAGATGACGCTGGGGCTGATGATCACGTAGGGGATGCCGCTGGCCCGCACCGCGTCCGCGCCCCGGCCCTTGCTGCGGGCGAACTCCTGCGCCATGTTTGATTTCAGGCCGATGCCCAGCATATGCACGAAGCGCTTGACCTCAGCCTTTTGCGCCGCAGTCACCACGTTGACGGTACCCTGATGGTTGATGCCCGCCATCGTTTGCCCGCCCTTGTTTTTGTTGACTGCCACGAGGTGGACGACGGTATCCACCCCCTGCATCGCTCGCTCCAGCGATGCGGGATCGCTGACGCTGCCACGGACGATTTCCGCGCCAGCGGCTATGGCCCGATCAGCGTTGGTTTGCCGATGCACCAGGGCGCGTATAGGCTCGCCAGTGCGAACCAGATGAGGAAGCATTGTGCTACCAACGTAGCCGCTAGCTCCGGTTAGCAGAATCATAGTGATCACTCCTTGTTATGGCTATACCAATTCGTCGAGCAGGTAGTGTATTTATGTAGTAACGGGCTGTGCTTGCCCCTACCCAGTTTATACCAATTATCTAAAGGAAATGCTATAGTTCTGAAGGGGCGAACCGTTGTTCGCACTGGCTCAATCTATAGCAGCACCTTCGCTAATTGATATTATACCATCACCTTGCTATTTGCTGTGATGCAGCAGCAATGAGGCAACCGTAGGGACGGCGCGGGCAGTTTCGCCGATGAAGTGGCCCAGCACCTCATCGCGTAGCTCCGGCATTCGATTGTATGCGCCGCCGCCAAAGGCGAAGATGGGGGGGTGGGCAAGGCGAGCAAGCTGCTGGCTGAACTCGGCGAGACGATGGGCGGTTATCTCAGTCATTGCCGACATACAGACCACCGCTGGTTGTAGATTGCGAATAGTATCGAGCAAGTCGTCAACCGGCACATTCTGGCCGAGGTAGACAATGCGGAAGCCGCTCCAGCGCAAGAAGAGGGCGACCAGCAATGCGCCCAGTTCGTGCTGCTCATCAGGGGCGCAGGCCACCAGTACCAACGGGCCACCCATGCTAGCGGGCTGCATCTGCAGTAGGGCGACGAGCTTGTTGCGTACGAAGTTGCTGCCGAAGTGTTCGGCGCTGACCGGCACTTCGCCACGATGCCAGCCATTACCGATTTCGGTCTCCGTTTCCGCCAGCAAGTCGAGGCAGACGCTGTCCACCGCATAGTAGGCTAGCGCCAGGGAGGTGATCGCCTCGGCCTCCTGCTCGTTGAAGCTGAGGAAGGCGTGGTAGAGGCGCTGCACCAGGGTAGGCAAATCCGCAGGAGCGGCAAGGCCCGGCATCGGCGCAGGGCGGCCGGGCGCGGCTGGCAACTTGCTGCCGAGCTGCGCGGTGAGCAAGGCTGAAGCCTGGCTGATGGTCAGGCCGCTCTCTAGCTGCTGGTGCAGCCAGCGGATGGTGGCGATATCACGCTCGGAGTAGAGGCGGTATGCCTTGCTGGTGCGGCGGGGATTGAGGATGTGGTAGCGTCGCTCCCACGCCCGCAGTGTGCTGGCAGGGATGCCGGTAGCATGAACCACCGCCCGCGTGTTGTAAAGTGGTTTGTCGTCGTATGCGCTGAGATCTATGCGTGATGCCATCCGCTTCTCCCCGGCTAATAGAAGTTGTACAAGTCGTGCTGACACTGCTAATATTAACACAACATCGCAGCTTTGTCAATACTTTGTACTAAGTTTAACGGGCTATGGGCTTGATGATGGCACAGCTTTAGGCAGCACAGTTGGCACGTAGGTAGGCAAGGGGGTCGGTGTGTCCAGGCCGGGCTTAGGCGGCTTGGTGGGTAGCGGTATCTTGGTCGGCTCATAAGTGAGTGAGGGCAGCGGTGTCGGTTTTAGCTTAGACTGGGTGGGAGTGGGCGGCACAGCAGTAGGGCTGGGCAGCACAGCGGTTGGCGATGGCAAAACAGCAGTGGGCGAAGGCTGAATTGCAGGCTGGGTTGGCGACGCTGGGGGCAGTGTCACCGTGGAGGGTACAACCCGGGTGGGGGGGTTGGGTGGTAGCGGCGTATTCGTTTGTAGCAACGCTGGGCTAGCGCTGGGCAGCACAGGCGGCATTGGCGTATCGCTCGGCGCAACGGTGGGTGACAGCGGGGCCGGAGTGATCGTACCCAACCCATTGATTGCGGCGGCAGTAGCTGTGGCAATTTGCATCTGGGAGGGGGTTGGGGTAGCTATCTCAACCGCTGCGGAGGTAGCAGTAGCAGTGGGGCTGATGAAGACCACCGGCGCGGGGTGCTGGCGGCTGAGGATAATAACAACCAGGGTAATCACCGCCACCAACATTGCGCCAAGCAGCAGGTAAGGCCAGAGTGGTTGGCGGCGGGGCGACAGCGGGACATTGGGATAATCCACCTCAGCGGAGGGGTTGTTGCCCACGTAATCGGGGCCATCGTAATCAGGGCCGGGGGCAGCGGCGTAGCGCGCACCGGCGCTATGATCAGCAGCGGCATCGTCATCTTCAGGGTAGCCAGCTGCGCCCGCTGCGGCATCGCGCTCATCATCATCGTACATGGCAACAATTATACCACAATGCGCCAAATAGTGGGCGCTAGCCGCAGGTAGGCGGGGTTGGAGTTACGACGGTTACTGTCCCGCTGGGCAGCGGCGTGGGGGTGGTGGTTGCAGGTGAGGTGGGGCTAGCTGAGGCAGGGGTGAGATTGTTGGCCGCGGGAGTGGCGGTAACTGTCACAGTGCAGGTGGGTAGTGGGCTGCTGGTCGGGGTGGTGGTGATGATTGCGGTGGGCGTGGCGGTCTGCGTTGCCGTTGGCGGCAGCGGCGTATCTGTTTGGGTCACAGTCGGTGGGGCGGTGGGCGTGGCGGTCTCTGTCGCGGTCAAGGGCAACGGCGTGATTGTCGGTGTTACAGTAGGCAGCAGCGGCGTGCTGGTCTCGGTTGCAGTGGGTGGCATCGGCGTATCAGTAGCAGGCAAAGGCGTGCTGCTAGGCGGCAACGCCGTGTTAGTGGCCGCAGGCGGGCTGGTCGGAGCTGGGTGTGGAGTGTAGGTGGGTGGGGGTCTAGGTGTGTCCGTCGGCGGTGGAATGTAAGATTGCGGGGTGGCGCTGGGCGTAGCGGGCGGCACGGGCGTAGCGCTTGGCAATGGCGTATCAGTGGGGCCAGCGGGTGTATCGGTGATGATTGCGGGTGTATCAGTTGAGGCAGCAGGTGTATCAGTGGGGGCAGCGGGCGTATCGCTAGGCAGCATGGTAATCGTCGCCAATGGGCTGAGGCCAGCGGGGGTGCTAGCTGGCAGTTCAAAGGCCAGTGGGGTGCTGGTGTCGGTCATGCTCACCGTCGAGTTGGGGAATGAGGTAGGCGTGGCAGTCATAAAACCAGTGATGACCACGTTCTGACGCGATTTGGGGGTGAGCAGTAGCCACAACCCGATCAGCAGGAGCAGCAGCGCAGCTAGAGCGGCCAGCATATACTGCCAGCGCAGCCGCCCCGGGCCAACCCTGGAGCTTGACTGCACGATCGGATACCTGCTCGACAGAGGTGGACTGCCGAAGCCTTGTTGCTCCGGCACATCATAGTCCGGCCCCGGCGCAGGCTCGACTTCGGTCAGATCTTGCGGTTCAAGATTGGGGTTGCGTTCGTCCATAAGAGAATTATATCATATGCAGCGCTGGACTGCCTGGGATAGCGATAGCAGCGATGGTTAACTGGCAAGCAGCAGTAGGCGAAGCGGTCGGCATCGCAGTAGGGCTGCGATTGGGCGTTATGGTCAGGGTCGGCGTGTTGCTAGGCACAGGCGTAACCGAGCCGTTGGACGTGATGGTTGGCGTGCCGCTAGGCGTAGCACAGGTAGGCAGCGCGGGCGCGGTAGCCGTAACAGGCAGCGGTGTATTGGTCGGTGCAACTGTTGGCATCGGCGTATTGCTGGGAGGTAGCGGGGTGTTGCTGGGTGGCAGCGGAGTATTACTTGGAGGCACTGGTGTAGCGGTCGGTAGTAGTGGCGTGTTACTCGGTGGCACCGCCGTAGCGCTCGGTGGCGCAGGCGTGTCGCTGGGCGCAGGCGGGGCGGTTACAAGTACGGTAATCACGATTGGCGGCGCGGATGTATACGTGGCTGCTGGCGGCACAGTTACAGTGATGATCATAGGCAGCAGCGGCGTATCAGTAGGTGGCACGGCAGTCGTGAGTGGCACGGCAGCCGTGGATGGCAGCACAATGGTTGCTAGTCCATTGAGGTTGGCGGGGGTACTGGTTGCCAGGTTGGTTGCAAGTGTGCTGGTTATCAGCATATTTGCGGTGGGACTGGGGAATGGAGTGACGGTGGCGGATATACTAACCGCGTTCTGGCTGCCCTTGTTGTTGAGTAGAAAGAGGATCAGAAGAATCATCAGCAGTAGCGCGGCCAGGCCCGCAAGCATATATTGCCAGCGAAGATTTCCTGTGCCACTTACGCTGCGGACTACGGTCTGTTGGTTCTGCAACGGCGGGGTGGGTGGCAAGGGTGGAGTAGTATGACTGGTCTCCACCACCCGGGTCTGTTCGCCGCTAACCGGATTGACTCGCGTCGCGTCCACCTGCTGATATTGATCGCCAGCAGGGGTGGTGATATTGGTCTCGTCAATCCGCTGCGTCGCATCAGAAATAGGGGGATTGAGCGGGTCAATCGGGTCGATCGGGTCGGGAGGTATGTTGCTGTTTATAACATTCATAGTGACTTATATAACCCGCCGAGCGCAGGTTTGTTACGCAACTGATTAGATAATCAGCATCGCGTCGCCAAAGCTATAGAAGCGATAACTCTGGCGCATCGCCTGATCATAAGCGTCCAGGGTGCGTTCACGCCCGGCGAAAGCGCTAACCAGGGCCAGCAGGGTGCTGCGTGGAAGGTGAAAATTGGTGATCAAAGCCTCGGTCAAACGAAACTGATAGCCCGGGTAGATGAACAGGCGGGTCCAGCCGGAGTGGGGTTGTAGATTATAGATTGTAGGCTGGGAAATGGGGATTGCGGCGAAATCCACCCCCCCTTCAGCTACTGGCACGCCTTGCTGGGCGAGGGCGTAGCTCTCCAACACCCGCACGCTGGTGGTGCCAACCGCGACGATGCGTCCGCCAGCAGCATGGGTCGCGTTGATCGCCTCGGCAGTTGCAGGGGGCAGTTCGTACCACTCGGCGTGCATCTTGTGGCTCTCCAGCCGCTCCTCGCTGACCGGGCGGAAGGTGTCGAGGCCCACATGGAGGGTGACGGTGGCGAAGCCGATGCCCTGGCCGCGCAACTCGTCGAGCAGACGGGGGGTGAAGTGCAGTCCCGCAGTAGGCGCGGCGGCGCTGCCGGGGGTATGGGCATAGACAGTCTGGTAGCGATCACGCTGCGCGAGTGGGGTGTGGATGTAGGGGGGCAATGGCATTACGCCAAGATCGTCCAGGAGCGGCTCGATGGGACGATCGAAGCGGATTATACGTGCGCCAGTATCGTCGCTGACGCGAGCGGCAACCTCGGCGAAGGCGTGTATGCCATCGGGTGTGGGGCGCACGCGCCGTACCTTGTCGGGGCCGCGCTGCCATTCGCGTGCGCCGCTGAAGATGAGTTGCACCCCGGGGCGCAGGCTGCGGCCCGGGCGTACTAGCGCCTCCCAGCTTACCTCATCGAGCTTGCGTAGCAGCAGCACTTCGACTCCGCCACCGCTGTCTAGCTTCTGCCCATAGAGACGGGCGGGAAGCACTTTGCTCTCATTGGCAACCAGCAGGTCGCCAGGGCGCAGGTAAGCGCCGATCTCACGGAAGTGGCGATGCTCAATCTCGCCGCTTTCGCGGGGGAGGATGAGCAGTCGCGAAGCATCCCGTGGCTCGATAGGAGTTTGGGCGATCAATTCTTCGGGCAGGTGGTAGTCAAAATCAGCAACGCGCATCGCAGGTTAGCCGCCTCCACCGCCTGTACTATTCTCGCCATTATTCGCGGGCTTGCCGGGGTTTGTCACTGGTGTAGCCGCAGGCGGGTTTGAGGGTGGCGCACCCTGGCCGCTATCAGGCGCTGCCGCAGGAGTGGGGGCCGCGCCACTGCCGTTATTCCCGCTCGACGGGCTGGTATCCCCTCCGCCATTGTTCGCGCCACCACTTGGCTGGGCAGTAATACCGCCGCCATTGTTAGTGGGGTTGCCATTACCATTACCATTGCCGTAACCCGTCCCGTTGCCGTTAGTCGAGGGGGTTGGTGTTGGCTTGTAGATGGGGGTATCGCCTGCGTAGCCACGCACCTTGTTCTCCGGCGGATCCTTGTAACCCCGGCAATTGGTTGGCTCCTTGCCCGCGATGAAGTAATCAGTAACGTCACCCTTCGCCATCGTGCAGACGGTGTCCTTTACCACATCGTTCGGCTTGGAGAAGCCGCTGGCGAGGGTCTGATCGGGCAGGTTGTAAGCGATTATACGCTTGAAGTCGGGATTAGCGTAGAAGCTCTCCATAAAATCGTGCCAGATGTATGCTGCACCCAGCGCGCCGGTAACCGACAGCATCCGTGAATTGTCGTTATTGCCAACCCAGACACCGACGACCAAGTTGGGGGTATAGCCCATCGTCCAGCTATCGCGGTTATCGTCAGTAGTGCCAGTTTTGGCAGCAGCGGGGAAGCTGACCTTCAGTGGGCTATCGAGGCCGAATTCGCGGCTGCGGGCCTGATTATCGCTGAGGATGCTGCCGATCTGGTAGGCAATGCCGGGGTCGAGCACCTGCGTACCCGGTGCGTTGGGATTGACTGCTTGCACGACGTTGCCGCGGCTGTCGGTCATCTTTAGAATGGGGGTGGCATCCACCTCGCGCCCGCCGTTGGCAAAGGTGGCATAGGCGTTAGTCTCTTCCAGAAGGGTCACTTCGCCGCCGCCCAAGGCCAGGCTAAGGCCGTACCAATTGGGTGAACGGTAGAGGCCGTTCTTGATACCCATGCTGTGCGCCAGGTCGAGGACGTTCTGGATGCCAGCAAATTGCAACGCCTTCACTGCTGGAATGTTGAAGCTATTTGCCAGCGCAGTGCGCACCGTTACCCAGCCGTGGTCGTTGTGGTCGTAGTTGTGCGGCTCGTACGGCTTGGCGGCACGGTAGCCAAACAGGGTATCCACATCCAGGATTGAGGTGGTTGGGTTCCAGCCCTTCTGGAAGGCGGCAGCGTAGACAATCGGCTTGAGCGAGGAGCCGGGCTGGCGTTCGCGGGTGGCTACGTTTACCTGGCCGTCAATCGCGGCGTTATTGTAGTCTACGCTGCCGACCATTGCCAGGATCTCGCCGGTGTCAGGCTTCATTACCACCATCGCCGCGTTGGTGGCCGACAGCTCCTTCAACGCCGAAACACGGGCAATGGCAGAGCGCTCCGCCTCGGCCTGAACCCGCAGGTCGAGGGTAGTGGTGACTACCAATCCACCGCGACTGACCACATCAGGGCCGTATTGCGCGTCGAGATACTCTTTTACATACTGCACAAAGTGGGGAGCCTTGATGTCGCTTTTGGCGGGATGCAGGATAATTGTCGCGCTGGCGGCAGCCTGCTCCTGTTCAGGGCTGATCTTACCACTCTTCAGCATAAGGCCGAGTACGATCATCTGGCGCTGCTTGGCCGCATCGAAGTTCTGAGTGGGGTCATAGTCGGTGGGCGACTGGGGCAGGCCCGCCAGCATCGCCGCCTCCGGCAACGCAAGTTCGCTGGCGTGCTTGCCAAAATAAGACTCGCTGGCCGCCTCGATGCCATAGGCAAGGTTGCCGTAGTAGATTTGGTTTAGGTATAGCTCCAGGATTTGGTCCTTGCTGTAAGCCTGGGTAATCTCTACTGCGAGGATGCCTTCCCTGATCTTGCGATCGAAACTGCGATTAAAACGTTGATCGGATAGCAGCATGATACGGGCCAATTGCTGGGTAATCGTACTCGCCCCTGATGTGCCACGCCCGCTGAAGTTGATGAATACGGCGCGAACCAGGGCGACCGGGTCTACACCAACGTTGCTGTAGAAGCTAGCATCCTCGGTAGCAACGGCTGCATCAATCAAATACTTTGAGATCTTGCTGAGTGGTACGTAAGTGCGGCGACCCTGGTCGAAAATCTCGGCGAGCAAGATGCCATTGCGGTCGTAGATGCGGGTGGTTTCAAAGTTGTCGCCGCTGCTGCTGAGATTGCTGACACTGGGCAGGTCACGGGCGTAAACGAAGAAGCCACCCACTAGCCCACCGACGATTGAGCCAAAACTGATGAAGAAAAGCAAAGCGAGGAGGATAAAGATACGCAGGCCAGCGCCGCCCTTCTTTGGTTCAGCGCCACGTTGCCGCATCAGGAAGATAGGATAGCGACGGGTACTGGCGGCCAAGCGACGGCCAGGCAATGTGCGGGAGGCATGGTGACTAATCGGCAGCATCGCGCCCGCAGCGGCGGCAACCAGTCGGCGCTCTTGCAGCGCCTCGAGGCGCAGCGAATGGCTCACTAGCCGCGCACCGTGCTTCACCCCGGTATGCGATAGGGCGTAGCGACGGGGGCGGACGCTAGCGCTGATTGCTGATTGCTGAGGGTTGAGGGTTGATTGCTGAAGGTTGAGTTGCTCGTTGTCCGACGTAACCTGATATATAGCGGGCATTGCGAGGTCAGCAGAGTGGCCGTTGCCATTGGGGCGATGACCGTTGCCGTTGACTGATTGGGAGTAGAATTGTCCAGCTCTCGAAGATACATCGGAATGACCGTTGCCGTTGGCTGATGGTGTAACGAGTAGCCCGCCTGGCAGAGTTGCACCGAAATGGCCGTTACCGTTGGCTGAGGGTGCGGTGAGTTGTCCGCCGATTGGGGTTGCTTCAGAATTACCGTTGCCATCGACCACGGGTGAAGTCGGTGTTTCTAGCGCAGCAGTAGCGAACCGATCAAAATCATTAGGAAGTTCGGCTGGCGCAATATCGGTGGCCTGGATAATTGCCGTATCGTTGCGTGCGAGTGGTGCGGCTTCTATAAAAGGCGTAACGCTAGCGGGCGTATCGCTGCGCTCGACTGGCGCGGCTTCGATCACGGCCGTATCCTTACGTGCAGGCGTTACCACATCCAGGCTTGCGGTGTCGTTGCGTTCGGGCGGGCTGACCGCCACTGCTGCGACGTTATTAGCCTCCGCCGTTGTATTAGCCTCAAGGGGTTGGTCAGCCAGCGGTGCAAGCGCATCTTGCCCATCCACCACTGGCATAGATGCGACGGTTGGCAGCGCGGCGGTGTTCACGCCAGTCTGCCGCGTCGCGGCGGTTCGCTTCTGCTTCTTGCTGTTACCTTTGGACAATGAGAAAACTCCTGTTCCATATAAGCACAAACAAAATGGGCGCGTTGCGCCGATATATATAACGAAAAACATGGGCGATAAGTTACAAGACGGCTGAACCACATTGTTCCCAGGCCGACAATGCAAGCGCCCTCAATTATACCCGCTGGCAGGTAAACAGGTCAAGGTTGAATAAGCGCTGGATTACAACCAGGGTCGCAGTTTGTCGCCCATGCAGGTTTGACAGCAAGCGGCATGATTGCGTATAATGCAGGGCAGCATTGCGCCTGTGGGGGTATAGCTTAATGGTAAAGCAGCGGACTTTTAATCCGTGGATTAGGGTTCGATCCCCTGTACCCCTACCAACGGAATTGCAGAGTGTAGATTGAAGATTGCAGATTATTGTTTGTGCGGGCGTGTGATGCACGCCCGTTTTGTTTGCCCAAAGGGGGGCAAGAGTGAGCAAGGTCGAGCTAATCAGCGTTAGCGCCAGCGATATTGCCAGCTATCGTGCTGAGTGCGCGCTGCTGCCTGGCTGCTTTGTCGAGGGCAGCAGCCTGCACGAAGTGCTTGAGCGTATCGAGGATGAGATCAGGGAATATGTGGAACAGAGCCGTCGCATCGGCTGGCCGCTGCCTGACGAAGTAATTGCTTACCTGGCGTTGCCCAAGTCGCAGACGTGCGGCGGGAGCTAGCTGGTTAGCTGCTTTTTGAAATAGGCAATGCCATTGTCCACACTGACCAGTTCCCAACCGTTGTGGCGGGCGTAATCCCAGCACTGCTCCGGTGAACCCTCAAACAGCCGCGCCCCAGTCGCCAGATTGAACATGACACGCACACGGATATAGGCGTAGTCCCACTCTACCATGATGAAACCCCCTTGCTTGATTGCCAGTCTAAACAGATTGTAAGTTCGGCGCTACCGCAGGGCGAACAACGGTTCGCCCCTACATAACAGCAGTAAAGTTGCCGCAATCCTAATATTACAGCCTCACTTGCTGGGCAACATAGCGTAGTTACTATTGGCTTTGACACAGGGCGGCAGGGCTAGCGCATTAACGCCGACTGAGGCTGTAATACTAAGCCCCAGCAGATTGTAAGTTCGGCGCTTGCCGCAGGGTGAACAACGGTTCGCCCCTACATAACAGCAGTAAAGTTGCCGCAATCGTAATATTACAGCCTCACTTGCTGGGCAACATAGCGTAGTTACGATTGGCTTTGACACAGGGCGGCAGGGCGTATGCGATTCGCCCCTACACCATTCTAGCGCATTAACGCCAACTGAGGCTGTAATACTAAGCCCCAGCAGATTGTAAGTTCGGCGCGATGATGATATACTAAGCGCAGCGCAATCGCAACCCTGCATCGTCGCTGCGCCTAATCAACCCGGACGCGAACATCAATCTGCAATCTGCAATCTAAAATCTGCAATCTAAATAAGGAGGAGCACAACACTATGGCTGATGAACAGGTAACACTCAAATGGGCGTGGGGGCGGGCGACCGCGCCGGTTATCGAGCAGCCCCAGGCTGGCTTCCTCGCCCTCGACGTAATCCCGCCCACCAGCGTAACGCTGCCGCAGGCCCGCCCCAATCCCCTTAACCTCGCCTTCGTCCTCGACCATAGCGGTTCGATGGACGAGAACAACAAGCTAGGCCAGCTAAAAGAGGCGGTCAAGCTGGTGTTGGCGCTGCTCGACCCCCAGGATCGCATCAGCATCATCGTCTTCTCCGACCGCGATAAGGTAATCGTGCCTTCCACAACTATCGGCGAGACTAATCTCGCCGAGATTAGGAGCAAGATTGATGCGATCAAGGTGGAGGGTGGCACCACCATGAGTCGGGGGATGCGTAGCGGGCTGGCGGAACTGAAGAAAGCGCCTGCTGACACACAGTACAGCAACCGCATGATCCTGCTGACGGACGGGCAGACCTGGGGCGACACGGTGGGCGGCGATGAGCCAGTCTGCAAGAGCGTGGCCCAGGAAGCGGCACAAGAGGGCGTAGCGATCACCGCGCTGGGCCTCGGCACCGACTGGAACGAGGCGTTGCTCGATGCGATTGCCGAGGCGGGCGGTGGGCAGAGCGACTTCATCGCCCAGCCCGACCAGATTGACAAGTTCTTCCAACGCACCGTGCAGGAGATGAAGGAGGCAACCATCGCCAATGCCGTCCTCACCCTGCGGCTGGGCGGCGGCGTAGAAGCCCGCACCCTCTACCAGATGACCCCGATGATTAAGAAGCTCAAGCTGGAGAACATCCAGAACGACAACGTGCTGACTGTCAAGATCGGAGATTTGCCACTGGGCCGCAACCAGACGATACTGGCCGAGTTGCTGCTGCCACCGCGTCCCGCTGGCACCTTCCGCATCGCCCAGGTGCAGCTAAGTTACGATGCGCCAGATGGTAGCGGCACACAGGAGGCGCAGGCCGACATTACCCTCACCTATGAGGTTGGCCCCGCCGAAGCGCCACGCACCGGCCTCGACCCACGGGTGATGAACCTGGTGGAGAAGGCCACCGCCTTCCGCTTGCAGACCACCGCTCTCAGCGAAGCGGAAGTGGGCAACATTGCTAGCGCCACTACCAAACTGCGGGCAGCGGCCACTCGCCTGCTCAACCTGGGCGAGGTAGACCTGGCGAACCAGGCCGAAGCCGAGGCATCGGCATTGGAAACCAGTGGCAAGATGACCGCCGCTGGCACCAAGAAGCTGACCTTCGCCACCCGCAAGCTAGCCCAGACCGAACTCGACGAAGCCATGCCCGCGCCCGCTGCCATAGCAACAGCCGATGCAGGCGGTGACGAAAACGCTCGTCCTACTGCGAACGGTTGAAGCAACGAAACGTAAAAAGCCTCTCCCTTCACCGGAGAGGTTTGGTGAGGGTGAATCTAGCCCAGCATCAATGCTCATCGCAAGCCACTAAGCAAAAAGCCTCTCCCTTCATGGGAGAGGTTTGGTGAGGGTGAATCTAGCCCACCATCAACGCTCATCGCAAGCCACTAAGCAAAAAGCATCGCCCTTTATCGGAGAGGTTTGGTGATGGTGAATCTCGCCCACCATCAATGCTCATCGCAGGCCACTAAGCAAAAAGCATCGCCCTTCATGGGAGAGGTTTGGTGAGGGTAAATCTCGCCCAGCA
>JANXYP010000418.1 GCA_025355955.1 Chloroflexota bacterium
TCGCCCGCTGAACCTGGACATCTACCCAGTAGCGGCGGCCAATCGGCCCGCGCCCGCGATTGTATACATACATGGCGGTGGCTGGATGTATGGCGACAAGCGCTGGCCGGTGACGCTCGGCTTCAGCGCGGCAGTGGCGGCGCTGAAGGCAAAGGGCTACGCCTTCGTCGCGGTCAACTATCGGCTTGCGCCGATGCACCGCTGGCCCGCGCAGATTGTGGACGTGACGTGTGCCCTCCGCCATTTGCGGGCCAACGCGGTTGCCTACAACCTCGACCCGCA
Organism: Chloroflexota bacterium; assembly: GCA_025355955.1. Classification (GTDB taxonomy): domain Bacteria; phylum Chloroflexota; class Chloroflexia; order QHBQ01; family QHBQ01; genus QHBQ01. The sequence continues at coordinate 283 of JANXYP010000418.1, forward strand.
GCGCATTGGCGTGTGGGGCGACAGCTCCGGCGGCCATCTGGCGGCGATGGTGGGTCTGGCCGGTGCCGATGCCGGGTTCGATGTGGGTGACTATCCCGACCAGTCCAGTGCGGTGCAGGCGGTGGTAGATATGTTTGGCCCCACCGACCTCGGCTATCTCTGCACCAACCCCGCCTTGCGCTGGTATCTGCGCCTGCTGCTCGGTCGCTCCGATGCGGCGGCGGTGCGGCAGGCCAGCCCGCTGCACTACGTCACGCCTGCCGCGCCGCCTTTTCTGATTATACATGGCGAGCGCGACATGATGGTGCCACCGCAGCAATCGCGGGTGTTGCACCAGCGGCTGCTGGATGCGGGTGTATCCTCCCGCTTGGTGATGGTGCGGCACGCCAACCACGCACTGCTACCGATGGGCCGCTTCATCCAGCCCGACCGCGCCAGCATCAATCGCATGATTGTGGATTTCTTCGAGCGTCATTTGATGTGCAGAGAGGTGATCGGCAATGAGCAGTAATGAAGCGTCGCAATGGGATGGGGTGGAGATTACCAACTACGTCGGCCCACTGCATCCGCCTCCTGCTTCCCGCCGCCCAGTAGTCAACCGCAAAGCGCCGCTGGCGCATCAGCCTGCGTCGCGTGTGGAGCATCGTTGGGTTATTTATTGCGCGGCGGTTGGGGCGCTCTGCACCGCGCTGGCGGTAGCTGCTTTGTTCGAGGTCTGGACGCTGGCGGCCAGTATTGACCGGCTGGGCATCAAGCCGTTTGGCTGGGGCGGGCATGACACTGTATGCTATGCAGCGTTGGTAATGGCGATCGCGGGATTCGTTCCCAGTAGCGTGGCCCTTTGGCGGCAGAACTACACCCGCCATAGGCAAATCGTAGCCGCGCTTAGTATACCGGCGTTGATAGTGGGAGCAGTGCTGCTCCAGTTCCTCACCTTGTTTTTCCTACCTTCTTTGGGTACGCATGATGGACAAGGCCCCGGCTTTTGGAAGATATAAGCTGGGAGAAACGTATAAGCGATAGCGCGTATTTGCATTCTTTTTGCCAGTACGAGTGGTTACAACTTCTTCATTCCTTGCGCCGCTCCACCGTTTATTGTATAATTAATTGGCGTAAAAGCGCGTGTAGCTCAGGGGATAGAGCGCAGCCGTCCTAAGGCTGGCGTCGGGGGTTCGAATCCCTCCACGCGCACCAGGGTTTGATTGCAGATTGCAGATTGCAGATTGTATATATGATTCCGCACCGGCAGCATTGCTCACCCGCTGTTTCGCTAATTGCACAGCGGATTTTTTGTGGAAGCTGATATGACACCTTCTGGAAGTGGAAATCAGATTGACCCTGGCGACTGTACTCTGGTCATCTTCCACGCCGCATTGGCCGAGTCGCCGATTGAGCTAGCGGTGGGGCTGGCCCAGCGGGCCGCCAGCCTCGATTTGCTGGTTATTGCGGCGAGGTATGGCTTGCGGCGGGTGATCATCGTCGGCGCGGAGCGAGAGTTTGCACACGCGGCGCAACTTGCCAGCGGCCTCGATGTTATCCTCGAACCGGATGTGGAGCCGGGCTTCCACTTCGGCGCACGCCTGCTTGAGGTTGTGGCGCAGCATCGGCTGGAGCGGGTTATCTACATCGGCGGCGGCGCGGCCCCACTGCTGAGGGCTGACGATTTGCTAACCCTAGCCACCGTCATTGCTGGCGACGCGACAACAGTGGTTGCCAACAACATCTTCTCCGCCGACATCATCGCGCTCGGCCCCGGCGCAGAGGCGGCCTTGCGCCGCATCGCTCCACCCGTGCTGGATAACGACCTGGCCTATCGCCTGCGTAGCGCGGGCGTGCCGACCACCGCGTTGCCGTCCAGCCTCGGCCTCAACTTCGACATTGACACGCCCACCGACCTTGCCACTCTCGCCCTTGCCCTGCAGCAGCATAGCGACGCAGCCGCCGCGATTGGCTCGCACTTGCGCGCCGCACTGGCCGACTATGCTGGCAGCGGGCTAGGTGAGCGTCAGCTTGCCGCGCTGAATGCCGCACTCTATGTAATGGGCCGCCGCGACGGTGAAGCGCTGTTCTGCGGGAGGATTGGGGCGCGAACCTGGCGGCGGCTGGAACTGGCGCTGCCTTGCCAGACCCGCCTGCTGGGCGAGGAGCGAGGAATGCGTGCCAGCGGGCGCGAGGAGCAGGGCAAGGTACGTTCGCTGCTCGGTTTCCTCGTCGAACACGCTGGCCCATGTCGCGCCGTCGCTGACCTGGCCCAGGTGGCGCAGGTGGCGTTCATTGATACCCGCGTGTTGTTCAACCACCTTCACCTCGACATCCCCATCGGCGACCGCTTCAACTCCGACGCGCTACGCTGGGAGCAGGTGACCGAGCCAACCGCCCGCGAGTTCACCCGCGCCGCTGCCGAAGCGGAGATACCATTCGTGCTGGGCGGTCATTCGCTGGTGTCCGGCGGCCTCACTTTGCTGGCAATGATGGTGCAGGAATTGCATACCAAACAATTATAATATAGCGAGGCATATTAAATGAAGATTGAAGTAATTGAAAGCTACGAAGGGCAGGAACAGCTACATAAGGAGTGGGACGCGCTGGAAGCACGGGGCAACGTCCCTGGCGTGTTCCTTACCTGGGACTGGCAAAGCGTGTGGTGGCGTTACTTTGGCGCGGGCGCAACTATGCGCCTGGTGCTGATGCGCGACGATGAGGGTACGCTGCGCGGGGTCGCTCCCTTCTACATCTTTCGCGGCGAGCCAGGCGATAATGAAACTGACCGCCTGCCCTCCGGTGAAGGTGGCAAGCGCATTCTGCGCCTCGGCGGCGGCGTGGATGTGTCCGACTACCTGGACATCCTCTCCGCACCGCAAGATGCCCCCGCAGTCTGGGATACGCTTGGCCGCTTCCTCTTTGACTGTGGCAACGAGTGGGACATCCTCGACCTGCACAACATTCCCCAGCACTCGGCTACCCGCACCCTCGCTTGCGACTGGGCGAAAGCGATGGGCTACCAATGTAGCGAACAGGTTGACGAGATTTGCCCGATTATTAACCTGCCCAGCGACCATAACTTCGAGACCTACCTTACCAGCCTGGACAAGAAGAACCGCCACGAACTGCGCCGCAAACTGCGCCGCTTCGAGACTCAGTACCCCGACTACAAATATTACACTAACAACTGCGCCGACTGTAAGGATGGGCTAGCCGACTTCTACACCTTGCACCGCGCCTCCGACGGCAACAAGCAGGCGTTCATGGACGACAAGATGGCGCAATTCTTCAGCGAGATGGTGGCCGCTCTGGCCGACCACAGCTGGATTCGCCTCAGCTTTCTGGAGGTGGAGGGTAAGCGGGTTGCCAGCTACCTGTCGTTCGACTACAATCAGAAGATTTACCTCTATAACTCCGGCTACGATCCCGCTTATCGCGAATACAGCGTGGGTTTGATGCTGCTCACCTACTTCATCAAGGAGGTCATCGAATCCGGCCACGTGTGCTTCGACTTCCTGCGCGGCACCGAGCGCTATAAGTATAACCTGGGCGGTCAGAATACCGAGGTGTTCAACATCCGCATCGAGAAGCCCGTGTAAGGCACGCAGCAAAAAGCCCCCAGCGGGGTTTGGGGAGAAATGTTGTGTAAGGCACGCAGCAAAAAGCCCCCAGCGGGGTTTGGGGAGAAATGTTGCGTAATGCACGCAGCAAAAAGCCCCCAGTGAGGGTTTGGGGGAGAAATGTTGCGTAATGCACGCAGCAAAAAGCCCCCAGCGGGGGTTTGGGGGAGAAATGCTGCCCCGCTACCATGTTTAGCGTAAGCACGTTCAAAGTCCTATACAACTCTAACGCTCAGTTAACATCGTCTTAACTTAAAGTTCGTATAATTATAAACAGTTAAATCAGGAGAGATAAATGTCTAATATTGCAATGTTGAGCGTACATACCTCACCCCTGGCCGCATTGGGCGGCAAGGAAACCGGGGGGATGAACGTTTACGTCCGCGACCTGAGCCGCTCGTTGGCGGCGTTGGGTCATACGGTCGACGTATTCACCCGCTGGCAGGACCCCGATGTGCCGATGGTCACCAGGTTCGTCCCTGGCGTGCGGGTAATTCAGATTGAAGCCGGGCCGCGGGCTGCATATGACAAAAACCGCGTTTACGACCATCTCGATCAGTTCGTCAAGGGGGTGGAGTTGTTCCGTCGCTGCGACGGCAACCCCGACTACGACATCATCCACGCGCACTACTGGTTGAGCGGCGCAGCAGGAGTGAAGCTACGCAAGCGCTGGCAGTGGCAACAGGGCAAGCACGTGCCGCTGTTGCAGATGTTCCACACCCTGGGCAAGCTGAAGAACGGCATTGCCCAGACCCCGCAAGAGCTTGAGGTTGCCAACCGCATCGCGGTGGAGGAGCAACTGGTGAAGCAGGTCGATATGCTGGTTGCGCCCACGCCCACCGAGCGCGGCCACCTGGCCTGGGAGTACAATGCACCGTTCGGCAAGATCCGTATTGTCCCTTGCGGTGTAGATACCGCGATGTTCCGCCCCGCCGCTGCTGGGGAGCGCGAAGCGGCCCGCGCCCGCCTCGGCCTCAGCCAGTCGGCCCGCTACGCTCTGTTCGTGGGCCGCATCGAGCGGCTGAAGGGGATAGAGACGCTCATCCGTGCGGTTGATGAGCTGAAGCGCAACGCCGACGCAGTGGGCGACAACATCAAGCTGCTGATTGTGGGCGGCGACCTCGACCCCAGCAAGCAGACCACCGACGACGAGATGACCCGTATGCACTGGTTGGCGGCGGAACTAAACGTTTGTGACCGCATAACCTTTTTGGGCGCACAGCCACAGGAACGGCTACGCGATTATTACATCGCCGCCGACGTAACGCTGATGCCCAGCCGCTATGAGTCTTTCGGCATGGTCGCGGTCGAGGCGATGGCGAGTGGCACGCCCGTGATCGCCTCGCGGGTGGGTGGCCTGGCGCACACAGTGCACGATGGTGAGACTGGCTACCTGCTGCCCCACGATGATGTCCGCGCCTGGGCAGGCAAGTTGCGCCTGATTCTCAGCGACGACGCGCTGCGTCAGCGACTAGGCCAGCAGGCGACCCTCCAGGCGCAACAGTTTGCCTGGCCGCACGTTGCCACGCAGATTGACACGCTCTACCGCGAAGCCTTGCAGGGCGAAGCCCTCCGCAAGCCGAGCCTGCGCCGCCTGGTCAGTGATGCGGCAGGCTGCCTGCTCGACAGCCTACCAGTCTCAGCTCTGGTACAACGCCGCGCCATCGCTGCTGGAGACCTTAGTTGCCGGTAAGCTAAGGCATTCGGTATTGAGTAAAAGCAAATAGCCTTTCCCTTTATGGAGTGATGGTTTCGGAACGGGAGAATAGTGTATGCGCTTGATCATCTTCGACGGCGATGAGACGCTCTGGTATGGACTAGATGGCGGCAACATCTCCGATAATGGCGAGGGCGACTATATTGGCTCCAACGATTACGAATACTCCTGCCCACCAGACTCCAATCCCGACGTTATCGTGCGTAACGATAGCAAGCGGTTGCAACTCTACCCCGAAACCCGCGCCGTGTTGGCCCACCTGTGCAACCGTGGTGTGCTGGTTGCGCTCTGCACCTACAACCACCCCGCCCCCACCCATCGCGCCCTGGCCGCCTGGAACCTGGCTGACCAGTTCGACCACGTCGAGGCAGTCTGGAGCGCGGATAAGGAGCAGATGCTGCGCGACATTCTAACCACTACCCACGTGCAGCCGATTGATGCTATATTCATTGACGACGATCCCGGACGCGGCCACCGCCAACAGTCCGAGCGGGTCGGCATCCGCTTCCTCAAGCGCGGCACGGATATTACGGATCTGAACCAGGTGCTGGATTTCATTGGCGACGATGAGCCGTTTACACATGAGCCGCTGATCTAACTCCAATTAGCGATGGTGCCGCTATAGATTGAGCCAGGGCGAACAACGGTTCGCCCCTACAAAACTATGGCATCACCTCGGCTAATTGGTATAAGTCCAATTAGCGGTGGTGCCGCTATAGATTGAGCCAGGGCGAACAACGGTCCGCCCCTACAGAACTATGGCATCACCTCGGCTATTTGGTATAAGTCCCATGTTCGATCATCAGCCAGTTGGCTCTTATTTTTCCGCCTATCCTCGCTCATCCGCTCGTGCTGATATGCTAGAATAGAGCTATGGCAATGTTGCTTACCTATCTCGGTGTTTTCTAGCTCTACCACTACTGCTCAGAGTGCCGCTTGCCATACTCAATCCTCATGCAATGATCTTCGACATACAGCAGTCCCGCTTCCTCAGCCAACCGTCGTGATGCTTCGCTGGTGATGCCCAGTTGCAGCCAGACTGCCTTAGCCCCTCGTGCAATCGCCTGCTCGACAATCGGTGGCGTATCCTCACCCTTGCGAAAGATGTCTACCACCTCGACCGGCATCTCTGCAGGGATGTCAGTCACGCTGGGGTAAGCCTTCAGCCCCAGCACCTCATCCTCGGCGGGGTTGACCGGGATGATGTTGTAGCCGTGCGCGGCCAGGTAAGCGCCGACATGGTTGCTGGCGCGGTCGGGCTTGCTCGACAGCCCCACGATTGCCACATTCTTCATCGCCAGCGCCTGCTCAATCGCTTTGTGCATATCAGCCATGGTGGTTCTCCTCCCTGTTATTTGGCATGGGTGCAACGCAATGCGCCCATATCATTGTACCACATCGGGCTAGTGGTCCAAGGGTGCAACGAAGTTGCGCCCTGATGGGGGTTACGCTATGCAGGGCCGCAGCTTTACCGCGCCCATAGTGTCGATTTACACAATCCCTCCTACCAGAATGCCGCGGCGATACTCCTTAGCCAAACTGAAACTGCCGATCACAGATGGCACACGCAGCTTGGCGTTTTCCTCGTAGATCGCTAGAGCCTCCGGCCATGTTTCATCTACCCGCAACGTCAAGTCGGCAACATGGTCGAGCAGCGTGGCTTCCTCAGCAGTGGTGTCCTCATCGGAAGAGACGCTCGCCAGCTCCCACTGATCGCCGATCAGCATCTCCCGCTTGTTCAGCGCCGCCAGGTCAAGTCCGAGGTAGGTCTGTATCACCCACATCCCGGCGGCAGACTCTGAGTAGCCATAGCGATGGGGGTCAATCTCACCCGCCCGTGCCTGCTGCCAGATCTCGCCCGCGAAGGGAAACCACTGGTGGGGAATATCATAGGGGTCGAACTGCAACTTGTCGGCTCTGATATGCCGCTCGTCCTGCTGTGCATCTACCAGCTTCCATCGGCCCGCGTTGGCATCCCAGTATTCCGTATCCATATGATCGCCGCCGAAGTTGGCCTGGAGGTTGCGGGCGAAGCCGAAGCGCACTCGCGCTGGTACACCTTGATGCCGCAGCATTGCTGCCAATAGCAGCGCATAGTCGCGGCAGCAGCCGATCAGCCGCTGCGGGAAATCTCGTGGCTCGGTCAACGGGCGTTTGTCTAGAGCGACAATCTTTGCCAGCATCTCGCGCACAGTACGGGACTCATCGTCGCGCACCCGTGCGTGCGACACAACGTGGTTATACATCCTACCCACACCATAATGGAACAGCAATCCGCGCACCACCGCCGCCAGTTCGTGGATGTCGGTGGGCAGCGCATCGAACAGGGCAGCGTACTCGCCAAGGTCGCTAATCTTGCCCTGTTGCGCGTAACAGCAGTGCTGAGGGTTGAGGTTCGATGGTTGAGATTTGAGCGTTCACTTGGCTTCTCCTTCCGTTTCTCTGTTTGTCCGATGAACAGTCCGTTAGCCGCTCTTTATCCAATTCTACTCCAACAAATATTTTATGCACTCCAACTTGCGATGTATCTTTAATTTTCGTAGCCCATCCGTTCTAAACTGCTGCCCCAAAACTGTTGGAATCCCGCAAAAATGTGGTATAATAGAGGGTACGTATCAGATACATTGGGCCACTGTAGGTAAAAACGGTGCGCCCGCTATTTATGTCTACTTAACGATCACCCCTCTCCCTATGGGAGAGGTCAGGTGAGGGTTCTTTAATTCTCCTCCCCCGTTGGGGGAGGTTGGGTGGGGGTAAAAGTGCAAGATAAGATTGTGGTCAAGGGCGCAAGAGAGCATAACCTGAAGGATATTGATGTCGAAATCCCCCGCGACAAGCTGGTGGTCATCACCGGACTGTCGGGGTCGGGCAAGAGCAGCCTGGCGTTTGATACCATCTACGCCGAGGGCCAGCGCCGCTATGTCGAGTCCCTCAGCGCCTATGCCCGTCAGTTCCTGGGCCAGATGGACAAGCCGGATGTCGACCTGATCGAAGGGCTATCACCCGCGATCTCGATTGACCAGAAGGGTGCAAGCCGCAACCCGCGCTCCACCGTCGGCACCATCACCGAGATATACGACTACCTGCGCCTGCTCTATGCCCGCATCGGCCACCCCCACTGCCCCAACTGTGGCCGCGAGATTACCCAGCAGACGGTGCAGGAGATTGTGGATGCGGTCGCCAGCCTGCCCGACGGCAGCCGTATCCTCATCCTCGCGCCGCTAATCAAGGATCGCAAAGGCGAACACCAGAAACTGTTCGAGGATATCCGCAAGGCGGGCTACGTGCGCGCCCGCGTGGATGGCGATATCGTCGAGGCTGACAACCCGCCAGAGCTTGAGAAGTATAAGAAGCACACCATCGAGGTGGTAGTAGACCGTCTGGTTATACACCAGCCCAGCCTGGAACTAGCGCCAGTGATGGCAGGGGTCGCGGCGGGAGTCGCTTCCAGCGGCCAGGGTCTAAGCAGCGTAGATGTAGACAGTCTGGGTGGCGCGTCGCTGGGCGGTGGCACCGATCTCCGCCGCGTGACCGAGTCGATCGAGGCCGCGCTGAAGATGGCTGAAGGGGTGATTACCGTTGCGGTGCAGGATGGTGAGGAATTGCTGTTCTCCGAACACTTCGCCTGCGTCTATTGCGGCATCAGCCTGGGCGAGATCGAGCCGCGCAGTTTCAGCTTCAACAGCCCGCACGGTGCCTGCCCCGCCTGCACCGGCCTCGGCACCACCCTCGAACCCGACCCCGACCTGCTCATCCCCGACCCCAGCCTGTCGTTGCGGCAGGGCGCGATTGCCGCCAACGGTATGCCTACTGGCGTGGACACCTACTACGGCGAACTGTTTGAGGCGCTGGGTCGTGCCTACGGCTTCGATATGGACACGCCGGTACGCGATATGAGTGAGGAACAGGTCAACGCCATTCTATACGGCAGCAGTGAGCCTATCCGCGTGCGCCACTTTGCCGGTGGGCGGCAGCGCGAGTACGAGACCAGCTTCGAGGGCATCGTCAACAATATCAAGCGCCGCTACGCCGACTCGAATACCGCCGAGGGCATCCGCGAGGAGTTCGCCGAGTATATGTCTCCCATCCCCTGCGCGGTATGTAAGGGCGCGCGGCTCAAGCCGGAAGCACTCAGCGTTACTATCGCGGGGCGCAACATCGTGGAGGTGACACAGGAGACGGTGCAGGATGCGGCCCACTTCTTCGCGAGCCTGGCGGTGGAGGACAATCTCACCCCCTTTAGCAGCAACGGCCACTCGGCCAATGGCGCTAACGGTCACTCCGCCAATGGCATGGGCCGCAAGCTGAACGAGCGGGAGCGGCTGATTGCCCGCCAGATACTCAAGGAGATCCGCGCCCGCCTCGGCTTCCTCGTGGATGTTGGCCTCGATTACCTCACCCTCGATCGCGCTGCCGCTACCTTGGCGGGCGGCGAAGCGCAGCGCATCCGTCTCGCCACCCAGATCGGCAGCAGCCTGATGGGGGTCATCTACATCCTCGACGAGCCGAGCATCGGCTTGCACCAGCGCGACAACGCCCGCCTTATCTCTACCCTGGTGCGACTGCGTGATCTGGGCAACACCCTGCTGGTGGTCGAACACGACGAGGAGACGATGCGTACCGCCGACTGGATCATCGACGTTGGCCCCGGTGCAGGCGAACACGGCGGGCGCATCGTGGTCGAAGGCACGCTCGAAGATGTGCTGAACTGCCCTGAATCGATCACCGGCGACTATCTTAGCGGTAGGCGCAGTATCAAGGTGCCGGAGCAGCGGCGGCACGGTAGTGGCAAGGCGCTGACCATCTACGGCGCACGCGAACACAACCTGAAGAATATTGACGTGACTATTCCGCTGGGGATGTTCGTCGCCGTTACCGGCGTGTCGGGCAGCGGCAAGAGTACCCTGATCAACGAGATCCTGCACAAGTATCTGCGCCACGAACTACACCGCAGCCGCAAGCGGGCGGGGCAGCACGAGTCGATCGAGGGCATTGAGGCGCTAGACAAGGTGATTGACATTGACCAATCGCCGATTGGCCGCACCCCACGCTCCAACCCCGCCACCTATATCGGCGTGTTCACCCCCATCCGCGAAGTGTTTGCCGGGGTGCCGGAGGCGAAGACGCGCGGCTACAACGCCGGGCGTTTCAGCTTCAACGTCAAGGGCGGGCGCTGCGAGGCGTGCCGCGGCGACGGCATCATCAAGATTGAGATGCAGTTCCTGCCCGATGTTTACGTCCCTTGCGAAGTCTGCCATGGCGCACGCTACAACCGCGAGGCGCTAGAGATCCGCTACAAGACCAAGAACATCGCCGAAGTGCTGGATATGACCGTGGCCGAGGGCGCAACATTCTTCGAGAACGTGCCGAGTATCTACAACAAGCTGTCCACGCTCGATGACGTGGGCCTGGGCTACATCAAGCTAGGCCAGCCCGCCACCACCCTTAGCGGCGGTGAGGCGCAGCGGGTCAAGCTGGCGGCGGAACTGTCGCGACGGGCCACGGGTCGCACCATCTACATCCTCGACGAACCGACTACTGGCCTGCATTTCGCCGATGTGGATCGGCTGCTCGATGTGCTACACCGACTGGTGGACACGGGCAACAGCGTGCTAGTCATCGAACACAACCTCGACGTGATCAAGACTGCCGACTGGCTGATTGACCTTGGCCCCGAAGGTGGCAGCAAAGGTGGTAGGCTAATCGCGGTTGGCACACCGGAGCAGGTGGCCGAGAACCCCGACAGTTACACCGGCCAGTTCCTCAAGCCGATGCTGGCCCAAGCGCAACACACCATCGCCCACGAGGAGTTCGACCGCGCTGCCGCCGATGCCCGCTTCGCCGCCAGCCTGCCTAAGAAGAAGGATAAGCCGAGCAAGCCGCGCGGTCGCAGGTTGGCGCGGCCACGTTGAACGGCGCTCTACAGGTGCAGTTACCATCTTGCGATCCCCAACAGGGCCGACGCAACCCGCCCCTAAGACACGCATATGTTGCAATTTGATGAACTGCACCCCTGCTCTACGAGTGTGCGTCATGTTCTTGCAGAGCAAGTGTTCATAGGGTCGAGTAACCGTTTGCCTTGATGGGGTATGCAAGAGCGTGGCGCACACCCGGTTGAAACCCCGGCATTGTATTTAGCTGCTGCACCATCGTATAATAAGGCTTACGCATATTCGGCAAATATGCGAAGCAGATTACATTCAGGCAATGGTACTTAGTTGTCTCAGTAGATGACTGACTACCACCGTTTGTAAAACTCGTTCGCCCCATCGAGTGATGGGAGAAGGGATATACCATATGATCAGGAGGCGCGTAGTAACAGGATGGTTGGCGCTAATAGTGGTTGGCGCAATTGTGCTTGCCATATCCAGTGTCATTAACCCGGCGCAGGCCGCCCCCGCCTCGCAGCCTGTTGCCCAACCGGCAACAGCAAAGCAGAGTGTCGCAATTAGCCTCAGCGGCAAGATTCCTCAAACACAAGGCCTCGGCCGCAGCCAGATCGTTGCCCCAGCCGCCGCCTATCCCAATGCGGTTCTATATAGCCAATACGATAACGCCAGCAGCGGAGATGTTTCTTCACAGGATTTCGATTCTGCATTCCAGCAGTACGAGGACCAGGCAGCAGACGACTTTCCTATCACCAGCAGCCAGAATTGGAGCATCACCGAGGTGGATGCGGCAGGCCAAAACACCGGAAATGCCCCCACTGCCTTCAATATATACTTCTACACCAGCGTGGTCTCGGGTGCCGTCACTATCCCCGGCAGTCCGGTTTATAGCGCCACTAACCAGGCAGCTACGCAACCGACGACCGGCAATTACGTCATCCCCCTAACCGTCCCTGCAGTCCTATCCGGTAATAGTTCCTACTTCCTGTCCGTACAGGCGCGGTTGAACTACTCAGGCGGCGGCCAATGGTACTGGCAAAACCGCAGCGTACAGGCATCCAGCCCTGCTTCCTGGCGTAATCCGGGTAACGGGTTCGGCAGTGGTTGTACTGTGTGGAGCGAGAAACTCGTCTGCGTTCCCACCGAGGCAGGAACTGACCAGATATTCACTCTGCAAGGCATGATTATTGGTAGCGCAACCAACACCCCCCTACCAACCAACACGCCAACCACTGCGCCAACGCACACGCAATCGCCAAGCAGCACTCCGCAGCCAACGCACACGCCCGGAGGCCCAACAGATACGCCAGTAACGATCACCGCCACGCCGACCACTTGCGCCAACGTGTTCACCGACATCACTGGCAACCTCTTCTACACTGCTATCCATTACCTCAACTGCCGTGCGGTAATCAACGGCACCGATGCGACCCACTACTCGCCCGCAGTTACCAGCACGCGCGGCCAGTTCGCCAAGGTAATAGTGCTCGGCTTCGGGATAGTGTCCTATACGCCGATGGGTACTCCCGACTTCAGCGATGTGCCAGCCAGCTACTTTGCTTATCTGTATATCGAGAGCGGCTACCATGCCGCTATCCTCAGCGGCTTCGACCGGGCCAGTTGTCAAGCTGCCGGTCAACCGTACCCCTGCTACCTGCCCAATCGCCCAATTACCAGAGGCCAGCTCACCAAGCTGGTCGTCAACGCGACCCACTATCCACTCTACACCCCGACTAGCGGGCCGACTTTCACTGATGTGCCAGCCAGCAACGTCTTCTACGCTAGCATCGAAACTGCCGCACACAAGATGGTGGTCAGCGGCTACTCCGACCACACGTTCAGGCCCAACAACAACATCCGCCGCGACGAGATGGCCCAGATTGTCTACAAAGCTGTGATTACACCGTAGTTGGGTAAGCAAAGAAGATAGCTGAATGGCAAGCCCTGCCCTGCAATTTGATGGGGTTTGCCTTTTGCTATGCCTGTGGCAGGTGTGTGCGTCATGTTCTTGCGGAGCAAGCGTTCAGTAGGGGCGGACTGTTGTTCGCCTTGGTGGGGTATGCAAGAACGCGACGCTCACCCCTGCTCTACTGCTCTACAGCGTACTTGACTTACCCGGGCTGTCAGCCTTATAATAATTACCGTGATACCACCGCTCGACTCCCAGAGCAAGCTACCACCTGGCATACATTGACGGAGGATGAGCCAAGATTAAGAATCAGCATCAGTATCTCGTTACGCTCCAAAGTATAGTAACCTTCGAAGCAGCGTTTGCCAATGTGGGTAGTAGGATGATTAACGGGCAGCCGATGCACCCGCTCCAGCGTGAGACGTGGCGAGAAGCGTTGCAAAGTCATCTGGAAGAACTGCGCGAGGAACTCGCCCAATATGAGGCTTTGCATCCCGAGGCGTGCATCCCTCAAGACACCCCGGAGTTTGCAGAGCTTGAGAGCCAAACAGTTCACGCCTAGCCCATGCTAATTAATAAAAGCGAAACATCCAAACCACCTGCAACGTTGTATATATAGCAGAAACGAAATCGATCGATAGAAGGAGCATTAGCGTTGGCCGAACAGAGCGCCACTACCACTAACCCAATCACCACCCCAGTCGCAGCGGCGAAGAAGCGTAGCAGGGGGCTACGCTATGCTGGCAACGGGTTGATCGTTGTTGGTGTGCTGCTGCTGCTGGCAGTTGGTGGTATGCAGGGTTATTACTGGTGGCTGGAGAACAGCACCCCTGATGTGCAGCAGTTGTCCGGAGTGCCGACCCAGGTCTATCTTCCTGCCGTGAGCTTGCCGTCTACTGTCACCCCTGTCGCGCAAGCAAGCGCTGCCACTCCCGCGCCCGGCGGCAGCACCGTCGCTAGTAACAGCGCGTTGCCCTCGATTGATAGCGGGCAGCAACCTAGCGCAGGCAGCGCTGGCACGCTGCCGACCACCCCGCCAGCGCGAATCGTCATTCCCAGTATCAAGCTAGACAGCAAGGTTGTGGATGTCGGCTGGCACGCTGGTACCGATACCGAAAGCGGCAAGCCGGTTGCCATCTGGGATGTGGCGGAGTACGCCGTTGGTCACAACCAGGGTTCGGCTAATCCTGGCATGATTGGCAATGTGGTTCTCGCCGGTCACGACGATTACAAAGGTGAGGTCTTCCGCTACCTGAACGAAGCCAAACTCGGTGATGAAGTGCGCCTCTACAATCAGCAAGGGGCCGAGTATATCTACGTGGTCACTGAGATAACCAAGGTCAAGGAGGCGAATATGCCGCTCGATCAGCGCATCAAGAATGCCGCCTACATGAACCCTACCCCTGACCAGACCCTGACCATGATTACCTGCTGGCCCTACGCGGTGGATAGCTATCGCTGGATCGTGATTGCCAAGCCCTATAGCAGCCTCGGCAACAGCGTAGCAGGCGAACCGCAGGTTAGGTAGTAGTAAAAGCCACTGCGAGAACGCATCAGCAAAAAGCCCCAGAGTAGACGAAGCCAAAAGCCCCCAGCAGGCTGACAAGGGTAACTTTTTAGACCGATTCTAGTATTACAACCTCAGTTGGCTGGCATAACGAGGTAGTTACGATTGGCTTTGACACAGGGCGGCAGGGCGTATCCGATTCGCCCCTACACCATTCTGGCGCATTAACGCCAACTGAGGCTGTAATACTAGATGGTGCCGCTATAGATTGAGGCAGGGTGAACCGTTGTTCGCCCTGGCTCGACCTATAGCGGCACCACCGCTAATTGGTATCACGCGCTCTGCATCATGCTAATTTGTTCTTCATGATCATCGCTCTCAGGAGGTCTGGGGGGTCAGCCCCCAGCTGCTGCCCACCCGCAATGCTGTGCGCCCGATAAGCCCTACTAATGCTTGCAGCATCGCTCTGATTTTCGCTTCAACATCCTCGATGACTGGCCGATGTGCGGCGTGGATGATGGGGCGGAGTAGGGTGATGGTTTCCAGGTGTAGATGCAAGGCAGCCACCGCCCGCGCCTCCCATGGAGGTAGGGCAGTGGTCGCTTCGTCTATGCCCATCGCCAACCGATAGTAACAGGTCCAGGCGGTATCCTGCCCAATATGCTCGGCAATCTGCTGGATGCGGCTATTCTGGGTCTTGAGCATGATGCCCCGCTGCACGGCTAGAATGCCGCTATCGCTACTGATCAGGTTGGTGGTTGCGTTGTACAACGTTCCCGCATCGTGGCGGGCCAACCTGCCCATCAACTTGAGCGTCTGTTCGCCCAGATCCCATAGCGCGACGCTGGCGTACTCGTCGGCGGCTGGCCGCATCGCCTCTCAACGAAAATTGTGCGCCTCCTGCATCAATGCGGCCAGCTCGCCACGCTTGTCCAGCAGGATACGGTAATTACGCAGCCCTGGCACCCACCAGATCGCCTGCTCCGGCTTGTACATCCCCACTCGGTCGGTGGCAATCGCGGTGCCGTGAATGCTAAGAAGCAGGCCATCACGGTATCGGAAAACGTGCCTTACCGCTTCGCCCTCACGCATATCGTCGCGGTAGCAGATGATGTCCACATCGCTGTACTCGCTGGCCTCGCCCCGCGCATAGCTGCCATCCAGGGCGATGGCGGTAGTCTGCTCGTCGTCAAGCTCGGCAACAAGCTGGGCCAGAAGCTCGTCGGGCAAAGCAATGCTAGTTCTTGCTGTCATTAAGCAAGTCTCCTCAAACTAAAAACTGCATAGC
Organism: Chloroflexota bacterium; assembly: GCA_025355955.1. Lineage (GTDB taxonomy): Bacteria > Chloroflexota > Chloroflexia > QHBQ01 > QHBQ01 > QHBQ01. The sequence goes on from JANXYP010000418.1 coordinate 16,194, forward strand.
TAGTCCCGGTGCCAGTTGGCGACTAGATCCGACACTGCCTCCACGTTGTCGGCGAAGATGACGATGATGTCGTCGCGGCTGCCTGAGTGGAGTGCGGCCTTGGATGCTTCAAGTTCGTCCGGTATCTCACTAATCTGCGCTTCGCTCATGCCGCCCTGCGTGGCCCCCGCGCGCACCAGTTCTGCGCTTTCGCCCTGCTTGCGTCCGCGTCGATTCTTGTCCTCCTTGATGATCAGCTGGTCGAAGCTGCGCCCTATGATCTCGCCGAAGGTGCGAATGTCCTCATCACGGCGGTCGCCTGCCGCACTGAACACCGCCACCGCTTTCGCCCCTTGCCGCTTCATCTTGCCGACTAGCTCGGCAATGTTGTTGATCGCCACCGTGTTGTGGCCGTAATCCACGATCACCTTGAACTCGCCATTGTCGTAGATATTGAGGCGACCGGGGGCAAGGTAGAAGTTGGTGCTGAAGGTTTGCAAGCCACTCCGCATATCGCTGATCGACACGCCCAGAGCCTGGCAGACCGCCACCGCCGCCAGGCAGTTAGCCACGTTGAAGCGGGCCATGCCGTCCAAGGTAGCGGGGATGAGGTGGGTCCAGAGCAGGGCAGTGCGCTGTTCACCATGATAGATGGTGATCATGTCACCGTTTACACCTTCCTCGATGACCACCGCCATGCCACCGTCGCGCACGTGTTTGCGTACCAGCGGATTCTTGGAGTTTAGCGAGAAGTAGGCGATCTGGCCGGAGCAGAGGTGGGCCATGCCTGCCACCAGCGGGTCGTCGGCGTTCAGCACGCCGGTGCCGTCGCGCCGCGTCACCTCAATGACCAGCGACTTGACCTTCGCCATCTCGGCCAGGGTGTTGATGCCGCCCAGGCCGAGGTGGTCGTTGCTCACGTTCAGTACCGCGCCCACATTGCAGCGGTCGAAGCCGAGACCCTCGCGCAGGATGCCACCCCGCGCCGTTTCCAGCACCGCTGCATCCACAGTAGGGTCGCGCAGCACGATGCGGGCGCTCCATGGGCCGGTCATATCGCCGTGCAGCAATTGCTTGCCGTCAATGTAGATGCCGTCGGTGGTGGTCATACCTACTTTCTTGCCCGCCATCTTGAGGATGTGCGCCACCATCCGCGTCGTGGTGGTCTTACCGTTGGTGCCAGTAATCGCGACTAGCGGGATGCGGGCGGGAACGGTAGGCGGGAAGAGCATATCCAGCACCGGGCGGGCCACGTTGCGGGCCTTGCCCTCACCCGGATGTACGTGCATTCTGAAGCCGGGCGCGGCATTGACCTCTACGATCGCGCCGCCGCCTCTGCCGTTCTCCACTGCGTCGTAGATCGAACAACTGATGTCGGGGATGACCATATCCACGCCACCAATGTCCAGGCCGATTACCTTTACCGCCCTGATCGCCACCTCCATATTGTCGTAATGGATGTCCTCGGTGCGGTCAATCGAGGTGCCGCCAGTACTCATATTCGCGGTGGTACGGAGGAACACCTGCTCGTCCGCGGCGGGAACGCTCTGCAGGGTATATCCGTTACGCTCCAACAGGTCGAGTACCAACTGGTCAATCTGGATGCGGGTCAACACCTTCTCGTGGGCCACGCCGCGACGGGGGTCGAGGTTGACCATATCCACAAGTTCGCTAATCGTGTGCCTGCCGTCACCGATGACGTTGGCAGGGACGCGCTCGGCCACCGCCACCACCTGATCGCCGATCACCAACACGCGGTGGTCCCGGCCAGGGATGTATTTTTCGATGATAACGAAGCGGCTGATCTCCTTCGCTAGACTGAACGCGGCTAGCACCTGCTCGGCGTTGACCAGGTTGACGCTGATGCCGCGCCCGTGATTGCCGTCCAGTGGCTTGACCACCACCGGGTAACCGATTTCATTTGCTACCGCAATCGCCTCATCCTCGTAGCGAATGGTGCGGCCACGCGGCACGGGGATGCCGACGTTGTGCAGCAGTTGCTTGGTCAGTTCCTTGTCGCTGGCGATGCTCACCGCAATGTGGCGGGTTGCACTACTGACCGTGGCCTGGATGCGTTGTTGGTACATCCCCCAGCCTAGCTGGATGAGGCTCTCCTGGTTCAGGCGTATATATGGGATGTCACGCCGCTTGGCCTCGTCTACCAGCGATTGGGTGCTGGGGCCGAGCGCCATCTCATCCACCAGCCGCGCCAGGTCTTCCACCTCGCTCTGCACATCGTAAGTGCCGCCTGCGGCCAGGGTATTGACGATGGTGAAGGCAGTCTGCCCTGCCCGCTTGCCGACCTCCTCCTCCAGATAGTCGAAGATGACGTTGTACACGCCGGGCCGCTCGGTGCCGCGCGTCTTGCCATGCTTGACCACGCTACCTGCCAGCCCTTGCAGCTCGATCGCTACGTGTTCAACCACATGGCCGAGCCAGGTACCCTCACGCATCCGCCGCACGAAGCCGCCCTCCACCCCGTAGCTACAGGTATGGGTGGAGAGGGTGGGGATCTGGGCCAACAGCGCGTCGGTGAAGCCCGGCAACGCGGTGGTCGGCTTGTCCTCATACTCGCCAATATCCAGCACCATGCGAATTAGCGGTCGATAGCCCCAGTAGGACGGCCCGCGATATACGCGCATTTCGAGTATCTTCATTGCATCCCCCCCGCTTGGGGAGTTGAAAGTTGAAAGTTGAAAGTTGCAAGTATAAGCGTCTGCTTTTAACTTTCAACTTTCAACTTGTAACTTATAACTCCGTAAGGATTGCTCGTCGCTCAATAAGGTCGTATTTATATCCCTGAGTCAGGGCGCTGAGGGTCATGCCATACATGGTGATGGGGCCGTGGCCCTTAGCCTCGTGAATGTTGGTGTAGCTCATGTTGCTGGCATCCATGACCAGCACGCTGCCGCGCCCCACTACCTCCAACCGCTTGTCGGGGTCTATGATCGCAGCGGTGTCCTCATCTATACCAACCCCGATAATATAGGGATTGTGGGCGACAGCGGTCATCAGTCGGCCCACGCGGTCGCGCTGAGTAAAGTGTTGGTCGATGATCACCTGGTTGATCAGGCCGATGCCAGGACAGAGCTGCACCATGCGCTGCTTGGGGGCGCTGCCGCTAGCGCCGTATGCAATCATATGCTGGCAGATGGCGCTGGCCCCCGCCGAGGTGCCACCCACCAGGATGCCCGCGCTGTAGCGGTCGCGGATGGCCTGCAGCAGCGGCGTGCCGCCCAGCAGCGAACTGATCTTCATCTGGTTGCCGCCGGTGAGAAACACAGCGGTAGCATCCTCAACCGCGGCCACGGCATCCAGATCCTGGGCCTGTTCGCGGCTGTTGACCCCCAGCACGGTCACGTGCTTTGCGCCTAGCGCGGTGAATATCTCGTGATACTTCTGGCCCACCAGTTCCATGAAGCCGGATGCCGTGGGCATCACCACGATGTGGGCGGCGTGTCCCCCCGCCAGAGCGACGAAGCGGCGTAGCACGGTGCGCTGTTCGCGCTTGTCCTCGGCCCCACCAATTGCCATTAGATAGCCCCGCCGCACCAGCGCCTGATGCGATTGCAGCGACTCGGTGCGCTGCCCCTCCTCGGTTTCCTGCTCCGGCTCAGTCATTGCGGTCATTGTGCGTACCCTCGTAATTGGCTGTGTCTGCCTGAATGTTGCGCTATGATACCACGTTAGGCAGGGTGCTGGCAAGTTGGCTGAGTGCTGAGTGCTGAGTGCTGAGTGCTAGCCTCTCCCCAGCGGGGAGAGGTTTGGTGAGGGGAGAGGTTGCCGCGCATCAATATTGGGAAAAGGCCAGCCAGCGGACGTGGGTAGCGGACAAACAGATAAGCGGACGATGTGCCGTAGGGGCGCATCGCATACGCCCTGGGGTGGTGCGCCAATGCTAATCGGCGGCGTTATCGAGGCAGGGAATGTTTGAAACGCGGAAGACGCGGAGGGGTGCGGAAAACGCGGAATCGTGGGGCAGGATTGATGCTGACGATGGACATGGTTGGCGCTTCACGCGGGCGTATGCCATGCGCCCCTACATTGTGGTCAATCGGGGTTCGCCATTGGTTGGTAAAGCCGATGCCCGCAGCCTTGCAAACGCAGCCGCCACCTCTTCGCCCTTTGCCGCGATGATGTCGAGCAATTCTGTGGGGGTGCGGGTGTCCACATCGCGGTGGGCATTGGGGTTGACTGCTTTCAGGTCATAGTTGTGAGCTTCGATTTCCTTGCGACTGATGTTCCAACTGCGGTCGCTGTCGGCGCGGCTGGGCAGCAGCTTGAAGAACTCATCGAAACGGTCGAGGGTAAACGGGGTCTTCTTGCCCACCTTTACGTCGGAGAGGTCGTAGTACCAGATGCGCTCGGTCTTCTGCCCCTTGGTGAAGAACAGCAGGTCGGTCTTCACTCCGGCGTTGGCAGCGGTGAACACTCCGGCGGGCAGGCTGACTATGCAGTATAGGTTACACTCATCAAGGAGCTTTTTCTTGGTCTGCACGAAGGCTAGCTCATTGGTCTTGAACAACACCCCCTCGTCCACCACCATCCCTGCATGGCCGTCCTTCTTCAGGCTGTTGATCACGTGCTGGAGGAAGAGAATCTGTGGAGCTTTAGTCTTATAGGCGAAGTTCGCTTTGGCTTCGTCACTCTCAGGGGTACCGAACGGTGGATTGGTTAGGATGATGTCGAAATGGCTGGGTGCAGCCTCGAACAGCCCCCCATAGGACTCGTTGCCAGTCAGAGTGTTGCCGTACCAGATGTTGGGCTGATCAATACCGTGCAGCACCAGGTTGGCGAGGGTGATGGGATAGATTAGCTTCGCCTTCTCGCGGCCATAGAAGGTGCGTTGCTTCAGGTCGACCACCTGCTGTGGCGCGGCGTTCCTACCGCTCTCCTCTTGGATGTACTCATATGACTGGGCAAGGAAGCCGCCAGTGCCGCAGCAGGGGTCGTATATGCTCTGCCCCACCTGCGGCTGGACTACGCGCACCATGGCGCGGATGATCTCGCGCGGGGTGAAGAACTGACCGCCGTCGTTCTTCTTGTCGCCCATGCGTAGCAGCAGCCCCTCATATGCCTGGGAGATGGCGAACATATGGGTGGGGTCTACGTCGCTGATCGCGTGGATACGGTCCAGCACATCCTTAAAGCTGGCCTCGCTCTCGATTCTTACCTGCTCAATGCTGGAGACGATGCCGCTAATCACCTTCTGGCGGCTGGTGGCGTTGGGCTGGTCGCGCAACCCCTTCAGATGGGGCATCAGCCTGTGGTTGACGAACTCGAACAGCGCCCCCATCTTGCCCTCGCGTGGTTCGCTACCTGGCCTCGCCCAGTCACGCCAGCGGTAGGGCGGCTGTAGCGACGGGGTGAAGCGGTCGCCAACTGCCAACGCCTTCTTCGCCTCGGCGACCTCACGCTGGTCGAGGATGCGTAGGAACAGCAGCCAGGTCAGTTCCGGTACGTACTCCACCGCCCCGGAATAGTTCGATTGGCGTAGGATGTCGCAGATGCCCCAAATCCAGTTGTTGAGGTCTTGCTGGGTTACTAGTCGTTTGGCGGCGATCGGCTTGCTGATGGTTGCGGTCATGCTTTACAGTTCTCCATTGAACGCCTGTCGCAGCAACGCGGCGGACAACTTGTTGATGGCGGCGAGCTGTTCTTCCAAGGGGGCGCGTAGCTGCTCTACGCCTTGCATCTGCTGGTTTAGCTCGACAACAATGCTTTGCTGCGTTTCAAAAGAAGGAATCGGAGACTCAAGGTTGAGCAATTCGTCCATATCTGCTCTGGGCATTCTTGAGCCTGTCTTTTGCTGCATAGCCGCGTTGACCGTCTCCTTACGCCTTAGCATCCAGGCGAGAAACTCCCTATCCGCATTTTCCGGCAGCAGGGGAATTAGCTCCGTTGTGCAGCGGCCAGCAAAATCTGGCAGCGCCACTTTGTTTAGATAGGGACGCAATTTACCATATAGTATATGCCTTGAGTCAAAAGCGAAGGAGCTACTCTGACCCTCGTTAAGAGTAGCTACCGCATTTCTAAGAATACGCCCGCTGTTACTTTCAATGTGTTCCAGACTTAGGTAGGGAAGGTTCCGAGCTTGTTCAGACTCTGACTCGATGATGACCCTATCTTGCTTGCACACATCCCCCAGCCTCACCCTCGGCCAATCCGCCGCCTCGTCGCTGGCGAAGACCGCCCGCAAGTAGGCGGCGGGCAGCGCGGTGGCGGCAGCTAGCTGGGCGGCAGCGGCGGCTGGGCTTGCTCCACTGCGCCCAGCCGCTCACGCAGCACCGCGACGATGCGCTGTTGCTCGGCCAAGGGGGGGAAGGGGATTTTAATAGTGGTTAGGGTATCCTGATTAAGCGTTTTACCCTTCACAGCATGGGACGAGCCTTCAGCCAAATCTACAGAACGAAGAGCGGCCCAGAGATATTCACGATTTAGCTGAAGCTCATCTTTGGGGATTAGGGAGGCAATTGCCTCGTTTGTATACAGGTCTATGCCAGCAAGAGCCATTTTACCAATAGTCAGCTTGAAGCTGAAAAGCAAAGTACCAGCCTTAATCAAGCGTGAGCGTGAGTCCGCTGCTCCACTTTCAGTTATCTTCTCTTTGGTATCAACAACTGTGCTATTATTCAAATCAGCTATAGATACCCATGGAAGGCTGCCATTCCAATAATCTGGCACAATACGGCTAGGCGTTCGGCCAATTCGATGGTGACCTCCACCTGCTCGTCGGCATGAACCCCCGCCGCATCGCGGTAGGCCGCGCTCAAGGAGAGCATAAACACGCCATCAGAAACCTGGACGGTGCCGCGCCAGGTGTAGCCGTTCACGGTGGCCTTGACTTTAGGGTTCCTGCCCGTTCCCAGCACCGCCACAACCTCGTCCGGAACCTGCAGTCCGGTGGCATTTATCCCTCCGCGTTTCACGATTGTGGTGTATGTAATTGCCATGTTGAATTGCCTTCCTTTGGGTTGGGTTGTAGGTAAGCGCATTATACCATGACCCCACCCATTTACCATTTACCATTTACCATTCACCATTCGCTTGTCCGCTCGCCCAACCACCTACCTTGCCCCCATCCCGCTGCCGTGATATACTGGCTGCAACAAGGCTGCACCCGGCTGCGTATATTACTGTAGGGGCGTGGATTGTCGCGCCCCAGGTTCAAGCGCGGGTGTTTGACAAGCCGAACCAAAGCCTATATACTTTGCCTCATTCCACACCTTTGTTTCCACCCGCCGGAAAGGATTACCCTCCGTGATTAAGCGGCTAGCCCATCGATATATGACCGCCCTGTTCGTCCTCTGCATTGCGTTGGTGCTGCAGGCCTGCGGCTCTGATAACGGTGTCGTCGTAAGCGGCACGCCGGTGGTGCAGAAGCCCGGCAACGCCATCGAGATCACCATGGCCTATAGCTCGGAGAAGAAGCCATGGATTACCCCGTTGGTAGACAAGTTCAATCAAGCTCAGATCAAGGAGCCGACCAGCGGTCGCCCCATCTTTGTCACCGCACTGGTGGTGGACAGCGGGGTGGCCGCTGACGCGCTCGCCAACGGCCAGGCACAGTACACGGTTTGGTCGCCCAGCAACTCGCTGTGGATCAGCGTGGTCAACTTCAAGGCCGACAAGACCCTGCTCGACAAGTCGCCCTCGCTGGTCAACACTCCCGTGGTGCTAGCGATGTGGAAGCCGATGGCGGTAGCTCTGGGCTGGCCGAATAAACCGCTTGGCCTCAGCGACATTATCGCCCTCGACAACAACGCGCAGGGCTGGGGTAGCTTGGGCCACCCCGAATGGGGCAAGTTTAAGTATGCCCACACCAACCCCGACGTAAGCTCCACCGGCCTCAGCATCGTCACTGCCGAGTTCTACGCCGCCGCTGGTAAGACCCGCGGCCTGACCGAGGCCGATGTGACCGACCCCAAGGTGCAGCAGTACATCCAGAACATCGAGAACAGCATCGTCCACTACAGCCCGACCACAACCGTGTTCGCCAACGACATCAAGAAGGGTGGCATCAACTTCATCTCCGCTGTCGCGCTGGAGGAAGAGACCGTCATCGACCTGAACAAGAATGGTAACCTCAAAGATCCGCTGGTGGCGATCTACCCGAAGGAAGGCACTTTCTACCACGACAATCCCTTCATCATCCCTAATGCCGCCTGGGTGACTGCTGACCAGCGCGCCGCCGCCAGCGTGTGGAAGGATTATCTGCTCACCGCCGCCAGCCAACGACAGGCGCTAACGCTTGGATTCCGCCCCGCCAACCCCGATGTCGCTTTTGCCGACCCGCTAACCGCCGCCAACGGAATAGATACCAATGAACCGAAGACGGTACTCGAAGTACCCAGCCCCAAGGTGCTGGTCAGCGTCAAGGATGCGTGGAAGAACTATCGCAAGCAAGCCAACATCATACTGGTGCTGGATGTATCCGGCTCGATGGGTGATCCCAAGCAGCAGGGCAGCAAGCTATACAACGCGCTGCAGGGTCTCAAGGTGTTCCTCAACAGCGCCCGCCCTGAAGACCGCATCGGCTTCATAGACTTCTCTGATAGCGTGGATTATGCAGTGCCGATTGCCCCCTACAGCCAGAACAAGGCCAAACTCGATGCGGTGTTGAGCGGCAATTTCAACGAGGGCAGCACCGCGCTTTTCGATGCGGTGCTAAAAGCCGCTCAGGAGCTTGACAACCTGCACGACACCACCCGCATCAACGCGATCGTCGTGCTTACCGATGGGCAGGATAACGCCAGCGCCGCCAATGCCAAATCGCAACTCTCTGCCATCGCTGGACAGAACTCCGAGGATATTTCCTCGATCCGCATCTTCCCCATCGCCTATGGCAGCGGCAGTGATGTTGATGTCAATGCCTTGCAGGAGATGGCCGACATGACCCATACCGTGCTGTCCACTGGCGATGCTAGCAACATCCAGAAGGTTTACGATCAGATTAGCCAGTATTTCTAAAAGAACCTCTCAACCGAATGAGGCAACCCGCAAAAATCCCTCCCAAAAGGGGAGGCTGGGCGGGGGGCGTTGCGCGAGTGGACACCGCTCCGCATACGATGAACCTTTTGCCGTCTGCGCCACTATATACAATTATGTGATTTAGGAAAGGAGACCCACCCTAGATGTTTCGTACCAACAAGGTTGCCATGCTGCTCTCTATAGCAATGCTGGTGGCAAGCGCCGCGCTACTCTCCAGCTGCCGCCTCGGTTGCCCTCAGGGTGATGTTGCCTGTTCGAGCGGCATCAGCGCCACCTACACCGTTCCGGTGCCGCCGACCCCCACCTCGCTACCGCCTTCCACCGATCCGCGGCAGCCGGTGCAAGCCTTTATCAATATATACGGTGGCACCGATACCGGCCAGTATCCCAGCCTTGCCAAGCTGTTCGACTCGGCCTATGCCAAGATTGACTCCAGCATAGTTGCCTGCGCCGCCCTCAGCACCAAAGAGAACTTCGGCGGTATCACTACCAGTACGGTCAACGACCCGGTGATTACCGGCACCGTCGCGCTGGTTACCACCAATATCATCGCAGTCAGTCGCAGCGGCAATGTCAACTTCACGCTCAAGAAGGAAGGGTCGAAGGGTTGGCTGATTGATAGCATTACTGGCTGGATCGGTGGCGACATCACTCCTGCTACCCCAGCGGGCGATAGTCAATCGTGCCTGGCAGTTACCCCCGACACCGGCAGCGGCGCAGCGGGCAGCACCCCCAGCGCGGGTGGCACCACCACTGACACCAGTGGCGCGGGAACAACGCCAACCCCTTAAACGGCGGCGCGGCGGATCAAAGTTTGGGCGACGCATTCCTATGCGTCGCCCGTTTATTACCTCCTGTTTAGCTCCAGGGGTGCGCCCTTGCAAATTACCTCATCGCTTGATAGAGTGGTGTCAACCTGGCAATTAAAGTTACCGCCTCCCATCGCTTCAGTGTAGGGCCAAGGCTGGCGCTAGCCTTGAGCGCTTGCAACTCGCGCCCCAGCCTGGATGTATCATGGCACTTGTCTACGAACAATGCCGCCCCGGCGCGGCTGGCCCGCAATCGGGCCGCGCTGCTGCTATCGACCGACATCATCACTACATAATCTACCAGGTGGCTGTCGAGCAACTCGGCGGCTAGCTTTTCGCCATCCTGCCCCGGTAAGTGCAGATCAACAATCGCCACATCGGGGTGATACTCTGCGGCCGCCTCCAACGCGGTCGGCGCGTCGGGCGCGGTTGCCACCACCTCAATGCCATCGGCCTCCAGCGCCTCGCTCAATGCCTCCCTCATCACCATCGAGTCATCAACGATAATAACTTTCATCGCTTCTGCCCACCTTTTATACCAGATAGCTTTGGTGCGAGTGTAAATTGGGCCAAGGCGAATAACGATTCGCCCCGACAGAAACACACTTTCTCCTTAGCTATTGGTGTTGTTTTTCCCCCCGGTTGTTGCTTCAACGTTAGTTCACATCACTTAACTGATCTAACGCTGAGGCAGCCTAAGAGATAGCAACACGTTGGTGGCACGTTCGCCGCTCGAACGCAATTACATTAACATCATATGAGTCAATACTCGCCTGGCGGGCAAATTGGTTCGCTAATCCGTATTTAACATCATGCAAGACGAACAGAGTGCATTTCACAGTTTTGCAATCGTGCAACCAGGTAAGCGCCACCCACCCCTACACCAGCTACGTTTTGCTATTTGATGAACTGCACCCTGACGAACAAAGGGACTTGCCAAGCGGCCTCGTTCAAGGTATACTTGTCGGCGAAAACACAACTTTATGGCCCCATAGAGCTTTACACTCAACGAGGAGGAATAAGCCTTGACTACAAACTCACCCACCCGCCCTAGCGATGCCGCCGAGAACAGCGGCAAGCGTAACCCCTATGAGGTTGCGGTTGAACAATTCATGCAGGCTGCCGACCTGCTCGATCTCGACATGGGGATGCGTAAGATCCTGAGCAAGCCTAAGCGCGAACTCAGCGTCAACTTCCCCATCCGCCTCGACAATGGCGAGATTGAGGTATACACCGGCTACCGGGTGCAGCACAACATCGTGCGCGGCCCGGCCAAGGGCGGTATTCGCTACCATCAGGATGTCAGCATGGACGAAGTACGCGCCCTGGCAATGTGGATGACCTGGAAGTGCGCGGTGGTCAACATCCCCTACGGCGGCGGCAAGGGCGGCGTGATCGTCGACCCGCGCAAGTTG